>NZ_JAZDQN010000011.1:0-170148 GCF_036324125.1 Pseudomonas ulcerans | reverse complement strand
TTGGCGTCCCCTAGGGGACTCGAACCCCTGTTACCGCCGTGAAAGGGCGGTGTCCTAGGCCACTAGACGAAGGGGACACACTACAACTTTTCACTCCCTGCCGCGTTTCGCTGTGTGCTTTACGCTGCAAGTGGCGCGCATTCTATGGATGCTTTGAGGGGGCGTCAACCCCCAAATAGAAATTTATTTAAATCAATGACTTCGCAGCGTTTCAGGTCCACCTGGCGAGTACCCGCCCTCTTGTTTCGCAAGCACCTGCCGACACAGGAAAAAGCGGGGAAGATAATTGTCCATCTGTGACATAGGGCAAATTGCCACCAATCCCCCTCGGGCTTCTGCCAAACAGCCCTATCCGGGTAAATGGGAAGACACTACACTCAATCGGTATACAGACTGACGAGGCGTGAACGGTGACACCACTAATGATTACCCTGCTTATAGTCGCGGGGATCGCCTTACTGATCGTTATCGGCTACCTCAACAATGTAGTCGAGAACAGCAAGCTGGAGCGCGCGCGGCTGAAAGTCGAGCTGGCCGAACGCTTGCGGCGGGTGGGCGAGATCACCGAGACCTTCCCCGGGCAGTTGATGACGCCGGCCCTCAAGCTGCTGCTGACCCGCCTCGAACTCAACCTCAATCAACGTCAGCTGGCCCTGGACAAGAACAACGGCGATATCCGCAACCGCATCGGCGAACTGGAAACCCTGATCGCCCAGGGTGAGTCGCTGCCGGTGGGCAACCCGCCGAGCCCGATCCAGACCGAGGCCAAGGCCAAGGACGTGCGCTTCCTGCTGGAGGCCATGCACAGCCAGGTGGTCCGCGCCAACCAGGAAGGTTTCCTGGCCACCAATGAAGCCAAGTACTGGGTCAAGGAAATCCGCCACATCCTGGTGGTCCTGCACATCGAGTTCTTCAACAACCTGGGCCAGGCCGCCCTCCAGCAGAACCAGCCCGGCCATGCCCGCCTCGCCTTCGAGCGCGGCGTGCAGTACCTGCGCAAGCAGCCGGAGCCAGGCCAGTACCGCGAGCAACTGGAATACATGGAAAAGCTGCTGGCCCGGGCCAACGCCATGGTGCTGGACACCATCGAGCCGACCGCGGATGACGTCAACGCCCTGACCGAAGGCTTGAAGACCGACGAAGAAGAGAACTGGAAGAAGAAGGTCATCTACGACTGAAACCACTTCCAGAAAAAACGGGGCCGCGAAGGGCCCCGTTTTTATTGGTGCGTGTCAGCAGTCGGTGGCGCTCAGGAAAATCTCGGCCAAGCGCTCCAGCCCCGCCTGGTCGTCCAGCCCGAAGCGCGCCAGCTTCGGACTGTCCAGGTCCAGCACGCCGATCAGCCGCCCATCCTTGACCAAAGGAATCACCAGCTCGCTGTTCGACGCGCTGTCGCAGGCAATATGCCCGGGAAACGCATGCACATCCTCGACCCGCTGGGTCTGCAGGCTGGCCGCCGCCGCGCCGCAGACGCCACGGCCGAACGGAATCCGTACGCAAGCCACCTGGCCCTGGAACGGGCCGAGCACCAGCACGCCATCACGGTTGAGGTAGAACCCCGCCCAGTTCAGGTCTTCGACCTGGTTATAGAGGAAGGCGGAAAACTGCGCGGCGTTGGCGATGAAGTCACGCTCGCCGGAGAGCAAGGCTTCCAGTTGCGCCGCCAGCAGGGCGTAGCCGTCGAGGCCGGTGCCCGCCGCTTTCAAATCGATCATGTGTGTTGCTCCAACAGTTTGAGTCCGACCCAGTAGCGGGCGAACTGATAGGCACAGCGGCCATTACGGTTGCCGCGGCCGGTCGCCCAGCGGATCGCGGCCTTGTCCAGTTCGTCGTCACGCTGCCAGACCAGGCCTGGCCCCTTGGCCAACTGGCTGATCCAGTGCTCGACGACATTGAGGAAATGCTCCTGGGTGAAGGGATAGAACGACAGCCACAGGCCGAAGCGGTCGGACAGGGCGATCTTGTCCTCCACCGCCTCGCTGGGGTGCAGCTCACCATCGACCATCTTCCAGTTTTCGTTATCGCTCTGCTTCTCCGGTACCAGATGGCGGCGGTTCGACGTGGCGTACAGCAGCACGTTGTCCGGCGCCTGCTCCAGGGAGCCATCGAGCACGCTCTTCAGCACCCGGTAATCGCCCTCCCCGGCTTCGAACGAGAGGTCGTCGCAGAACAGCACGAACCGCTGCGGCAACTTGTGCAGTTGCTCCACCACCCGCGGCAGGTCGGCGAGGTGATCGCGTTCGATTTCGATCAGGCGCAACCCGGCGGCGGCGTACTCAGCCAGCAGCGCCCGTACCAGCGAGGACTTGCCAGTTCCGCGCGAGCCCCACAGCAGCGCGTGGTTGGCCGGCACGCCGTCGAGGAACTGCCGGGTATTGCGGCCCAGTTGCTCACGTTGCAGATCGACCCCGATCAGGTCGGACAGGCGGATGTCCAGGCTGACCTGCAGCGGCAGCAGGAAACCGCTGCGCCCGTCACGTTGCCAGCGCGCCGCCAGGCAGTCGCTCCAGTCGATGTCAGGTCGCGGCGCCGGCAACAGCGGCTCAAGCCGTGCCAGGACGCTTTCGGCACGATCGAGAAAAGCATTGAAACGAGGGTCCACGGGAATTTCCTCAGTCAGATCCAGGTATATAAAGGAGCAAACTGAATGTGTGACAGTCATGCCAGCAGCCGGGGTTGATCGGCTATGCTTGCGCAGCGCATGGAATGTGGAACTGGCTCGGGACCATGGATATCAAGTTCACCAATCGCCTGTCGTACAAGCAAGCCCGGCTGACCGTCCTCGTCGGTTTCATCCTGGGAACATTGCTCAGTCTCATCCAGATAGGGATCGATTATGCCAGCGAAGACGCGTCCATCAACCGCGAGATGCAGGCGTTGCTGGATATCAGCCATAACACCGCCTCGCGCATCGCCTACAACATCGACTCGGAACTGGCCCAGGAACTGACCCTCGGCCTGCTGCAATCCCCCGCCATCGTCCACGCGCGCCTGATCGACAACAACGACACCGTGCTCGCCGACATGCAGCGCCCTCGCGAGGAAAGCGCCTACCGGGTGCTCAGCGACTTCCTGTTCGGCAACAACCGGGAATTTCGCAATCGCCTGTTCCTCAACCATATGCCCGACGAGTACCTCGGCACCCTGTACCTGGACGTCGACACCTTCGCCTTCGGCAGCCGCTTCCTCAAGCGTGCGGAAATCACCCTGCTCAACGGCTTCGTGCGCAGCCTGGTGCTGACCGGGATCCTCCTCGCGCTGTTCTACATGATGCTGACCAAGCCGCTGGTGCGGGTGATCAGCGCCCTGAGCAACAGCGATCCGCGGGATGCCAACCAGGGCAAGCTGCCTTTCCCGGTCGGCCACGAGGACGACGAGATCGGCGTACTGGTGAAGGTCGCCAACCAGCAGTTCGTCACCATGGCCACCGAGATCCAGCAGCGACGCACTGCGGAAAACCGCCTGACCGACTACCTCAACGAGCTGGAGAACATCGTCTCGGCGCGGACCAACGAGCTCAAGGCCAGCAACAATCGCCTCAGCCAGTCCAACCTGGAGCTGGAAGACGCGCGCCGTCGCGCCCTGGACATGGCCCAGGCCCGGGCCGCCTTCCTCGCCAACATGAGCCACGAGATCCGTACGCCGCTCAATGGCCTTCTGGGCATGATCGCGCTGTCACTGGACAGCCCGCTGAATGCCGAACAGCGCCAGCAACTGTCGATCGCCCACGACTCGGGCAAGGTGCTGGTGGAACTGCTCAACGATATCCTCGACCTGTCCAAGTTCGATGCCGGACAGCTGGAACTGGAGCGCATCCCCTTCGACCTCGGTGCGCTGGTGGAGGACACCGCCAACCTGCTGTCGCAGAACACCGCGCCGAATGTCGAACTGACCTGCCTGATCGACCCGAAATTCCCCTCGATGGTCCTCGGCGACCCGACCCGGGTCCGCCAGATCGTCAGCAACCTGCTATCCAATGCCCTCAAGTTCACCCGCTTCGGCCGCGTCGACGTGCGCCTGGGCACTCATGCCGGCGGCGTGCGCATCGATGTCTGCGACACCGGCATCGGCATCGAACCGGAGGCGCAGACGCGCATCTTCCAGCCCTTCACCCAGGCCGGTGCCGGCATTACCCGGCAGTACGGCGGCACGGGCCTGGGCCTGACTCTGACCAACAACCTCTGCGAGGCCATGCAGGGCCGCCTGAGCATCAGTTCCGAGACCGGCTTCGGCAGCCAGTTCAGCGCGGAACTGCCCTTGCCCAGCCACAGCCCGGCGATGATGCCCGACCCATTGCGCGGCCATGTCATCGCCATCAGCAACGCGAAAAGCGGTCTCGCCGAACTGCTGCAAACCCTGTTGCCGCGCTGGGGCCTGCATTATCGGCGGGTGGACGACCTCGATGGCCTCGCCGGCGAAACCCCGGACCTGCTGATCACCGACGACCTGGATTGCGTGCTGGCCGCCCGCCCGGAGATCAAGGCACCCATCCTGCTGATCACCGCCTACGGCAACTTCCTTCCCGGTGAACAGGCGAGCAACCTCGCGCCGTTGCAACAACAGGCCCGCCCGCTGGCCCGAGGCGCGCTGTACCAGGCCCTGCGCCGGGTGCTGGCGCGGATTGACGAAGGCACGCCGGTGCAACCGGCCGACAGACCCGCCAGCCTGCGTCGCGGGCGAATCCTGCTGGTGGAGGACAACCCGGTCAACCAGTTGGTGGCCAAGGGCATGCTCGGCAAGCTCGGCTGCGAGGTCAGCGTCGCAGCCCATGGCGCCGAAGCGCTGGAGCTGTTGGAGGACAGTGAGTTCGACCTGGTGCTGATGGACTGCAACATGCCGGTGATGGATGGCTACGAGGCCAGCCGGCGCATTCGCCAGAGCGGGCGCTGGCCGAATCTGCCGATCGTCGCCCTGACCGCCAACGCCATGCCCGAGGAACGCGAACGCTGTCGCGCCGCGGGCATGAACGACTACCTGGCCAAGCCCTTCCGCCGCGAGGAGCTGGAAGCCCTGATCGACCACTGGGCGCCGCCGGCGATCACTTGAGCAACGCCTCGATGTCGGCGCCAAGGGCATCCGGCTTGGTGGTGGGGGCGTAGCGACTGACCGCGCCGGTCTTCGGGTCGAGGAGGAACTTGGTGAAGTTCCACTTGATGCCTTGCGAACCAAGCAGGCCGGGGGCACGCTTCTTCAACTCGACGAACAGCGGGTGCGCACCCGGACCATTGACGTCGATCTTGCGGAACAGCGGGAAACTGACACCGAAATTCAGCTCGCAGAATTGCGAGATCGCCTTCTCGTCACCCGGCTCCTGCTTGCCGAACTGGTTGCAGGGAAAGCCGAGGACCACCAGGCCGCGTTCGCGGTACGCCTGCCACAGCGCCTCAAGCCCCTTGTACTGCGGGGTGAAGCCACACTGGCTGGCGGTATTGACGATCAGCACGGCCTTGGCCGGAAAGTCCGCCAGGGTCTTTTGTTCGCCCTTGATGGTGGTGCAGGGAATGTCCAGCAATGGTCCCGCCATGGATCGCGCTCCTTGATAGTGATGAAGAACGCGCGTCAGCGCGCCTTCAGGTCCAGACACACAGAGTTGATGCAGTAACGCAGGCCGGTCGGCGGCGGCCCGTCGGGAAATACGTGGCCCAGGTGCGCATCGCAGCGGGCACAGGTGACTTCGGTACGGATCATGCCGTGGGAGGTATCGCGGATCTCGATCATCGCGCTGTCCTCGATCGGCTCGTAGAAGCTTGGCCAACCACAGCCGGAATCGAACTTGGCACGGGAGTCGAACAGTGGCGCATCGCAGCAGATGCAGTGATAGACGCCATCGGTCCTGGTCGAATTGTACTTGCCGCTGAACGGCCGCTCGGTGCCCTTCAGGCGGCACACCTGGTATTGCGCGGGGTCGAGCATCTCGCGCCATTCTTCAAGGGTTTTCTCTAGCTTTTCCATCGGCAGGCCTCGGCAAATCAAAAAGCCCGTGCTGCTTCTTTTCGTCGGCACGGGCGAGACGTATTATTGCGCCTCAATTCAGACATCAGTCTGGCACCCGTCTTACTCGCATTTCAAACCTTTTCACCGCGCAGTAGGCGGCGATCTTTTCTTATCGGGATCACATCATGCAGGTCAGCAAATCGAACAAGCTCGCCAATGTCTGCTACGACATCCGCGGCCCGGTGCTCAAGCACGCCAAGCGTCTGGAAGAGGAAGGCCACCGCGTCCTCAAGCTGAACATCGGCAACCCGGCACCCTTCGGTTTCGAGGCGCCGGAGGAAATCCTCCAGGACGTGATCCGCAACCTGCCGACCGCCCAGGGCTACAGCGATTCCAAGGGCCTGTTCAGCGCGCGCAAGGCGGTGATGCAGTACTGCCAGCAGAAGCAGATCGAAGGCGTCGGCATCGAGGACATCTACCTCGGCAACGGAGTATCCGAGCTGATCGTGATGTCGATGCAGGCCCTGCTCAACAACAGCGACGAAGTGCTGATCCCGGCGCCCGACTACCCGCTGTGGACCGCCGCAGTGAGCCTGGCCGGCGGCAAGGCCGTGCACTACCTGTGCGACGAGCAGGCCGACTGGTTCCCCGACCTGGAAGACATCAAGGCCAAGATCACCCCGAACACCAAGGCCATGGTGATCATCAACCCGAACAACCCGACCGGCTCGGTGTACTCCCGCGAAGTCCTGCTGGGCATGCTGGAAATCGCCCGCCAGCACAACCTGGTGGTGTTCTCCGACGAGATCTACGACAAGATCCTCTATGACGGCGCCATCCACGTCAGCAGCGCCTCGCTGGCACCGGACCTGCTCTGCCTGACCTTCAACGGCCTGTCCAAGTCGTACCGCGTGGCCGGTTTCCGCTCCGGCTGGCTGATCATCTCCGGGCCCAAGCAGCACGCCCAGAGCTACATCGAAGGCCTCGACATCCTGGCCAACATGCGCCTGTGCGCCAACGTGCCGTCGCAGCACGCGATCCAGACCGCCCTCGGCGGCTACCAGAGCATCAACGACCTGGTTCTGCCAGCGGGCCGCCTGCTGGAGCAGCGCAACCGCACTTGGGAATTGCTCAACGACATTCCCGGGGTCAGCTGCGTCAAGCCGATGGGCGCGTTGTACGCCTTCCCGAAGATCGACCCGAAGGTCTGCCCGATCTACAACGACGAGAAGTTCGTCCTTGACCTGCTGCTCTCGGAAAAACTGCTGATCGTCCAGGGTACTGCGTTCAACTGGCCGACCCCGGACCACTTCCGCGTCGTGACCCTGCCACGGGTCGACGACCTGGAGCAGGCCATCGGCCGCATCGGAAATTTCCTGAAGACCTACCGGCAATAGCCTACAGTCATACCTGTGTCTGAAAAGTCGCAGGTATCGACCACTCTCCCTTCGCATTTTCCTACCCGCGGCTCTGAACCGCGGGTTGGATTGACGTGTCTGTCTGTTTGACGCGTACACAGTTTGAAATAGTCGGCCAGTTGAATCACCAAGGCGCGCACCTTATATACCCGCATACGCTACATATCTATCCGTCAGGAGAACGTAACAACCATGATGCGCATTTTGCTGTTTGTGGCCACCAACCTTGCGGTCGTGCTGATTGCCAGCATCACCCTGAGCCTTTTCGGCTTCAACGGGTTCATGGCGGCAAACGGGGTTGACCTCAAGCTCGACTCGTTGCTGGTGTTCTGTGCCGTGTTCGGCTTCGCCGGCTCGCTGATCTCGCTGTTCATTTCCAAGTGGATGGCGAAGATGAGCACGGGCACCCAGATCATCAGCCAGCCGCGCACCCGTCACGAGCAATGGCTGCTGCAGACCGTCGAGGAGCTGTCCCGCGAAGCCGGCATCAAGATGCCGGAGGTGGGCATCTTCCCGGCCTACGAGGCCAACGCCTTCGCCACCGGCTGGAACCGCAACGACGCGCTGGTGGCGGTGAGCCAGGGCCTGCTGGAACGCTTTTCCCCCGATGAAGTGCGTGCCGTGCTGGCCCACGAGATCGGCCACGTCGCCAACGGCGACATGGTCACCATGGCCCTGATCCAGGGCGTGGTGAACACCTTCGTGATGTTCTTCGCGCGGATCATCGGCAACTTCGTCGACAAGGTGATCTTCAAGAACGAGGAAGGCCAGGGCATCGCCTACTACGTCGCGACCATCGTCGCCGAGCTGATCCTGGGCATCCTCGCCAGCATCATCGTCATGTGGTTCTCGCGCAAACGCGAGTACCGCGCCGACGACGCCGGTGCCCGCCTGGCCGGCACCGGGGCGATGATCAGCGCGCTGCAACGCCTGCGTTCGGAGCAGGGCGTGCCGGTACAGATGCCTAGCACCCTGAGCGCCTTCGGCATCAACGGCGGCCTGAAGCAGGGCCTCGCCGGCCTGCTGATGAGCCACCCGCCGCTGGAAGAGCGTATCGAAGCGCTGCGTCGCCGCGGTTGATCGACAACGAAAACGAAAAAGCCCGCTTCGGCGGGCTTTTTCATTTCCAGGAGGACCGCGCAGCCTTTCAGCCTCGCAGGAGGTAGACCCTTTCCACCAGGCTGCCGACACCGGCCTGCACGAACTTCCAGCTCTCGCCAAGAATGTCCTGCTCCGCCTCCTCGCTGACCTGCCAGCGTCCGGCAAACAGCGCCCGGACCTCGTCATCCGGCACCGCGAAGGGCGGCCCGTCCAGCTTCGACTGGTCATAATCCATGGTCACCAGCACACCCCGACAGCCCCGAGGCAGCAGCCTGTCGAGCTGTGCGGCGTAACGCTGACGCATCTCCGGCGGCAGGGCGATCAGCGCGGCACGGTCATACACCCCCACGCAATCCGCCAGGTCCTCGGCAGTCAGCTGGAAGAAATCGCCGCACCAGATCTCCACGCCCTCACTGCGATAGCAGGTAAACGCACCGTGCTGGAAGCGCTCCGGCTGCAACTGCTGCTCGGTGAAGAAGTCTTCCACTGCCCGCTGCGACAGCTCCACGCCCAGCACCCGCAGCCCCTGCCCCGCCAGCCAGGCCAGGTCCAGACTCTTGCCGCACAGCGGCACCAGCACCCGGCTACCGGGGGCGATCCCCAGTTGCGGCCAGTACCGGGCCAGGTACGGATTGACCTGGTCCTGGTGGAAACCGATCTGATTGCGCTCCCAGCGCTTGTGCCAAAAATCCGCTTGCATGCCGACCTCGAAGATTTCGATCAAATACTGCGAAAACTTATATTGGAATCAGATCAATGATCTGCCCGAAGATGGTGGCCATCATACCCCTTCAGGACTTTCGCGATGCTCCCCAGCCTGTTCATCTCCCACGGATCGCCCATGCTGGCCCTGGAACCGGGCGAAAGCGGCCCGGCCCTGGCTCGCCTGGCTGCCAGCCTGCCGCGCCCGAAAGCCATCGTCGTGGTCTCGGCACACTGGGAAAGCCACGACCTGTGGGTAGCCAGCTCCCCACGCCCGGCCACCTGGCATGACTTCGGTGGTTTCCCGCCCGCGCTGTTCGCCGTGCAGTACCCGGCGCCCGGCGAACCGGAACTGGCCGAGCGGATCGCCGGCATGCTCAATGACGCAGGCCTGCGCACCGGCCTGGACCCGAAGCGGCCGTTCGACCACGGCGCCTGGGTGCCGCTGTCGCTGATGTATCCACAAGCGGATATCCCGGTTGTGCAGGTTTCCCTGCCCAGCCTGCTCGGTCCGGCTTTCCAGGAACAGGTCGGACGCACCCTGTCGGCGCTGCGCGAGGAAGGCATCCTGCTGATCGGCTCCGGCAGCATCACCCACAACCTGGGTGAGCTGGACTGGCGGGCGACCGGGAACGATGCTGCGCCCTGGGCCCTGGCGTTCCGGGACTGGGTGGTGGAGAAACTGGCGGCCAACGACAGCGCCGCACTGCTCGACTATCGCCGCCAGGCACCCTTCGCGGTGCGCAACCATCCGAGCGATGAGCACCTGTTGCCGCTGTATTTCGCTCGCGGTGCGGGGGAACGGTTCGGCATCGAGCACCAGGGGTTCACCCTCGGTGCCCTGGGGATGGATATCTACCGCTTCGACTGAGCCCCCGAACAGGCAAAAAAAATCCCCGAACCAGTCGGGGATTTTTTCGTTACTCGCGGATCAATCCTCGCGATAGCGGCGCAGCTTCAGCTGCTTGCCGGCAACGCGGGTGTCCTTGAGCTTGGCCAGCAGGCGCTCCAGCCCCTCTTCCGGCAGCTCGACCAGGCTGAAGCTGTCACGGACCTGGATACGGCCGATGGCTTCGCGGGCCAGGCCGCCTTCGTTGAGGATGGCGCCCAGCAGGTTCTTCGCCGCGATACCGTCACGCGCGCCCAGCGCGGTACGGCAACGGGCACGACCTTCGGCCAGCGGCAGCGGCGCACGACGCTCACGCTCGCCACCACTGCGCTCGGAACGCTCACCGGTACGCTCGCGCGGGGTGTAGGTCGGAACCAGCGGCTGCTCTTTCTCGACGGCTTCCAGGGTCAGCGCCTGACCGTTGGTGGCCTTGCGCAGCAGGGCTGCGGCCAGGGCACGCGGGCTGCAACCGATGTCGGCAGTCAGGCGGTCCAGCAGGTCGCCATGGCTGGCTTCGGCGTCGGCAACCAGCGGCGCGAGGCTGTTGGTCAGCTTCTTGATGCGGGCATCGAGAACGGCCTGGGCGTTCGGCAGGCGAACTTCGGCAACCTTCTGACCGGTAACACGCTCGATCACCTGCAGCATGCGGCGCTCGCGCGGGGTAACCAGCAGCAGCGCACGGCCTTCGCGACCGGCACGGCCGGTACGGCCGATACGGTGGACGTAGGACTCTGGATCGTACGGCATGTCGACGTTGAACACGTGGGTGATGCGCGGTACGTCCAGGCCACGGGCAGCGACGTCGGTAGCGACGACGATGTCCAGGCGACCGTCCTTCAGCGAATCGATCACGCGCTCACGCTGGTTCTGGGCGATGTCACCGTTCAGCGCAGCGGCCTTGTAGCCCTTGGCTTCCAGGGCACTGGCCAGGTCCAGGGTGGCTTGCTTGGTACGCACGAAGGCGATCAGCGCGTCGAACTCTTCCACTTCCAGCAGACGCAGGACAGCGGAGACCTTCTGGTCGGCATGGACCATCAGGTGGGCCTGCTCGATGGCAGTCACGGTCTGGGTCTTGCTCTGGATCTTGACGTGCTTCGGCTCGCGCAGGTGGCGCTCGGCGATGGCACGGATAGAAGCAGGCAGGGTGGCCGAGAACAGAACGGTCTGGCGGCTTTCCGGCATGGCCTTGAAGATGACTTCCAGGTCGTCCATGAAGCCCAGCTTGAGCATCTCGTCGGCTTCGTCGAGCACCAGGTGGTTGACGGTTGCCAGGACTTTCTCGTCGCGACGCAGGTGGTCGCACAGACGGCCAGGGGTAGCGACGACGATTTGCGCGCCGTTGCGGATGGCTTTCAGTTGTGGGCCCATCGGGGCACCACCGTATACGGCCACCACGGTCACGCCCGGCATCTGCTTGGCGTAGGTTTCGAATGCGGTGGCTACTTGCAGCGCCAACTCACGGGTTGGCGCCAGGATCAGGGCTTGCGGCTCGCGCTTGCTCGGGTCGATGCGGTTCAGGATGGGCAGGGCGAAGGCGGCGGTTTTACCGGTACCGGTCTGCGCCTGACCGATCATGTCATGACCGGCGAGAATGATCGGGATCGATTGTTGCTGAATGGCGGATGGCTCTTCGTAGCCAGTAGCCAGTACGGCAGCAACAATACTTGGATGAAGATCGAGAGCGGCGAAGCCGCCGGTTTCCTGGGTCATGGGTCTGCCTCTAAGTGCATCCGCAAAGACCCATGCTCCAAAGCTGCGCATGCCTTGTAAGACCCGAAGGTCACCCTGGCAGCTTTGTCGGCGGGGATTTGCGAAAACGATTGAAGATAAAAAGAACGTCCAGGAAGAGTCCGCGATGCGGACGCGCAGCCGAAGCTGGCTTCGGGGAATTGCACTACCTAAACGAGGTCCGTTGAAAGACCGGCGCGCATCATACCTGAATTCGCAGTTGCCGTGAGAGCTTTTTTTCGGAAAACGACGACCGCAAGCCTTGGAACGACAAGCCTTGTCGATCTCCAAGGCCCCTGCGATGCCTGACACGGGGGCTGACTGGCTGAAACGATTTACTCAGGATGCCGGGCGGATTACCTCGATCAGGGAGTTGAGGGAGTAGCCGAGGCGTGGTGCCAGGGCCTCGGCGCGGGCGCGCAGCCCGGCGGCGTCGAGGGTCTGGTCGAGGTCGGCGGGCACCAGCAGGATGACGTTGCCCTCCTTCACCGGCAGTTCCCAGTAATGCCGCGAATACAACCCGCGCAACAGCGCCGCACCAAGGGGGCGGCCATCATCGCCGGCCCATTGGTTGATCACCAGCCAGCCGCCGGGATTGAGGCGCTTCTGGCAGTTTTCCAGGAAGCCCCACGCCAGGTGGCCAACACCGGGGCCGTGATCGGTGTACAGGTCGACGAAGATCAGGTCCGCCGGTTCCGCCGTGGGTAGCAGTTCCAGGGCGTCGCCGACGCGGATGTACAGGCGCGGATCGTCGTCCAGGCCGAGGTATTCGATGGCCAGGCGCGGCACCTCGGGGCGCAGCTCGATGGCCTCGACATCCTCCAGCGGCAGGAACTTCAGGCATGCCTGGGTCAAGGTGCCGGCACCGAGGCCGAGGAACAGCGCGCTCTCCGGCTGTTCGTGGCACAGCGCGCCGACCAGCATGGCGCGGGTATAGTCGTACTCCAGCCAGCTCGGGTCGGCGGTGAACACACAGCTCTGCTCGATCGCTTCGCCGAATTCGAGGAAGCGATAGTCCTCGACCTCGTACACGCTGATCGTGCCGAACTGGTCGTGCACCTGCGCCAGCAGCCGCTCTTCCCGCTCTGTCATGCTGTCTCCCGCCAACCCGGCCTGCCCAAGCAAAAGGCGGCATTGTCCGTCAATGCGGGCAGTGCAACAAGGCGTGTGGCTGGTGATAGCATGACGGGCATGCCTTTTCGTCCTTATCAGACATGTCGAGTCCACCATGAGCCAACCCTGGAGTCCCGCTAGCTGGCGCGCCCTGCCGATCCAGCAACAGCCTATCTACCCCGACGCCGCGCACCTGCTGAAGGTCGAGCAGACCCTCGCCAGTTATCCACCGCTGGTCTTCGCCGGCGAGGCGCGCGAGCTGCGCCGGCAGTTCGCCGAAGTGACCCAGGGCCGTGCCTTCCTCCTGCAGGGCGGCGATTGCGCGGAAAGCTTCGCCGAGTTCTCCGCCGCCAAGATCCGCGACACCTTCAAGGTCCTGCTGCAGATGGCCATTGTCATGACCTTCGCCGCTGGCTGCCCGGTGGTGAAGGTCGGGCGCATGGCCGGGCAGTTCGCCAAGCCGCGCTCATCCGGTGACGAAACCATCGACGGCGTGACCTTGCCCGCCTACCGTGGCGACATCGTCAATGGCATCGGTTTCGACGAGAAGAGCCGCGTGCCGGATCCGGAACGCCTGCTGCAGTCCTACCACCAGGCCACCGCCACCCTCAACCTGCTGCGCGCCTTCGCCCAGGGCGGTTTCGCCGACCTGCACCAGGTGCACAAGTGGAACCTGGACTTCATCGCCAACTCGGCCCTGGCCGAGAAATACAGCCAACTGGCCGACCGCATCGACGAGACCCTGGCCTTCATGCGCGCCTGCGGCCTGGATACCGCGCCGCAACTGCGCGAGACCAGTTTCTTCACTGCCCACGAAGCGCTGCTGCTCAACTATGAGGAAGCCTTCGTGCGCCAGGACAGCCTCACCGGCGACTGGTTCGACTGCTCGGCGCACATGCTGTGGATCGGTGACCGCACCCGCCAGCTGGACGGCGCCCATGTCGAGTTCCTGCGCGGGGTGAACAACCCGATCGGGGTCAAGGTCGGCCCGAGCATGAACACCGAGGACCTGATCCGCCTGATCGACATCCTCAACCCGGCCAACGATCCCGGGCGCCTCAACCTGATCGTGCGCATGGGAGCGGACAAGGTCGGTGACCACCTGCCCAACCTGATCCGCAGCGTCGAGCGCGAGGGCCGCCAGGTGCTATGGAGCTCGGACCCGATGCACGGCAACACGATCAAGGCCAGCAGCGGCTACAAGACCCGGGATTTCGCGCAGATCCTCAGCGAGGTGAAGCAGTTCTTCCAGGTGCACCAGGCCGAGGGCACCCATGCCGGCGGCATCCATATCGAGATGACCGGGCAGAACGTCACCGAATGCATCGGCGGCGCCCGGCCGATCACCGAGGATGGCCTGTCCGACCGCTACCACACTCACTGCGACCCGCGGATGAACGCCGATCAGTCGCTGGAGCTGGCCTTCCTCATCGCCGAGACCCTCAAGCAGGTTCGCCGCTGATCGCCACGCGGGCCAGTGCCTCGCGCAAGCGCGGGGTGCCGGCCCGCAGGCAGTTGACCTGCACGGTCTCCAGACCCAGCCAGCCGGCCAGTCGCCAGAGACTGGCGGCCAGGGCGTCGATCCCCGCCTCGTCCAGTCCCGTCTCTTCTTCATGCAGGGCATGCACGGCCAAACGCTGCTGCGCGCGCTCGGCACGCAGGTCGACCCGCGCGGCGATTCGCTCGTGGTGCAGGAACGGCAATACGTAGTAGCCATAGACCCGCTTGTGCGCCGGGGTGTAGATCTCCAGGCGATAGCGGAAATCGAACAGCCGCTCGGTCCGCTCGCGCTCCCAGACCAGGGAATCGAAGGGGGACAACAGGGCGCTGGCAATGGCCTTGCGCGGCACCCGCGGCGTGTCGAGGCAGTAGGCCGGCTGCGCCCAGCCGCGAACTTCGCAGCGCTGCAGCCGACCGTCCTCTACCAGTTCGGCGACGCGAGCGCGGCTGTCCGCCGGGGCCAGGCGGAAGTAGTCACGCAGGTCTTTCTCGGTGGCGACGCCCAGCGCCGTGGCCGCCTGCACCAGCAGCCCGCGCTGGGCTTCGGCCTCATCAGGCACCGGCTGCGCCAGCACGCTGGCCGGCAGTACCCGTTCCGGCAGATCGTAGAGGCGCTCGAAACCGCGGCGTCCGGCCACTGTCACCTCGCCGGCGGCGAACAGCCATTCCAGCGCATGTTTTTCCGCGCTCCAGTCCCACCAGGGACCGGCACGCTCTTCGCGGGTCGACAGACTGCCGGCACCCAGCGCGCCCTGCTCGGTGACGGCGGCCAGAACCCGGGCTATCGTCGCCTGCTGCTCACGCCCGAAGTCCGCCAGTTGCCGGTAGATGCCCTGTCCCTGCCGTGCCCGGCGCATGCGCCATTGCAGCAACGGGTACAGTTCCAGCGGGAGCAGCGAGGCCTCATGGCCCCAGTATTCGAAGAGCTTGCGCTGGCGACCACGCCCCCAGGCCAACTGGTCGAGCAGCTCGGGCGCGTAGTGGCCCAGGCGGGAAAACAGCGGCAGGTAATGGGAACGCACCAGGGCATTGACCGAGTCGATTTGCACCACGCCAAGCCGGCGCAGCATCCGCGCCAGTTGCGCCGTGCTTGCGGACTGGTCGCTGGCGACCGCCGAGAAGCCCTGGGCGGACAACGCCAGGCGCCGTGCCTGGGCCGGGGAAAACGATTGGGTAGTGGGCATGCCGGACTCCCTGCAAGCAAGACCCACTACAGTAGCCCCGCCGACGCGGTGCCGCGACTGCTTTCAGACCTCGAATGCCAGCAGCAACGCACAGACCAGCAGGAAACCGCAGAACAGCGAGCGCAGGACCTTTTCCGGCATGGCATGGGCCAGCTTCACCCCCCAACTGATGCTGAGCAGGCCGCCCGCAGCGAGGGGAATGCCCATCATCCAGTCGACATGCTGGTGTAGCGCGTAGGTCAGCAGGGTCACCGAGGTGCTCGGCAAGGCCAGGGCCAGCGACAAGCCCTGGGCAACCACCTGGGTGGTACCGAAGACGCTGGTCAGCACCGGTGTGGCGACCACCGCGCCGCCAACCCCGAACAGCCCGCCCATGACCCCGGAGACGCTACCCAGCACGCCCAGCCACGGCCACGGATGGCGCAGCTCGCTGGACGGTGGCGTGCCGCGCATGAACATGCGCACCAGGTTCCAGGCCGCCAACGCGATCAGGAAACCGATAAAGCCGATACGCATGTTCTGCGCATCCAGTCCCACCGCCCAGATCGAGCCGAGCCAGGCGAAGAGAAAACTGGCGCCCGCCAGGGGCAGCGCATAACGCAATTCGATACGGTTGCGCTGGTGATAGCGCCACAGCGCCAGCATCACGTTCGGTACCACCATCACCAGCGCCGTGCCCTGGGCCAGTTGCTGGTCCATGCCGAACAGCACGCCAAACGCCGGAATGGCGATCAAGCCGCCACCGATGCCGAACAAACCTCCCACCGTGCCCAGGGCAGCGCCCAAGGCGAGATACATCAACCACTCGATCATGCCAGCCTCGTCAATCAAATCGTTTCAGCATGCTACCGATGGCGGGCTAGCGGGGAAACGCATAGCAACGCACAATGGCTTTGCCCATTTCGCACAAGCGAGCCCTTGATGAATCCCGATGCCCTGACCGAACAGCTCGGCTTGTTTCTCGATGTACTGGAAACCGCGAGCTTTTCCGCTGCGTCCCGGCGCCATCCACTGACCCCGTCGGCGGTAGCGCGGCGCATCGACAACCTGGAAAACGCCGTGGGCAGCCGCCTGTTCGTGCGCAGCACCCACGCCGTGCGCCCGACCCAGGCAGGTATCGCCTTCGCCGAACGGGCCCGGAGAATCGTCGAGGAACTGCGCCTGGCCCGGGCCGAGGCGGTGTCCCTGAGTTGCGCCCCGGAAGGCCTGATCCGCATGGATGCACCGGCAGCCTTCGGGCGCCGTCACCTGGCGCCGGCCATTGCCGACTTCCTCGTGGCCTACCCCGGCCTCGACGTACAACTGCGCCTGATCGACAGCTTCGTCGACCTGCACGGCGCCCATCTCGGCGAGGTCGACCTGGTCCTGCGTGCCGGCCCGCTGGCCGATACCCGGCTGGTAGCGACACCGCTGGCCTACATGGTGCGCATCGCCTGCGCCAGCCCCGCCTACCTGCGCCAGCGCGGAGTACCTGCCAGCCCCGCCGAACTGCCGGACCACGATGGCCTGGACTGGGACGGGCTGGCCCCGCCTTTCGCCTGGCGCTTCGAAATGGATGGCCAGATGCGCGTATTCCGCCCTTCGCGGATGCGCATGACCGCCAACAATGCCGAGACCTTGCTGTTCGGCGCCCTTGCCGGCCTCGGCATCGCTCACCTGCCGACCTGGCTGATCAGCGAATACCTGCTGCGTGGCGAACTGCTGCCGCTGTTCTGCGAAAACGGCCTGCCACCAACCGAAACCACCGGCATCTATGCACTGCGCCTCGAACATGAAACGAACTCTCGGAGCCGTTTGCTGCTCGAATTCCTCAAGAGCCGATTCAGTCCGGTGCCGCCCTGGGATCTGGCGCTGCAAAGCGAATTGAGCTGGCGATAGTGCTAAATATTTGTGCACTAAACTTACAAAGATCCGAGACAGAAAAGGATTTGCATGAACGCTGACACCGAAGCCCCAGGCAACTGCGACGAGTTGCTGCTCGACAATCAGGTGTGCTTTGCCCTGCATTCCACCTCGTTGTTGATGACCAAGGTCTACAAGCCCCTGCTGCAAGCGCTGGGCCTGACTTATCCACAGTACCTGGCGATGCTGGTGCTCTGGGAACAGGACGCACTGACGGTCGGCGAAATCAGCCAGCGCCTGCTCACCGACCCGGGCTCGCTCACGCCACTGCTCAAGCGCCTGGAGGCCGAAGGCTTGCTCAAGCGCACCCGCAGCCGCGAGGACGAACGCGTGGTGATCGTCGAACTGACCGACGCCGGCCGCGAGTTGCAACAACAGGCGCGCAAGGTGCCGCATTGCATTCTGGGAGCCAGCGGCCAGACGGTTGAACGCCTGCAGCAACTGCAGGCGCAGTTGCTGGAATTGCGCGATCAGCTGCAAAAAAGTCTTTAAGGGCTCTGCGACGGGGTTTTCGGCATCCTAGCCAGCCCCGTCGCCTTACCGTTGGGAGAAAAATCCGAAAATTTATATTGCGCACTAAATAATTGAGCGCTAATTTTATCCCCGTACCCAGACAGCGCCAACGGCGCACACCGCTCACAAGGTTCGAGGAAATCCCCATGAAAACGCTCTACACCGCAACCGTAACCTCCACTGGTGGCCGCGATGGCCGTGCCGCTTCCAACGACGGCATCCTCGACGTGAAACTGGCCACCCCGAAAGAACTCGGCGGTGCCGGCGGCGCAGCGACCAACCCGGAGCAACTGTTCGCCGCCGGTTACTCGGCCTGCTTCATCGGCGCCCTGAAATTCGTCGCCGGCCAGAGCAAGCGCCAGCTGCCCGCCGACACCTCGATCACTGCCGAAGTCGGCATCGGCCAGATCGAAGGTGGCTTCGGTCTCGACATCGACCTGCGCATCAGCCTCCCGGGTCTTGAGCAGGCCGACGCCCAAGCCCTGGTAGACGCGGCGCACAAGGTCTGCCCGTACTCCAACGCCACCCGTGGCAACGTCGACGTCCGCCTGCACATCAGCGTCTGAGTTATCCACAGGCATAAAAAAACCCGGCCAAGGCCGGGTTTTTCATGTCGGGCAAGAAGTCTTACTTCTTGGTACGACCTTTGAAGCTGTTGTCGCGGGTGTCGATATCGATCCACTCGTCGATCTCGATGAAGTCGGCAACCTGGATCTCGGTGCCGTTCTTCAGCTTGGCAGGCTTCATGACCTTGCCGGAGGTGTCGCCACGAGCAGCGTTCTCGGTGTAGACGACCTGACGGCTGATGGTGGTCGGCAGCTCTACGGAAACCAGGCGGCCTTCGAAGAACACTGCTTCGCAGATGTCTTCCATGCCTTCTTCGATGTACGGCAGAACGGCGTCGATGTCTTCGGCGTTCAGTTCGTACATGGTGTAGTCGGTGGTGTCCATGAAGGTGTACGAGTCACCGCTGATGAACGACAGGGTCGCTTCTTTGCGATCCAGGATCACGTCGTCCAGCTTGTCGTCGGCGAAGTAGACGGTTTCGGTCTTGTAGCCGGTCAGCAGGTTCTTCAGCTTGGTCTTCATGATCGCGCTGTTACGGCCCGACTTGGTGAATTCAGCTTTCTGAACCAGCCATGGGTCGTTGTCGATCCGCAGTACGGTACCGGGTTTCAGCTCTTTACCAGTTTTCATTACGAAGTATCCGAATCTGGATGGATTTATAAAAATCGAGGCCGCGTATCATATCCAATTTCGGTAAAACTGTACCAGCGCCGTGGCAAGGTCCGGCCGAGCGGCCTGTTCCGCGCACCAGCGGCTGGCATGCACGGCCAGTTCGTCCCAGTGCGGCAGCAGCTGTTTCCACGCCTCGCCCATGTCGCGATCCATGTTCCAGGCCCGCCACAGTTCCACCAGCGCCGCCGCCGCATCGGGCTTCAGGCCCAGGGTGTAGCGTTCGAGGAAGGCTTCGAGTTTTTCCCAGTGGGCGTATTCCTCCTGCACATAGATGTGCCAGAGCAGCGGTTGGCCCGCCCATTGCGCGCGGACGAAGGAGTCCTCGCCACGCACCGCGTTGAAATCGCAGCTCCACAGCAACCGGTCGTAGTCGTCCTGGCGCACGAACGGCAGGATCTGCACGGTCAGCGCCCCACGTCGACGGATGTCGCCGGTAGCCAAAGCGTCCTCCCCCAGCCAGGCCCGGACATCCCCGAGAATCCGCCCCTCCGGCACCAGCAGGTGGCTGGGCCGGGCGTCCCCGGCCAGGGCATCCAGCCAGCTGGCCAGTCCGGAGTTTTCGTAGGCGAACAGCGACAGCAGGCGCGCGCCGGGCTGCACCTCGACGCCCAGGTCATGCAGGAAGGCTGTGCGATCAAAGGCTTCACGCCGCTCCAGCAACCCGGCTTCGCGCAACAGACCGCCGGTGCGCTCAGTGAATCCGGGGAAGAAGAACACCTTGCGCAGCCCGTTGGCCTGGGGCGACGGCAAGCCATGGCAGCCCTCGACCCAGTCCTCGGCACTGAGGTACTCAAGGTTCAGCCACAGGGCCGGGGCGGGTCGCTGGGCCATGGCCTCGACATATTCGGCGGGCAGTTGGCAACCGAAGGCACCGATGACCACGTCGGCCACTGCTGCCGGCGCCCAGTCGGCGTCCCAGCGGCACACCTCGACGCCCGCCTGCACCTGGCGCGGCGCCTGGGCGTCCGCTTCCGGGCAGATCCGCGCGAAGGCCTGCAACTCGTCGACCCACAGGCGCACGGCCAGGTCGTGCTCGGCCACCAGTTGCCGGGCCAGGCGCCAGGTCACCCCGATATCGCCGTAGTTGTCGACCACGCGGCAGAAAATGTCCCAGGTCGGTTTCATATCAGGCACCTCTTGCCCCCCCATCCAGATTAATCGCCGATTGTCCGGGTTATCGCCGGCCGACAAAAGTGCCGGCTGCGATCCATCGTGCGACAATCCCGCCCCTGTCCTGGCCAGGAGGTTGCCATGTCCTACCGAGCGCGTCGTCGCGAACTGAAGGTGTCCCCGAAAATGCTGCCGCTGATCGTCGGCGTCGCCCTGGGCCTGTGGCTCGGTTTCGTGGCCATCGGCCTGACCTTGTGGGGGGCGTGGCAATTCCTGCCGCAGGTGCGGGAACCGGTTACTGCAGTGCTCAGCCAGCCACTCGCACCGCCACCTTTGCCGGCAACCCCGCGCCAACCGCCGTCGGCGCGGATGCCGGGTGCGGCGGAACAGTCGCCGGAACAGAACCACATGTTCGAGCAATACCAGCAGGCGCTGCAGACCCAGCAGATCCAGGACGCAGAAGCGCGTGCCGAGGAAAACCTGCGCAACCTGTCCAGCCCGCGCTGCCAGTTCTGGCTGCAACAGAACCGCACCGCCCCGACCGAGAAAAGCCGGGCCAATGTCCTTGAGTTCTGCCGTTGAAATGAACAAGACCGACCTGCTGCACGCCATCATCGAACGCCTGGGCGTGGACCTGGATGTCCTCCAGCGCGCCGCGCAGACCGCCTACGAGGCGGCCACGGCCGAGGAGAACATCGCCGAGAACAAGTACGACACCCTCAGCCTGGAAGCTTCCTACCTGGCGACCGGCCAGGCCCGTCGCATGGAGGAGATCCGTCAGGCGCGGGCTGCCTATCTGCAATTGAGCCTGCGGGATTTCGATCCAGAGACCGGGGTTCAGCTGAGCAACCTGGTGCTACTGGAGGATGAGGCGGGGAATCGGCAGCGGGTGTTTCTCGGCCCGGAAGCGGCCGGGCTGAAGATTGGCGAGGGGGCGGATCTGGTGACGGTGATCACGCCCCGTTCGCCGCTGGGACAGCAGTTGCTGGGCAAGGCCGAGGGCGACGAGGTGGACCTCGGCGCAGGACGCCAGGTGCTTGAGGTGGTCACCGTCGAATGAGCCCCGTCAGGCCAACGCATCGAACTGCCGCTCCAACCCCTGCTCCCTGAACTGCTCAAGCACGAAATCCACGAACACCCGGGTCTTCCCCGGCAGCAACTTGTGCTGTGCGTAGTACAGGGCAATGTTCCCATCATCCACATACCAGTCCGGCAACACCCGCGACAGGCTCCCGCGCTGCAGGTACGGCACGGCGAACGGCATGCTCACCAGCGCCACGCCCAGGCCCTGCTCCGCCGCCGCACAGGCAGCCTCGGAGTCCGTCATGGTCATGCGCTGGCGCAAGGCCAGTGGCCGCTGCTCCCCGGACCGACTGGTCAGCGGCCAGGAGCGCACCCGTCCGGTCTGCGGTGAACGGATGAGGATCCCGTCCGCCTTCTCCAGATCCTCCGGCTGCCGCGGCGACCCGCAGCGTTCAAGGTAATCGGGCGAGGCCACCAGCACCCGATGCGCCGGCGCCAGCTTGCGCGCCACCACCCCCGGGGGCAGGTCGAAGCCGCCGCCGATGGCCGCATCGAAGCCCTGGGCAATCAGGTCGACCTGACGGTTATCGAAGTGCCAGTCCGGCGTGATCGCCGGAAAACGCCGCAGGAACTCGCCCAGCAGCGGCAGGATGTACAGGCGCCCGAACACCGTGCCCATGCTGACCTTGAGGGTCCCCGCCGGCTGCCCTTCGATACTGGCAAGGTTGGCCACGGCGTGCTGGATGGTCTGGAAGCTGTCGCGCACCTCGGTGAGGAAACACTGCCCCGCCTCGGTCAAGGTCAGGCTGCGGGTGCTGCGCTGGAACAGGCGCACGCCAAGCCGCGCCTCCCGGCCAGCGACATTCTTGCCCACCGCCGCCGGGGTCAGGCTCAGGCGCCGGGCAGCTTCGGCGAAGCTGCCGACTTCGGCGCTGCGCAAAAAGCACTCTATGCTGCTGAAGGTTTCCATTCCGGGATTCCAAACCAATGGTTTATTCAGACTATAGCGATTAGCGGATTATCAGGAAGCAATCGTCGCTCGATACTGGGCCCCATCCACAAGGCAATCGGCCTTGTCCTTTCAGGAGCATCAGCAATGTCGAATCAACAGAACCTCAGCGGCAAAGTGGCACTGGTCCAGGGCGGCTCGCGCGGTATCGGCGCGGCCATCGTCAAGCGCCTGGCCGAACAGGGCGCCGCCGTCGCCTTCACCTACGTCAGTTCCCAGGCCGGCGCCGAACAGTTGCAGAACGAAATCCGCCAGCACGGCGGCAAGGCCCTGGCCGTGAAGGCCGACAGCGCCGACGCCGCAGCGGTGCAGAAGGCCATCGAGTTGACCGTCGAGCACTTCGGCGGCCTGGATATCCTGGTCAACAATGCTGGCGTCCTGGCCCTTGGCGATATCGCCGAGTTCAGCCTGGACGACTTCGACCGCACCGTGGCGGTCAACGTGCGCAGCGTCTTCGTCGCCACCCAGGCCGCCGTACGCCACATGGGCCAGGGCGGGCGCATCATCAATATCGGCAGCACCAACGCCGAGCGCATGCCCTTCGCCGGCGGCGCCACCTACGCCATGAGCAAGTCGGCACTGGTCGGCCTGACCCGTGGCCTGGCCCGCGACCTCGGTCCGCGTGGGATCACCATCAACAATGTGCAACCCGGCCCGGTGGACACCGACATGAACCCGGCCAGCAGCGATTTCGCCGACAGCCTGATCGGCCTGATGGCGGTCGGTCGCTACGGTCATGTCGAGGAAATCGCCAGCTTCGTCGCCTACCTGGCCGGCCCGGAAGCCGCCTACATCACCGGCGCCAGCCTGACCATCGACGGCGGCTTCGCCGCCTGATGGCCTACCGCGCCGCCAGATGTTTCTCCAGCAACTGGATGAAAGCACTGGCGGCGGGGGTCGGTTTCTTCGACCAGATGGCGTACAGGTGCCGCACCGGTGCATCGCTCACCGGGCGTACCGCAACCCGCTCGAAACCGCCGGCGATGCGTTCCGCCACCAGGCCGAGGGCCAGGCCGCGCTGGACGAACTTCTCGATCAGGCGGGTGGTCCCCACCTCGAACTGCACCCGATGCCGCAAGCCGGCGGCAGCGAAGGCCTCGTCGGTCTGGCGCCGCGCCCCGGTACCGGCCTGGAAGTCCACCAGCGGCTGCTCTTCCAGGTCCGCCAGTGCCAAGCGCTTGTGGATAACCAGCGAATGCTCCGGCGGCAACACAGCCATCAGTTCCTCCTTGGCCAGCAGGCGCCACTCGACACCGTCCAGCGATTCGCCCGGCCAGACACCGATGAACGCCACGTCCAGGCGCCGCTCGCGGACATCGCCGATCATCGTTTCGCTCTTGCCCTGCAACCAGCGGATATCCACCTGCGGATACTGGTGATGGAAGCCGGCCAGCAGGTCGACCAGGTCCAGCTCCGTCAACGAGCTGATTTCGCCAATGGACAACCGCCCGCGCAACTCGCCACAGGCCGCCGCGACTTCGTCGGCGATGCGCCGTGCCGCCTCCAGCGCGGTGCGGGCGCTGGGCACGAAGGCCTCGCCCGCCGCCGTCAGGCGCACCCAGCGTGAACTGCGCTCGAACAATTGCGCGCCAAGCTGTTCTTCCAATCGGGCGATCTGATGGCTGAGCGCCGACTGCACCACGTGACAACGCTCGGCGGCACGGGTGAAGCTGCCGGTCTCGGCGACGGCCAAGGCGTACTCGATCTGCTTGAGGTTCATTTATCCATCTTGTTTCGAGATTGATTGAATGAAAACGATGCGTTGGCGTCATCCTAGTGCATTTTCCATACTGCCCGCCTCACCCCATTGAACGGAGACGGCCATGACCGCCACGCCTCCCCTGAGCCGCGCCCTGATCCTGCTGATGGCCACCGCCGTCGGCCTGGCGGTGGCCAGCAACTACTATGCGCAGCCCCTGCTGCACAGCATCGCCGAACACTTCGGCCTGACCACCGCCAGCGCCGGCTGCATCGTCATCGCCGCGCAACTGAGCTACGGCGCCGGCCTGCTGTTGCTGGCGCCGCTGGGCGATCTGTTCGAGCAACGCCGGCTGATCGTCAGCATGATTGCCATCGCTACCCTGGGCCTGCTGATCAGCGCCTTCGCCCCGAGCCTGCCGTGGCTGTTGCTGGGCACCACGCTGACCGGCCTGTTCTCGGTGGTGGCCCAGGTGCTGGTACCGATGGCCGCCGGCCTCAGCGATCCTGCCGAACGCGGGCGGGTGGTCGGCACGCTGATGGGCGGGCTGCTGCTGGGCATCCTGCTGGCCCGCACCGCCGCCGGCTTCATGGCCACGCTGGGTGACTGGCGCAGCATCTACCTGCTCGCCGCCGGCCTGATGGCCCTCAGCGCCCTCGCCCTGCTGCGCGCCCTGCCGCAGCGGCGGCAACATGCCGGGCTGGCCTATCCGGCGCTGATCGGTTCGGTGTTCCGGTTGTTCGCCGAGGAACCGCTGCTGCGCCTGCGCTCATTACTCGGGGCCTTTTCCTTCTGCCTGTTCGCCTTGTTCTGGACGCCCCTGGCATTCCTGCTGAAGGCCGAACCCTACAACTATTCCGACGGCGTGATCGGCCTGTTCGGCCTGGCCGGTGCCGCCGGTGCGCTGGCGGCGAACTGGGGCGGGCGCCTGGCCGACCGCGGCAAGGGTGCCCAGGGCACCACTTTCGGCCTGCTGGCGCAGATGCTCTCGTGGATTCCCCTGGCCTTCGCCCCTACTTCACTGGCGGCCTTGCTGATCGGCGTACTGCTGCTCGACCTGGCGGTACAACTGGTCCATGTCAGCAACCAGAACGCCGTTATCGCCCTGCGCCCGGAAGCACGCAACCGCCTCAACGCCGGCTATATCACCTGCTACTTCATCGGCGGCGCGACAGGCTCGCTGCTCGGCACGCAGTTGTTCCAGCACTGGGGCTGGAACGCCATCGTCCTTGCCGGCCTGGGCCTTGGCGCGGTTGCCTTGCTGATCTGGTGGCTGGCAGGAAGAAAGGTGATGGAAGTCAGAACCGTCTGACAGACGCCCTACCCTCCGTCGCCTGGCGATTGACTTGGGGGTATCCGGAGCGCTCAGTAGGGATTGGTCAAAAAGCCCTCTCAACCTGGATAACCCCTATGACAAGACTCACCGTTCAGTCCGGCGATTTCTTGCAAGGTGAAGGCGAGTACCGCAATGGATCGCTCACACTCAAGACCGCCACCAGCCCCTCACCGGGCGAAAAGATTGCTCTCTCCCGCATCAAGGACATGAAAGTCGCCAACCAGGAAACCAGCCGCAACTTCAGCAGCGCTCTCGGCTGGGGCATGGCCGGCTGCCTCATGGCTGGCCCGCTGGGTTTGCTCGCCGGCCTCTGGCTCGGCAGCAAGGACGAGGAAATCACCTTCCTCGCCACCTTCAAGGATGGCCGCAAGCTGCTTGCGGTGACCGACGGCAAGACCTGGTCGAAGCTGGACGGCAACTGGCGCCGCCGCACCCAGCAGCAGCCTGCCAAGACCTGAATTTCCGCACCACCCGCTCGTTCCTTCAAATACGAATACATTGCAATTGGGGGCACCGCAACGCGGTCGCCCCTGCTAAGATTGCGCCCGCGCTCCGGCGCCAACTGGCGCAATGCCAGTAGCCTTTCGCACTTGCGCGCCCTTTTTGCGCCTTACTGTCGCCGTACCGGGCTTTCAGCTTCGGAGTAGCTGCCGACCCATAACGGCGCGCCCGCTGCGGGCCCTCAAGGAGTTTTGCCGCATGTCCCTGCAACGCCCCCGCCTGCCCCTCAGCCTGCTCACGGTCGGCCTGGCCCTGAGCGCCCCGCATGCTTTTGCCGAAAGCAGCGTCACCCTGGCCCCGGTCACGGTCTCCGACAGCTGGAGCGATGGCTACCAGCCGCGCCAGGCCCAGGTCGCCGGCTTCGGTTCCGCGCCGCTGCTGGACACGCCGGCCTCGGTCGCGGTGTTCACCGAACAGCTGCTGCAGGACCGCCAGGTGCGCCTGCTCAGCGAAGTGCTGCAGAGCGACGCCTCGGTGGGTGAGTCCTATGCGCCGATCGGCTACTACGAGAACTTCAACGTACGCGGCTTCAGCCTCGATGCGGCGCACAGCTACAAGATCAACGGCCAGACCATCACCGGCGAGCAGAACGTGGCGCTGGAGAACAAGCAGCAGGTGGAGTTGCTCAAGGGCCTCTCCGGGCTGCAGAGCGGCGTGTCCGAGCCCGGCGGGCTGATCAACTATGTGACCAAGCGGCCGGAAGACGTGCGTTCGGTTACCGTCTCCGGCAGTGCCGAGGGTGAGCGCTACATCGCCACCGATCTCGGCGGCTGGTTCGGCAGCGAGCGCCAGTTCGGCCTGCGCGCCAACCTGGCCCATGAGGATATCCGCAGCTACGTCGATCACGCCGACGGCAAGCGCGACTTCGCCTCCCTCGCCTTCGACTGGCAGATGAGCCCGGATGCCCTGCTGCAACTGGATCTCGAGTACCAGACCCGCGAGCAGTACTCGGTGCCGGGCTATCAACTGCTCGGCGGCACCGCCCTGCCCCACGGCATCGATCCGAAGGACCGCCTGGCATGGCAGGACTGGGCGAAGCCGGTGAAGTCGGATTCGCTGAACCTGGGCGGGCGCTTCGAGTATCGCTTCAACGAGGCGTGGACCGGGGCGCTGAGTGCGTCGCGCAGTCGGGTGGTGATCGATGACTACAGTTCGTTTGCGTGGGGGTGCTACTACACGAGCGATTGCCCTGGCCTGGGCAACACCTTCAGCCCCAACGGCGATTACGAC
Organism: Pseudomonas ulcerans; assembly: GCF_036324125.1. Lineage (NCBI taxonomy): Bacteria > Pseudomonadati > Pseudomonadota > Gammaproteobacteria > Pseudomonadales > Pseudomonadaceae > Pseudomonas > Pseudomonas ulcerans. Next base: position 143,017 of record NZ_JAZDQN010000011.1, on the reverse strand, counting down.
ATCTATGACTTCCGCAGCCCTGATGACACCCGGCGCACCGATGAAGCACAGGCGACCTTGAACGGACGCTTCGATGCACTGGGTGTCAGCCATGAACTGACCGTCGGCACCAGCGCGCAGCGCCGTACTCTGGACCAGCGCCCGATGTTCAACGAGATCACCAGCCTGATTTCGGAGCAACCGAACATCTATCAGGACACCCCCGCAGTCCTGCCGTCCGACAAAACGCCCGGCCACACCGAACGCCGCCTCGACAGCCGCCAGTACGGCCTGTTCTTCAGCGACCGGATCAGCTTCACCGAGCAATGGCAAAGCGTGATCGGCGCTCGTATGGTGCGCTTGGATGAGGAAGCGTTCGACCCGAACGGCGACTCACTGCGCCACACCCGCCAATACGAACTGCTGCCCAACGCCGCGTTGATCTACAAACCGCGGCCTGACATCTCCGTTTACACCAGCTACAGCAAGGGCCTGTCTGCCGGCGGCGTCGCCCCTTGGTTCGCCGCCAACAACCAGGACATCCTCGCCCCTACCACCTCGCACCAGATCGAACTGGGCATCAAGCGCGACTGGCAGCGCATGAGCTTCAGCGCCGCGCTGTTCCAGTTGCGCCAGGCTTACCAGTACGCGCAGCCGGATGGAGCCGGACACTTCAACTACATCCAGCAAGGCCAACAGAAAAACATCGGCCTGGAGCTCGGTGCCAGCGGCTGGGTGACCTCGGACCTGCAGATCAACGCCAGCGCCGCTGCGATCCGCGCCCGGGTCGAGGACAGCGGCACCGACGCCTACGACGATCACCAGGCCCTCAACGTCCCGCGCCTGCGCGCGGCGTTGCAGGCCGACTACAGCATCCCGGGCATTCCCGGCCTGGCCCTGCTCGGCGGGATGCGCTACAGCGCGAGCAAGTACGCCAACCAGGAAGGTACGGTGGAGGTCGGTGGCTACACCGTGTTCGACGTGGGCAGCCGCTATCGCACGCGGATCGCCGGGTATGACACGGTGCTGCGGCTGACCGTGGACAACGTCTTCGACAAGCGCTACTGGCGGGATGTGGGGGATTACCTGGGAGACAACTATCTGTTCCAGGGTGCGCCGCGGACGGCACGGGTGTCAGCTTCGTTCAGCTTCTGATCGTTCTGCATGAGCGCTCTCACGGGGACCAGGTACCCCGTGAGAGCCAGCGGTGCCAGTGAGGAGGCCCGGAATGCAAAAAGCCCCCGGAAACTCATCGTTTCCAGGGGCTTTTCGTTGTATCGAAAGTGGCGGTGAAGAAGGGATTCGAACCCGCCCACCTTCCGCAGCAGACCGCCACAGGCCCGATTTTTCTAAGCTCCCCGGCATCAGGCGGGGCGTGTGACGGCCTAATCCGGCCTCATTTTTGCCCTAAAAGTGTCCTAGGATGTGCGCTGTTCGCTCCCGAGGTAGATGTAGACCTACCTGAGCCTTCTTCCCGCCTCAAGGTAGGCTATCTCATCTCTCGACGGACCAACAGAATATGAGATAGCCTGATACCCAGCTGCCTATGTCAAGCTAGGACGACAAACATGAATGTACCTCACAAAGTCACCCCAGCAGTCACCTCAGAAGTCTTTCTGATCCTCAAACAGAAAAAAGAGAGAAAGGAATCGCAACATCAAAGTGCAGAGTACAGAAAGAAAGATACTCTTGAGAAGATAGAAAAACTATACATAGAAACTCAAAGCTGGTTCCATCGCCTGCATGACGTGGGCGTCAAGCATCAACTTCTAACTCAACTCACAACTATTGATTTCGGAGTTGGAGCGGAAGAAATTGAATTCCAAACACAAGCATTCTCCCTTGAGGATATTGGAAACATTCTAGTCCTCACCCCGTATTATTGCGACGATACTCAAAGGCCTTTACAGTTCAACGCTATACTTCCAAATTCAGAGTACGTAAATTTAATATTCTGGCCACACCCTCATAAGCTAAAACTAAATGCAACATGGTACATTTTCGAAAACGGGTCCGATAGCCTTGCTGAGGCTTCCTACAAAGAGTTCAATGAAGAACTTGTTATGACGCTTCTGAAAGAGAGGATCAGCGAGTGAGTTGTCGCCAAGGACAATTCTCCCAACTGAATATGCCGAATAACTCCTACTTGCAGCCCTTGCCGAGAGCCACCTGACGAAGGTGGCCGACAAGGGCCTATGTCACTAAAATAGCTGACCTAGTTGAGACGGTTTCCAGTTCATGATCACAAGTTCACCAGTGACCTCAGCTTTGCACTGTCGCTGGTTCGTGTTTGTGTAGCGAATATCTAGGCACTCAAAGTGGAAGCCATCGAAGGCACGGCGGATGTCCGGATGGTCGTTGATGCTGACCATCACCTTACCCTTGCACCGGCGCATGAAGTCGGCCATGCGCTCGTACTCCTCGAACGGGAAGTCCACACCGTAGCCGGCGGTCTGCCAGTACGGCGGATCCATGTAGAAGAAGGTGTGCGGTCGATCGTAGCGCTCGGCACAGGCGAGCCAGGGTAGGTTCTCCACGTAGGTGCCGGCGAGGCGCTGCCACGCGGCGGACAGATTCTCCTCGATGCGCAACAGGTTGATCGCAGGCCCCGTGGTGGCAGTACCGAACGTCTGCCCGGTGACTTTGCCGCCGAATGCGTGCTGCTGCAGGTAGAAGAATCGGGCTGCACGCTGAATATCAGTCAGGGTCTCGGGGCGGATCATCTTCTGCCACTCGAAGATCTGGCGGGAGCTGAGCGCCCACTTGAACTGGCGGACGAACTCCTCCAGATGGTTCTGCACAACGCGGTAGAGGGTGACCAGGTCACCGTTGAGGTCGTTCAGCACCTCCACCGGGGCGGGCTGTGGACGCATGAAGTACAACGCGGCACCGCCGGCGAAGACCTCGACATAGCATTCATGAGGGGGAAAGAGAGGGATCAAGCGGTCGGCCAGGCGGCGTTTGCCACCCATCCAGGGGATGATTGGAGAGGTCATAGATATGCAAGTCTTTACTGTATGGATAAACAGGTGTTAGGCTCGCCGCGCTTTGTGCACAAGGCAGGGGCTGCGGCTGGACTTGCAGGAAGGGTCTGCGGGTTCAGCGGGCCGGGCTGGATGTTGACGCATCCAACCGGCTCGCCTCTTTATCACTTGATGACTTCACGCACGTAGGTCTGACAGGCCCGCAGGGCGATCAGTCCTCGATCGCCGTCGTCGGTGATTCCGATAATTCGTTGAGCATGCGCTGGGTCAAGTTGGGCACGAATGGTTCCATGAACCACGCCGCCGGCATCGGGGGTGGCTGACACCCCACCGCAACCAGCTGAGGCGGCTGAGGCGGCTGAATTGGCGATGAGGACTGACAGCCGCAAATCAGAAGTAGCAAGGCGATCGCGAAGGCGAGCCTGGGCTTGTTGGGCATCGGTGAGTTCCTGGTGGTGGTTTTTCTCAGCGGCCTGCAGGCGGGACTCCAAAGCACTGCGTTTGGCCTGCTCAGCGTTGTTCCAGTTGATAACTGCGAGTCCCGCTGCCAGGCGCTCGTCCTGGAACAGGCCAGCTTGCTCGGCGAGCTGCCGCCGATACTCGTTGGCCTGCCACTTCCAGGCAGCACCGCCACCCAGGCCGAGCCCGAGCAGCAGCGCAACAGCGGGCAAGCGCAAGTCCAGCAGGCTCACTGAAGCACCGCCAACGCCCGCTCATAGAGCTTCTGACGATCCTCCTGGCCATTCGCCCCGCCATTGATCTTCTGGGTGATCTGAAGGAAGTCTCCCCGATCCGCCAGGCCGTTTAGCCCTCTTGTCTGCCAGAACCAGGCCGCCGACAGCGCCGCGTAGACAGGGTGCTCCAGCAACTCCGGAGTACCGAGCAGCCGACCATCACTGAACAGCGCTTCGCTGCAGGCGTTGTAGTTGAACCTGCCGGTGATCTGGATCAGCCCGCGACCGCGAAATTTCTGGCCATCACCATCGGCCTCGGGCGTGTTGCCCAGGCGCTGGGCAAGCTTGCCGGTGTCGTATTTCTTCAGGTAATCATCGCTACCCAGCTCCCGAACATAGCGGAGCTGCCCGGACTCGTGGCCGATCTGGGCAATGAAGGCCGCGATGCGCAGCCGAGTGATGATCCCGTACTTGCCCATTGCGGCGTTGAGGGCAGGAACAAAAACGCCGGCTTGCTTGCCGGCGCTCGGTAAGATCTGCAGCAGTTGCTTTTCAGTGATAGGCATTTTAATTCTCGAATAGCAGGCAAGAAAAAGCCCCGACGGTGCGAGGCTTCATTGGGTTTGATCAGCGATCCAGGGCGGCGGAACCGGGCGCTGATCAGTTGCGGGGAAATCCTCAGCCTCGGGCCAATTGCGCAGCGCTTGCATGTAGCCCAGCAGCTGCTCGAACTGATCGTTGCCAAGAGTCGTAGCCAGGCGCATATCAAGCTCGTCGCGATGTCGATCACGCTGCCACGCCACACGTGACAGCTCAGCATCACGCCAAGCCCGTTCGATGGCCTCGATGTCGATGCTGGCATCAATCAGGATCAACACTCCCGCCTGATCGACCTCAAGCCGCTTCCCGCCAGACAGCCCGATCAGAAAATCATGATGTTGAACATCGCTGATTTGAATTGCATCAGATGGTATTGCCTTCTTGTGAATGACGGGACAGTAAAAACCGCCGGTCGAAGGTGAGTAATATTTCATCGCAACCACTCCATTATTAATAACCGATTGAGAACCATGGGATATTTGGCTGCCCAGTTGAACCAGCGGCGCTCACCGTAAAGTAGGTATTAGTGCCATAAGCAACGCCAAGCGAACTCGTACTTGTTGTGCTGCCGCTAGAAAAACTATTCCCCACGACAGTAATGAAATGACCGCGCGGTAGTGCAAGCGGGTACGTAATTGTTACCGTCTGGCCTGCACCGATTTGCAGTCCAGTACCCCACTGGAAAATGATGCCGCCAGCCCAAGTAGGCAAACGAAGATAGCCATTGCCGGTAAGTAGGGCGCCGAAGCCATTACGTAGAGTCTTGGGCGTAACAAACGCCAGGGCATCGACGCCGGCATCCACAGCAAGTTGCGACGCCACACGCGCAATACCCACAACATCCTCAGCAGCCTGACGTACTTTTGCACCGATGGCCTGCCAGACCCGAAGCACGCTCACAGGCTTATTGTTGTCGGCCCCCGCCTCAGCCTCGGATTGGGACGCCATCGTGACACCGTGTGCGGCGAGCGAAGTCGGCAAGTTTGTAAGCGCCCCGAACGGCACGCTATGAAGCCCTGAGCCATTCCCCGTTAACACATCGGTAAATCTCGCCGGCCCCCAGACTTCAACGCCGTCGCCGCCAACGCGAAAACCATAACCGTTGGCCCACGGGGTCGGACCGAGCGCCATGTACGCCCGCGTAAACCCTGAACTGGAACCACCGAAGAATCCGATCCCGCCCTGCGCAACATCCGTGTCAGTGATCGCCATCAGCCCGTTCGCGTAAGACTCCGTTGGCCCGCCCCGCAAAAAGATGCTGCGCCCCGAGTTCATGTACAAGGGCCCCGTAAGTTCCCCTCCTTCTTTCGAAAGCGCGTCAGTAATGCCATAGCCGCCAAGCGTAGTCGGACGCCCGTTGACCGACTTCCACAAAACATTGCTAAGTTTCGAGCCGTCAGCCTCAATCCCTTGGTCAAACTTTACCGGACCAGAAATCTCTACTCCAGATTGGTTAATGCGAACTCCATAGCCATTAGCCCAAGGGGTCGGGCCGAGCGCCATGTAAGCCCGCGTAAAGCCAGCGCTGACACCGCCGTAGAAGCCCATACCGCCTTGCGCAACATCCGTGTCAGTGATAGCCATCAGGCCGCTCGCATAAGACTCCGTTGGCCCGCCACGCAAGAAAATGCTGCGCCCGGAGTTCATGTACAAGGGGCCCGTAAGTTCGCCGCCCTGTTTCGAAAGTGCATCAGTAATGCCGTAACCACCCAGCGTGGTTGGCTTGTTGTACATCACCGTGAAGTCCACAAGCCGCCGGACAGCCGCCAGCAACTGGTCGTTCTGGCCCTCGGCCGGCGCCAACTGGGCAGCGCGAATCACAGCCAGAATTTCATCAGTGACGGCATTCCCCCAGGCCGCCGGGATAAGTGAACCCGGCACCCCGGTCACGGTGTTTTCATCGACAAATCGACCGTTCACCAGGCCGACGTTGGGTACGTTCTTTGGGTAATCCATCTACGTGTTCTCGCCATACTTAATGAATTCAACGGTGTGTGCCGGCGCGCTTCGCTGTATCGCGCACTCCAGGGCAGCGCTGGCACTGCTGCCGAATCGCTCGCCCCAGTAGCTGACGCCAAAGCGCCGCCCGACACGGCGACGCGGGCCGGTCTCAAGCGTCCACATGAACTGCGCCGACCATGTGCCAAAACGGGCGCTGCCGAACCGGCTTCGGCCAAACCGGGGGGCTCGATGCTCAATCACCCGCGCCTCGGGGTAGCCCAGGGCGATCGCGATGTCGACGAAGTAAGCCGGGGTTGCGCCACCGGTTTCAGTGAGCCGGCGCCGGACCGCAAGCTGGCGGTCTTCGAACTTCGGGGAATCTCCCATGCACGGATCTGGCAGCCCCATCACACGCTCCCAATCGGGTACAAGCTCGCGCACGGTCAGCGGGTCTGCCTCGGACAGCAGGTCGGCCGCTCGGGCGTCCTCGCTCGCGAGCAGTTCCGCTGCAGCATGCAGGGGCCCAGCAAGCTCGGGGTTCATTTCAAGATCCCAGGCCGGGCCGGGGGGGAGTAGCGCTACCAGTTGGGCCAGGTAGTCGGCTGCTGTTCTTATAGCCACAGCACCCCCCCATAGGTCAGCAGCTCGTTTTTCTGAGCCGCCACGTCGCCGATCGGGGCGTGAATCTTATGATCACGTTCACCGGTCGCGCCGCTAATCGCCTCGCTGATGTGTGTTCCCAGCAGCACGCCACCGAGTTCGGATTCACGGTTGTGCAGGTCGACCAGCGAAGCCTCTACCGCCCGCCGGACGGCGCTGCTGTCAGGCGTGACCGAAAGCTGGTACTGCACCGGCTTCTCTTGCGGCGGCAGCACGTAGACTTCCGCCGTAACCGGGCGCTCCTGCTCGATGTACGCCTTCACACTCGCCAACGCGTCGACACCTGGGATGATGTCGATATCGTTGTCCCGCACGAAGAAAAGCCCGACAGTCCCGGGACCGACCCAGTGCCGCACCAGCCACGCACGTGTGACACCGGCCACCTCGGTGGCCCAGGTCACATAGTCACTCTTGCTTCCTCCGTGGGCGATCACCCGATATGAGCGAATTACCCGGCCCCGGAGCGTTTCAATGCTTTCCTGCTCGGTGCCGCCCTGCAGGCCAGGTGCTGCCACGGTAAAGACGCTGTTCACTCCCAGGACCGGCGACACAAGGCGAAGCGCTGTTCCGGCCTCGGTATTGCCCAGCGGGCCGGTGTCAACCGCCTCGACCCTCGCTGTGCCCTCAGCCGCAGCCAATTGCGCCGTGGCCGCCACACGAAAGCGCACGCCATCGTCACGCTGCAGCAGCGTGCCGGCATCGAGCAGCGCCGAGACGGCACCGGTGAAGGTCACATGCCCCGTTGCGGCCACCGCCGCCAGGCGATCCCGTTTGAGCCGCGCACGGGCCATCCGGCGCAGCGTGTCTTCATCTGCGGTGTCCGGCAGGATCTGGTCAGCGATGTACTTTTGGTGCCCGTAGCGCGCGAAGCTGGCCGCGCCATGCACCCGGGCCAGCACTTCGGCGTCAGAACGCAGCAGGCTGCTGGAACCCGCCAGATCACTTTGGGCGCGAGCGATTAGGGCGGGCAAGGTAGGGGTTTCAAACGGCATGGATCACCTGCCAGAGATTGTCGAGTTGCACATCGATCGCGGTGCCGTCCCGCATGGAAAGCACCACAACCAGGTCAAGGCGGTTGACTCCCCGGGCGGCCGTTACGGTAACGGCGCTGACCCGGCCGTCGTCGAGCATCCAGGCCAGCGCCTCGCGGGCGAAAGCGATAGCGTCGCGCTCGGTCTCCGCCGTCAGCGAGCGCCGGCGTAACTGCCACAGGCGCGAGCCGATGCGGTCATCTGCGAGGCTGGGGAAGCTGTCGCCCCACCAGCCGTAACGTTGGGCGTCATCGAGCACGTCGCCGGCATCAGCCCGGCGCCACGACAGCAGGCTGATCACTGCCGCCCTTCGCCAGGCGCTTTCGCCCAGTTCATCAGTCAGCATGGCCATGTCAGCTCCCCGGTACCGGCTTCTTGTCGGAGCCTTCGTGAACGTGTTGCGACGTGCTGACCCCGGCGGCCACAACGTCGCCAGCGGCCTCAATGCGGCCCGTGGTGCGGATCAGCGGGGTATCGAAGTTCACACCGGCGTCGGCCTTCACGTTGAGGGTCAGCGTCTCGATGGCGACTTCCCGGCCGCGCTTGAAGTGCAGGAAATCCCCCTCGTCGGTGTACAACGCGACTTCGCCAGTCTTGAGCGCCTGCAGGCGGAAGCGGCGGTCAGAAATGCAGAGCACAACGCCATGGGAGCGGTCGCCGTTAATGAAGGCCGTCAGGCCCTCGGCGCCGGGATGGGGATTGGAGGTGAGGCCGTAGGGCTCGAAGTGCTCCATATCGTCTTTCACTTCGTCGGCCGTCAGTTGCATCTGTACCGACTGCATCTTGCTGCCGGCGCCGACCAGGGCGAGCACGCCCCGTACAAGGAAATTGCTCGGCTTCATTCTGGCTTCCAGTCTGCTGGGATCAAATATTCGAAGTTGTCCGCCTTGCCGCCCTTCTTGAGCTTGCGCGACTTGTGCGGGTCTTTCGGCTCCGGCTCGAAGGCCTCCGGCGGGCCGAGGGTCATGTTCGCCACGGTGCCGTTGTCATCGAGGCTGTACTCGATTTCGCTGATCAGCATGTCGCGCTCGAAACCGATCAGCGGATCGACGACTGCCACGATCATGTTGGCAAGCCACAGCGCGCCGTTCGATTGCCGCCAGCCCTGCACCTTGTAGCGAACGGTCAGCGCTTTGCCGATGCGGTTGCCGCGCTCCCAATTCGCCCTGGCCTCGGCCAGCGCCGGGGTCAGCTGGCCGCTTTCATGGATCTGCAACACACGCTTTCGCGCGGCCCGAGGGTCGGTTGCGGTAGCCTTGACCTCGGACGCCGCCGTTCCGAACTCGTTGTTCGTGCCGGAACGTTGGCCGGTGACCCGGTACTCGGAGAACACGCCGGAAAAATCCAGATCCGCCGAGGCGGTCAGGATGTTCTGGCCCAGCTCCAGGCGATCCACCGCACGCCCGGCGCTGCCCGCCTTCGCGATCACCAGCCGACCACGGGCATCATCCGTGGACAGCAGCCGCGAGAGCGTCAGCAGCCGGTCGATCGACTCGAACACGGTTTCCCCGGGTTCGATGCTGTGATCTGTCACCTGCGTTGTGTCCGGGGTCTGCGTGACCACCGCCACGTTGTAGGGCTCGGCCAGCGCTTCGACGATCTGGTAGACGCTCTGTCCCCGCCACTGCCCTGGCTTGTTGATTGCCGAGCAATCGACGAGATCCGACGTCAGAGAGCGGCCGCTGACAGAGCGGTTCACCGACCGTGCGTCATAGCTGATCGGCGTGCTGTAGATCCAGCCGGTCAGCACCAGGTCGCCGCCGATGCGTACCTCGCAATGGTCACCCTGGCGCACCGGAATCTCGGTGTCCTGGCCGGGCCAGCGCCAAGTCACGTCGAGCTTGAAATCTCGACTCTGTCGCTCGATGCCGGCACTGATGCTGACTTTCTTCCAGCCGCGATAATCCAGGCCGTTCACGGTGAGCGTGACGGCATTCGATGGGTCCATAGGGTTATTCCTGGGCGATGGTCAACTCACCGACGGGCAGAAAGCCGGGGTGATTCACCTTGTTACGCGTAACGATTTCAGCGGACCGCGAGGCGTCGCCGTAGCACTGGTATGCGAGCACCACCGCCGGCAAGCTTTCGTGCGTCGTCACCTGGGTGAGCCGTACTCCCGCTCGCGCGACCTCGGTCAGGTGCCCGCGCAGCGCCTTACGCACCACCTCCAGCACCTCGAAATGCTGATGAGGTACGTTCTGAGCGGCTTCCCAGAGCATGGCGTTGAGGGTGTCGCGGATGGCCACCACGTCGGCCGTGACTGGTACTTCCGGTCGCTCAACCGGCGCGGCGACTTGCTGCTGCAGCGTCGGCGTACCCGGCAAGCCTGCCGGCGCCTTGACCGCAGGCATGGTCGCCGCAACCCTCACGGCATAGACGATCAGCACGTCGCGCACCAGCTCACGCGCCGCCTGGGCCACGGTAGCCGTGGCCAGCCCACCAGGAGCATTGGTCGCCGCTCGATCGGCAGCCAGCGCCGCGACAAGTACCTGGGCGGCTTCAACCTTCCCGGCAATATCGCGGCCCGCCGGGACAAAGCCGGCAAACTCAGGCTCCACCGCCGGCACCCCGGCAACCGTCCTTGCGAACTCAGGGTCCGCTTCCAGCTCCGACGCGGCACTGCTCGACGTTGCCCCCCAGCTGTAGCCCGAGGATCGGTTGTGGCCTGTGAAGTCGGCAAACTGCGCCCGGAACATCGCCGCGAAGTTGCCCGGCGAGTTGATCAGCATGTCGGCCAGGGCCTCCACCGAACTGACCAGTCCTGTCAACTGAGCGAACTCCTGATAGATCGCCTGCTGGATGCCGGCAATCGCGTTTTGCAGCGCGAGCACCGACACACGAACACGGTTGACCACGGCCATGGCAGCCTTGTATCGCCGAATAGCTGACTGCAGGAGGTTTTCCGACGACTCTTCCAGCTGCCTCGCCGTATTCGGCACGCCAGCCGGAAAGCCCTTCTCGCCCTCTTCGATGAACGTCAGTTCAAAGCGGACCACCCCGCCCTCACGGCGCTCGTGTGTCACGTCGCAGTCGCCCGCCGTGACGATCATCCGCCCGAACCAAGGGTGTATCAGCTCCCCCGGGCCGGGCTTGTCGAGCGCGTTCAGCAGGTCGTCGCGCTTGACGAGACAGTCATCACCGACCACAAACGCGGTCAGCCTGCTGGTCCGCGTGACCCGGCCCATGTCCTCCACCAGCGGTTTGTCACGCTGGGGGTATTCATGCAACTGGGTACGCCGGCCGACCGGCATGCTGTCGCTATCCACATGGAACGGCACCCCGCGAAACGACGCAGGGTGCAACTGGTCGCGCCATGTCGTCATGCCCCACCTCCGCCTAGCGACCGGTAGCCGACCTGCGGGGTTACCGACAGACCAGGCTGGTTGGTCTGCGGCTGGTCAACCCGCATGCCTGCCGGTGCATTCTCGAAACGAACGAGCATCGAGCCCTCCAGCTTGGTTTTGTTGACTGTCGCCTGCTCGACCAGCGAACCCCGGGACGCGGGCAGGCTCTTCTCCCCTTGCGTTTGTGGCGCGACCAGTCCGGCGCCTGGGTAGCGCACCTTGTTCGCGGTCGACGCCGGCAGCAGGAATGGATCTTTTGCGTCAGGGTCACGCGGGTCATATGACACCGAAGGCAGGGGTGCCGGCGCCGCTTTCGGCGCAGCGGCCACCGCTGGCATGCTGGCTACCGGCGGGAGCGGCTGCTGGGTGGGCGGCACTGGCGCCGCCGGAACAACCGACAGAAGCGGCCCATTCGCAGCTTGGGGCACCGGAACCCGCAACAAACTGGCCGCACTGGTGGCCTGGGGCATCAGCTGCGGCGCGTCAACGACAGGTCGCACCAGAGCCCCCGGGACCGGCTGACCGGCGGCGTTGCGCGCCTGTTGCTCCTCGGTCCACGCCTTGACCTTGTTCGTCGCCGCCGAAATCACACCTGCGCCGTCGGCACCACCTTCGGACTCGAAGCCCAGGAACTTCATCATCGGCTCGATGATCGGCCGCAGCTTGTCCCACAGTCCCTTGAAGTACGCCGTTAGTGGCTCCCAGTGCTTGACCACCTGGCCGAGCGGGGTCCATTCGAACGCCGACTTGAGGAAGTCGAAGAACGGCACCGACAGCGCTTTGATCAGTTCCCAGGTCGCGCCGAAGAACTCGGTCAGCGGCCCCCAGTTGGCGATCAACTGGCCGAGCGGCGTCCACGACAACGCAGTCTTGATCCAGCCCCAGACCCGCATGGCCGGGGCCTCGATCATGGCCCAGACCCTCTGGAAGTAAGGCCCGATCGTTGACCAGTTGGCGATCACCAGGCCGGCGGCGATGGCGATGCCGCGCACCACAAGGCCAATTGGGCTCATGCTCGCGACACCGTTCATCAGCGTCAGCATGGCCGTTGCACCTGCAGCAGCCAGGCGCAACACGGTGAAACCAACGGCGGCACCGAGAATGCCCTTGATCAGGCCAGGGTGGGCCACAGCCAGGCTGGTCACCTGGGAGACCAGCGGCCCGACCATGTCGAGGAAATCATTGAACGGCGGCAGCAGCATCGAGCCGACCGAGATCCCCAAGCGGGTGACCTTGTTCTGCAGGAGCTGCACCGCGTTCTGGGTCGTCGCCGCGCGAGCCTCATACTCGCCCGTCATCGAGCCGGCGTACTTGCCGTCCTTGCCCACCGCCTTGAAGTTGGTCTGCAGCGTGCCAAGGCTGGTCAGCAGCGGCGCAATGGCCCCCACCGACTCCTTGCCGAACAACTGGGTCAGAACCGCCGCCTGCTTCGCCTTGTCGACCTTGGCCAGCGTCTGCAGGATCTTGTTGATCGTGCCTTCGCTGTCTGTCTGCATGCCCTTCGCAATCTCGTTGGTATCCAGGCGCAGCGACTTGAAGGCCTCCTTCTGCGACTTGGTGGCCGCCGTACCGGCGGTCAGGGTCAGCATAAAGTTTTTGATGCCCGTCGCCGCCACGTCCTGGGCAATACCCACGCCGGCCAACGTCGAGCCCATTGCCGCAAGCTGTGCAGCATTGACGCCGGCCACCTCGCCCAGCGGGCCGATCGCGGTGATGATCTCGGAAATCTGCCCGGTGCTGGCCGCGCCGGTATTGCCCAGGTAGTTGATCTGGTCGGCCAGCGTGACCACTTCATCCTGGTTCATTTTGAAGGCGGTGCGCCACTTCGCCATCATCTGCCCGGATTGCTCGGCGGTCTGGTCGAAGGCCACACCCATTTTCACGGCGTCTTCGGCGAAGCGATTCAGTTCTTCCCGGGCAATGCCGGACTGACCACCAGCTGCGACGATCTGCGCGATGCCCTCGGCCGTCATGGGCAGACGCTCGGACAGGCCCAGCACGTCATCGCTCATGGCCTTGAACTGCGCCGGGGTCTCGAAGTTCACCACCTTCTTCACGTCCGCCATGGCGCTTTCGAAGCCCATGGCAGCCTTGACGCCCATCACGAACGGGGCCGCTATGGCTCCACCCTGCAGGGCCTCACCGAAGGTGATTTTCCCGAGCCCAGAATTGTTCAGCTGCTTTCGCAGGATTGCCGCATTCTTTCGTACTCCCTGCAGCACCGGCGATAGCTTGTCCACGCCGGTGATCAGGGCCTTGAGCTGGAAGCGATCAGCCATTTATGCCCCCTTGGTCAGGTCGTTGATCCGCCAGGCGTTTTCCTCACTCTCGAACAGCTCGTCGAGCGGCAGGTTCTGGATCTCGACTGGGCTGGCCTTCCAGAACCAGGCGAGGTCATACGTCAGCTCGACGATTTCTCGGATTCCTTCGAATCGCTCGGCAGGAAAAAACCGACGATCAGCCAGGCCAACTGGTTGAGGTCCCGCAGGTCCAACTGGTTAACCGAGGTAGGAGGAATCTTTGCGCACACGGCGATGTACTTCGCCGCTGCTTCGAGTTCTGCCACCGGATAGCCATCGGCGCCGATGGTGTAAGGCAGCACTTTGATTGCGCGGCATTCCTGCACCGTGGGACGGCGCAGCTCCAGCTCCTTGACTTCCTCGCCATGGGCTTGAATCGGGGCGCTCAGCTTATGGTTTACGGTGCTCATTACTGCCAGTCTCCTGCGATGCCTTCGAATTTGAGCGAGACCTTGGCGTCATCGCCGGTCACTTTGGTTTCGTCCACCAGAAACGCGCCGGACAGCACGTAGACAGAGCCGTCCGCGAACTCCGCAGTGACGGTCATGTTGGTCCCAGCCGCCAGCTTGGCGCGCGGGTAATTGGGGGTTTTTACGGCGTCGACGCTGACGTAGGGGATCAGGTCTTCTTCCTTGTAAAACCCTGGCACGATGCTTTCGCGCTTCACGTCCATCAGCGGGGCTTCAACGCCGCCGGTGATGGTGAGCTGGTCGCCATCGACCTTGATGTAGCAAGTGCCCGCGACTTTCTGACCCATGGGGGCCTCCCATAAAAAAGCCCGCACAAGGCGGGCCGGAGTAGATGAACTGCGTTACGCCGCGTCGGCGTACTGCAGGCGGAACTGGTAGAGCAGTGCGAACACGCGCAGCTGGTTGACCAGGTCCGGCGGGAACAGCACGTTGAGGCGGTTCGGGTTGTTCGGGTCGCGTTCAACGATCAGGTTTTGCTTGAACAGCTCTGTGTTCTCGACAATGCCGTCACGCTCCAGGGCTCCGTAGGCCGCCACCAGCTCGCCACGGATCACCTTGGGCGTGACGATCGCTTGCCCGGCGCCGAAGCGGGTGCCGTCGTTGGCGAGCTTGTGACGGGCGTACTTGCTGGTGATGATCGAGCGCAGGTAGCGGATCACGTGCGCCGACTGGTGCAGCGTCTCGCTGTCGAGGTACGAATCGTCCGGCTGGTCGTAGGCGTTGCGCTGGTAGGTCGTCACCGCCCGTTCGATACGGTAGCTACCGCCGCTGTAACTGGCGGTGGCCACGCCGCTGGTGAGCAGCGATTGCCGCTCGTTCAGTAGGAATCGATCGCTGGCATCAGCAGGGCTGATCCCGACCAGCACGCCCGTCTGGGTTGGCCGAGCCGGGTCCGCGCTGATGAATGCCGCCGTGCGCGCCATCCAGGCCGCTGCCACCTCCCAGGCTGGCTGGGGCACGCCGGCTTCGAAGCCGTGCACGGTGACGTGCGGATCGTTGCGCAGGCGCCCGGCGGCGACGTGCTGGCCCAGCGTCCCGCGCCGCGCGGAATAGACGTGGCCGTAAATCTGCTTGGCCCAGGACCAGCGCCCGGCGCTGTCGTCCATGGTGTCCTTCCAGGCGTCGAGCGTGGTCGGATCGGTCCAGGGCTGGGCGATGAATTCGAACTCTTCATCACCCAGCGCCGCCAGTGCTGCAGCCATGTCCGGGGTGCCGGCGCCGGCAGTCATTGGAGCGACGACCGCCGTCAGGCCCGCCGGGATAACTTCGCCGTTGACGCGGCCCAGGCGGTTGAGTTGCAGCCGAATGTCATTCCCCAGTTCGCCCTTGAACTTGGCCTTGAGCGTGACCACACCGGACGCCGCCGTGGCGGTCACGGGCAGCGTCACCGCTGCGTTTACCGCCGCTGCCAGCCCGGCGGCTACTGCCGACGCATCGGCGCCGACAACAACTGCCGTCTGCACCCGGGCGCCGGCGACGTAGAGACTGAGCAGTCCAGACGCCGAGGCCGCGCCCGTTACGGTAACGGTGCCTGCCGCAACAGCGCCGGTGCTGACCTTGAGCGGCAAGCACCAGACCTCACCGGCCACGTCCATCGCACGCACACGAGCGTGCATCGCGGCGAGCATCGAGCCGTCACCAGCGATGGTACGGGCCTGGCTAGTCTGCGACACCAGGGTCAGGCGCCCAACCTCGGGGCCGGTCACGTCGTCGTTGACCTGGCCGACCAGCAGCCGGCGCAGCGTCGAAGTGCCGCTGTTGGCCATCGAGTTGTCGACTTCCGCGTAGAACAGCGGGACACGGATATCACTGGGGATGTTGCTGAAACTTACGCTCATGCCTTCGGCCTCCGGGCTGGCTTAGGTGTGGGGGCCGGCGCCGGATCTGCCGGGGCGTCGGCGGCAGGGGCCGGATCTGCCTGGGCTTCGTCAGCCGTGGCGGGGTCTTCTTTCAAGGCGTCCCCATCGTTGATGCGGCGCTGCCAGTAGGCATTGAGGGTTACAGGCGCGCCTTTGTCGGGCAGCAGCTCGCCGCCCTTCTCCGGCATCGGGCACGCGCGCCCCGGGGCCGGCCACAGGTGGACAGTGGTCACTGGGGTAGATCCTCTTTGGTTTGGAATTCGACACGGCCGTCAGGGCCTGCCGGGGAAAGGTTCTTGTCGACCAGGGGATCGATGAAGTCATAGCGGCTGTCGACCCCCTCCAGCGCTGGCAAACCGGCCAAGACCATTTCTTGCCAGGTCTGCGGTTTGCCCTCGCCGTCCCACTCAAGCCGACCCAACTTGAAGTCGGCATAGAAGCGGTAGCGATAGACCATGCGGCCACGCTCAAGCAGCAGCAACTGGCCCCCGTCATACAGCAGCGGGCCCGATTCATCATCGGGCTCGAAGCCGACCAAGGCGCGCCACACCTGCGCACGAACGCCGTGCAGGACGTCGACGACAGACTGCCCCCGCTCGTCATCGGTGGGCAGCACGACGCAGACATCGATCGCGTCGCGAACGTCTTGGGTGATCACGTTCTGCGCTGGGGGTTCGTCAGCCGAGTCGCCGACGGCGATCACGTAGGCCGCTGGGGGCTTCATCTTCGCGCTGTCTTTGGTGGGATCCCAATCCAGGCCGCCGGCCACGCGTCCCTCGAAGCCGGTCGCATACGTGCGTAACTGCTCGATCACAGGGGTGATTTTCATAAAGGGCTCTCAGTTGAGCAGCGCGGCGGCAAAAGCCTGCTGCAAGATGCGTTGCACTTCGTCCCGGCTGTCGACCAGGGCGTCGGTCATATAGTTGTCGCGAGGCGTGATCCGCCATCCGGGACCTGTCTTGCGGCGTACGCCGTAGTGCAGGTACGCCGGATAGAACGCCTTCATGCTCGCGCTTTTGCTCGGCGCTACCCGGACGAGGAAGCCCGAGCGCGACAACTTGAAGCCAATTGAGTCGGTTGTGGCTCCGGTGCGGTTGATCGGGTAGCCATCCCGTCCACCACCGAGCGCCAGGTTCATCTGGGCCCGCCCGGTGATCAGCTGGCCGATCTTTCGCATCCCTGCGCGGATCTTTCGCTTGTTAAAGACATCGCGTTCGAACTGGTCGAAACCCTCGACGTGCAGGTAGCCGTCAATCGAAACTGAGTTCGCCATGTGGCTGCCCTCCTTCTCGATTCGCCGGTCCTAACTCCTCGACCTCGATCACCGACCAGACCCGGCGCCCACCCAGATCGGTAGGCCGTATCACGCGATACACGCGGCCACGCCCAACAAACTCGCAGTCGGCGTCCAAGTCAGGAATGAAGCGGCAGTAAAGGCGATGGGTAGTAGTCGTTTGGGTCTGCTGGACACTGGCGTAGGTCGCCGTGCCAAGCGGCTCGACTTTGACCCAACGCCCACAGAGTGGTGTGAACTCAGGTTCCAGGCCAGGACCAGCCGTTTTGTCAGACCGCCTTCTGACGGCCATGCGATGCGTTAGCTCGCCAGATTCAGGTGCTCGTATCGCCATAGCTAGAACCTCGGCGGAACGGTGATATCAGCCAGCAGGTGGTCGACAAAACTACTCGGGACTTCGGCCAAGGACTGCCCGACGATCAATTGGCCGCGATGGGTGAAAGCCGTTTCAGCAGCCATCAGCAACCAACTCAGAACCCCGGGGTGAGCCTCCACATCCACGCCGGCACGGTAGCGAATCCTCAGCCGGCCAGCTGGCCGGCCTCCCGGGAACTCCAGGTAGCTTTCCTTGCCACCCGGTATCAGCTCCACAGCGCCAGAAAACGGTACCGGCGAACCGGCATCACCCAGGACGTGGATGGACTCAATGGCGACCACCTGGCCAACATCCAGCGAATGCCCCGACGGATAACCCGCCGGCCAGTCTTCCTCATAGATCGCTTCACGAATCGCCGCCCCCGTTTTCGACTCTCCCTGAGCAGTCACGCCCGGAATGATGATGTGGTCGATCAGCTCGGTCTGGAGGTCTTCAGGCTCCGCCCTACATTGAAAGGCCACTTGGTCAAGCGTCAGCACGGGCGCCCCCGTGTAGGCGATGCGGCGCGCCACGATCAGGGCTTGCCTTCATCGTCTTCCGCACCATCCGAGTCCGGATCCGGTACCGGTGGCTCCGTCGACGGGCCGGGCTGGGTGGCGGCCGGGGCCGGCTTGCCCTTACCGCTACCAGACTTGCCTCCTTTCTTGCCTTCGCGCAGCTCAGCACGGCCACCATCGATCAGCGACTGCGCGACGTCTTCCTCGAACCCGGCCACCTCGCCCCTGCTGTAACCGCGCCAGGAACCGGTGAACACAACAATTACCTTTGCCATAACTTCCATCCAGCTGAGCGGCCCCGGCCAATCCGGGGCCAAGGTTTACATGCCTGCGCCCCACTTCACGGCGATCGCCACAACGATGCTCTCGACGTGGCGCGGGCCGAAGTCGTGCTTCGCGATGACGCGCAGGAGTGTCTGGTCACGCTGGAAGGCACTGACGACTTCGCCCTGGGCATCCTTGTAGGACGCCTCATTGCTGAAGCTCAGGGTCAGGTCCATGTCTTCGCCGATCATGCAATCCGCGAAGTTGACGAAGTAGATTTCGGTTTCGTTGCCGTCAGCGCCTAGGTTCACAGGGATCTGGTTGCTGAGGCCAACGGGGTAGCCCTTGAGCATGCCCGAATCGATCTCCGGGTAGGCCTTGTTACCGTTGCCGTCCCGGAGCGATTGCAGCCAGCGCAGCACGCGCGGAGCCATCAGCCAGCCGCAAGACTTCATCATCACGTTGGCCGTTTCCAGGCGCAGCATCATCCCGCCGAGGAACAGGTCGATCTTTTCCAGGGTCAAGCCGTCTACAGCTGGAGCAGGCAGGAGGTTGAACGGCAACGCCCAGTGACGCATACCTTTGGGCAGGGAGCCGGAACCATCAGCGCGGATGAAGTGCAGATCCTCTGACAGGCCCATGCTCACAGTCAGGTCGTTCAGCACGAGGCCGTCGATACGCGGGTTGACCCCACTCATCGCCAACAAGTCGTTCGAGATTGGAACGATCGCCGCTGCCTTTTTCGCCGACAGCTTCGTATCAGCGAACGTCATCCCGGTGATCGGAATATCGGTATCGCTACCGATATAGGTCACGACGGTGTTGCCGGTGATTCGCGGCTGGGTCAGGTTGCCGTTGTTCAACGGCAGGCTGGTGACGCCCATTTTTCGAACAATGGAAACAGGACGCAGCGACTCGATGACATCGGTCGCGAAGTTCGTCGGGACAAGTACGCCGCCAGCCCCAGGGGTGACAACGCTGAGTGCCATGTGAACATCAGCGGGGAAGCCGCCGTCCTTGGCCATCTGCGCGGCGGTCTGCTGGTTGCCCTGGGCAGACGCCAACAAGCGTGCCATCTGGGCCATACCAGTACCGGGCTTCGCCTTCTCGCTGAACGGTCCGGAGATACTGCCTGGTGGACTGGTTACACCCTGGGCCGATTCGTTGACAGGTACCGCGCTGGCCGCAGCCAGTTGCTCCGCCGACTCGGCGCGCTTGATTTTGGCGGTCAGGTCATGGACCTGAGCTTCGAGAGTGGTGAACTGCTGCAACTGCTCGACAGACAAGCTGCCGCCATCGGCCTCGATCTTGGCCAGCGCCTGCACCTGGGCAACCAGGCCGGCGCGTTCGTTACGCATCTGAAGTACAAGGGACATGCTGCCTCCAAGGCATAAAAAAACCCGCACTTGGCGGGTCAGGATTCGTTTGATAAGAGGGTGGCTCAGGTCAGCGATTGCATGGCCAGGGCTGCTGCGCGCACGCTGATACGGCTCGACTGGCGTGTTGCACGGTTCTGCGCAACAGCACGCGACAGCTCATCGACAGCGTGTTGCGGGCTCTGAAGTCGATCAGCAAGCCCAGCGTTGATTGCGCCCTGGCCGCGGTACAAACCGGCCTCCGTGGCAATCACCTTCGCCACCGGCAGACCGCGAAACTCGGCGACCGAGTTGACGAACATCTGGTAGCTCTCCTGCACCAGCTCGTTGAGGAATGCCAAGGACTGTTCGGTAATGGGTTCGTGGGGAGACAGGTCGTTCTTGTGCGCCCCGGCGAATACCGTGGTCACCTTGACGCCCATCCCTTCTTCCATCTTGGAGCGGTCCATGTGGCTCGCAATGACACCGATCGATCCGACCCCGCTGGTACGACTCACCACCAATTCACTGCAAGCGGACCCGATCAGGTAGCCACCGCTGTAGGCCATGTAGTTGACCAGGCCAGTGATGGGCTTCTGCTCCGTCATTGCCCGGATATCATCGGCCAGTTCGAAAGCGCCCACGGCTGACCCGCCAGGACTGTCGATATCCAGAACGATGCGTTCGACCAGCGGGTCGGCAACAGCGCGCTGCAACTGCGAGCGGAGCCCTTCGTAACTGGTCATGGTTTCGCACGCGTTGATGTGGCTCCCACGGCTGACCAGGACACCGCTCACCGGGATAACCTCGACCCCGGTCTGCGCAATCGCGTTGCGGCGTTGCTCGTCAGCGATCGCAACCCGGTCGATGGGGTCGTCGTCCTTCCAGAGCTGGGCCGAGCCGCCTCCCAGGTTGATGATGTTGAGACTCATGGTCTGGTTGGCCCAGCGCACGCCCAGGTCGAGCATGTCGGGGGTAACCAGCAGCGGCTGGTTGAACAGCAGGCTGGATGCCCGCAGGTATTGCTTACTCATTGGGCAAGGATCCTCCCGATCTCTGCGTGCTGCAGCTCCAGCTGGGCGCGCACTGTGGGGTTGTTCAGATCGGGCTGCTTGCCAGCGTCGACCATGTTGAGGGGCTGCAGGTAGATATCGCCTCCCTGCACCGGGGGCATGTTCTCCAAGCGCCGGATGTCATTCACGCTGAGCCACCCCCATTGCCGGCCGATAGCGTAGGCCTCATAGCGGCTTTTCTGATCGCCGCGCAGCAGGCCCGACAGGTTGAACTCGATGAAGTGTGTCCGCCGATCCTTCGGCAGGAGGAAGTCGCGCATCATCGCCTGCTCGTGCCGCTTCACCCAGGGCAGCAGGGCGAACACAACGAACTGGATCATCAGCTGTTCCAGCGTGTTGTAGTTCGACTTCTCCAAGTCGTTGACCATGGGCAACGGGATCTTGTAGATCCGCGCGATGTCCAGACCAGTCAGCTTCATGATGCCGACGATCTCGGCGTCAACGTTGGACATGGACACCGGCTTGAATGTCATGCCCTCTTGCAGCAGCGCGACTTTCTTCGCGTTATCCATGCCGCCGAACTTCTGGCCCCACTGATCAACAATCTTGTCGACGGTGCCCTGATCCTTGATCGCGGGTGCCTCGCGGGGGCGCTCAATCACTCCCGACACGGCCACGCCGTTTGCGAAGCTCTTGCCGGTGTACTGACGAACAGCCTGGGTCAGGCCGATTGCATCGGCGTGCAGCTCGATCGGCGACAGACCGACGTAGGGATTGGTGCCGAACCAGCGGACGTGATGAACCATCCGCATCGGCACCGCCTCACCGACACCAAGCCGGTAGTAGGGCATCAGGTCCGCCCCTTTCAGCACCTGCACCTGCTCCGGCTTCAGGGCCCACAGCGAGGTGACGTTGCCGTCCTCACGGCGCTCGATGAAGCTGAACGCGTTTCCTCGCAGGCCGGCTGCGCCCTGGTGCCGCTCCATGTACTCGCAAGGGGTTTGGAACGGGTTGGGCTGGTACCGCAGTACGTCGTAGAGGGGGTGATTAATGGCCGCCTCCCTCTGGCCTTTGTCCTTGCGCTCGAACAGCTCCAGCGGCAATTGCGCCACGGTCTCAGCCAGCAGCGTCACGCAGTTTTGCAAGATGGGTAGAGCAAGAGCGCTTTCCGGGGTAACAGCAACGCCTGCCGAACTACGCCCCCGGCCTATCAAGCCGCGCCAGAAGCCGTTGTCCGGGTTGGTCAACGTACCCACGCCAGAGGCGCGTAGGCTGGAAAAGAACATGGTCAGCCCCCTTCCCTTGCCGCCTGGTGCGCAGCCGCCTGATCGGCCAACTTGGCCCAGACCAGCAAACCCATCCCCGCGACGATGAATGCCGCAGGTCGATGCAGCATCCAAACGCCGGCGACCAGCAGCGCGAAGCCCAGCAGGCCCGCCGCCCAGGACGCAATAATCAACTTCATATACCTACCCCTTCGTCGTAAATCGACGTGCCTGATGCCTCGGAAATGTCGCTGCTGATGCCGACCGCCATTACGGCTGCGACGATGCCGTCGATGCGGCCCGTGGCTTTGGATTTGTCCACCTTCCGGTTGTTGGCTGGGTCGAAAACGATCACTGCGTTGCCGGCGTTCCAGGTCATCACCGGGTTGTCGTCGTGCAGCAGGGTCTCGACCACCTCGGTGACCGTGGTGACCTCCGACACAACCTCGTAGTCGTCTGGATCCAGCTCGATGACATCCTCTGGCTCGGCCTTGCGCCCCAGCAGGCGCCGCTCGAACTCGTCCACCGCTGGGCCCATGTCCTTGAAGCCCTGACCGAAGGGCTTGAGTTCGGGCAGCGTGATGCCGTTGTCGGTCATCAGTTGCAGCAAGTCCTCGATCCGCCAGCGGTCATATGCGATCCGCCGAACGTCGAAGAAATCGCAGATCGTCTGCAGGCGCCGAAGCACATGCAGTTTGCTGATGGCCCGACCAGGTGTGGTCTCCAGGTGGCGCTCCTTGATCCATTGCGTGTATGGCACTCGGTCACGCTTCTCTCGGCCCGCCAGGTCATCGTCGGGGATCCAGAAGTACGACAGCGAGCGCCAGTGCGGGTCATAGGGCATGGGGCTGAACATCAGCACGAACGCCGTCAGGTCCGTGGTACTCGATAAGTCCAGCCCGCCGACGCATGGGCGGTTGCGCAGAACACGCATCGGCACCCGCTCGGCTGCACCGCGCCAGATCTCCCAGGAAAGCCACGGCGATGTCGCCTGGGTCCATTCGCAGAAGTTCAGGCGCCTGACCACGGCTTCTTTCGCAGGCAGGCCCTTGGCCTCGGCCACCTGCTCCCGCAGGTACTTGCGACCGGGGATACCATCGGTTTGCCCCTCAAGAATGAAGTCCAGCGAAGGGTTCACCTTTGGCCAGCATGCTTCGTCCTTGAACGGGTCATCACCTTTGTCCAACGAGCAGATGAAGGCGAAGAACGCATCGTTGTGCTCCTTGCCTTCGCAGATCCGCACGCCCAGGTCGTGATATTGACCACACACTGAGCCCTTGTCGGAGCCACTGTTGGTGATCATCACGATCAAGGCTCGACGCCGAAACTTGGTGCCGGCCCGCATCATGTTCACCGCGCTGGCGGTCTTGTGTTCGTGCAGCTCGTCGATCAGCGCCACATGGGGCCGAGGGCCGGACTGACCGTCGTCGGAGCTGATCGGGCGGAAAAAGCTATTGGTCGCGGGGTAGAACAGGTTCCAGACCTTTTCATCACGCCCCGACTGCACCAGGCGGCCGGCAAGGTGAGGCGCCATGTTCACCATCGCGACCGCATCGCGGAACAAAATCTGCGCCTGGTCTTTCTTGGTGGCCGCAGCATAGACCTCTGCCCGCTGCTCGCCATCAGCAACCAGGCCATAGAGACCGATCCCCCCGACCAGGGGCGATTTGCCAGAGCCCTTTCCGGTTTCGATGTATGCCTGTCGGAACCGGCGGTAGCCATCGTCGGTGTACCAGCCAAACAGGCTACCCACGATGAACGCCTGCCACGGAGCAAGACGAAACGGCAGCCCTTCGAAGTCGCCGCCGTTCAGGCGCAGCACATCCTCGAAGAAGCCAATGGCACGCTCTGCCGCTTCGGCATTCCAGATCAGCCCGCGCTCATGTCCTGTCTCAACATCTAGCAGATGGCGCCGGGCAGCATTACGAACATCCGGCCCGGCGATGATTGCGCCGGCCAGCACCTGGTCAGCGAACCCTTTAACACGGCAGTCAGTTGAAATATTTGTCGGCAGCGTCTCGTCCTGCATGTGGGAACAACTCTCCTTGCGCCGCCGGGGCGGCTCTCATGTTCCGGCGCGCCAGGGGAGATAACCCGAACTGAGCACCCGCAGCGTTCGCACGCTTCTCGGCGTCGTTGGCCAGCTGCCGCAGCACGTGCGTCTGCTGGGCACCGGTCTTGAAGGTCTGAATCTCACCGCCCAGGCCATCGAGCGATGCCGCGTTGCGCTCGGCGATCAGTCGCTGGAAGCGCAACCAGTCGCCGTAGGCTTGGCAGTACGTGGCAAGCGCCATCTGGTCGAGCCGCGACACCCAGCCCACAGCAAACAGCGCTTCGGTGATCCGCGTCCACTCGACCGCCGCGTCCCCGGTGATGAAGTCCGGCATCGGCGGCACGCCCACCGGCACCGCCGGATCTTTGATTTCGTTCATCAGCTGTGCAGGCGAGAGCTTGCTGCGGTTGCCGTTGAGCAGATGCACCGACGCGGGCAGTCCAGGCCGCCCGGAGTTACCGTTTCCGGCCATGGAAACCTCCTATGTCTGATACCCCCCCTCCCTCATTTTTCCCGGTTTTGCACACAGAGGTGGGCGAGCGGTCAACGAGGGGGCGAGCAAAAAGTTTTTTACCCCCCCTACCCCGGCAAGCCAGGGCGCGCGGGAGCGCCGGCCCGGCGATCAGCGCCGGTTCCAGTGATGATTGGGGTCAAGCGGCAGACCTGAGGCATTACAGCCGGCGATCCGACCGCTGCGCTCCAGCCGTTGCTTAACCGAGTCATGGCAAAGCTTGCAGAGCGGCTGCCAGTTGCTCTTATCCCAGAACAACTTCCATGCAGCCTTGAGCCTTTCGGGATCGCCCGCGTCTTTGGCTTCCTGCACCCGGGGAGCGATCTTATGGTCCACGACGGTCGCAGCCACCGGGCGGTGACTGGTTGAGCACATCGAGCAGAACGGGTGAGCCCCCAGGAAGACTTCGCGAGCCTCACGCCAGCGCCGCCCATATCCGCGAGAAGCACTGCTCCCCCGCCGTTCGTTACTGCTCATGGCTTGGCGCAGCGACATCAGCCAAGCCCAGACGCTTGGCGGCCCAGCGCTCATAGAGGCTGATCGCGACATCAGCCCCGGCCATCGCGGTCAGGCAACCGAACGCAGCGGCCATCCAGATCGATGCCCCCAGCGAGTACAACAGCATGATGGTGCAGACCCCACAGACAACGCAGGCACCAGACCTGAGAACGATGCGACGCACCAACGACCAACCACGAACCCCAGCCTTGTCGGCCCGCCACATCTCACCGGAAACACCACCGACCAGGGACAGCAGGATGACCATCCAGATCGGCATCTCAACCAACGCTTGTTGCTCGCTATTCATGTAAGCCTCATTGGCAAAGCAAGGTGCCAGAAACAGAAAACCCCGCCGGAGGGCAGGGTTCTCAATGCGCCGATGAAGCTGACGCGGGTCGCACAACACAGTGCTTGTAGGGGGGGGGGAGCGCCGAAGCGCAGTTTTGATATCGTGACGCCTTTCTACCTGCTACCGGAAAAACCGAAAAGGGGCAGTTTTCGGTTCGTCGCGATGTGGCAGCTATGTAGCATCAATGTTGCAGACAAGCCGCATTTCAACCCGACGAACGGTAGACTGTCGAACTCGCCCAGCACGCGCACTCAAGATCCCGAACACCTGAAGGTGAAGCGCCTTGACCCAGTTCCGATATGTGCGATCTGCGCCTTCAGCCAACCCGACCTCACGCATCTGCTCCCGCACTGGCGCTCCATGCAAATACCGCAGACGCGCCAGCTTGGCCAGGGCAGCGCCGCGCTTATCACGCCGGTCCAGTTCGGCCACAGCAGCGTCCACCTCGGCAGCCGAGTGATCAAGCCCAGCACCTGCTATCAGGATTCGCGACCCAGAGGAGCCACCTCGCGGGGCGGCGCCCTTCCACTCCATGATCGTTCCCATCTGGCTCCCCATACTGGAACCAAGTCCCTGCCGGGCGCACTGCTCGCCCCAGTGACGCATGAGGTCGCTAACCAGGCTCAGGCGCTCCGCTTGATCTAACAGCTGCGCCATTTCGCCCCGATGAGCCGCAAGCCTGGAGGCCAGCACGAACTGCATTTCGTCCTTGTTCATCGAAAATCCCCCAAAAGCTGAACCCAACACAAATTTCGCTTACCCGACACAAACCCAACACAAAAAATATTCAATAAAATCAATGAATTAATTAGATATGTGTTGAGTGTGTTGGGTGTGTTGGGTTTTTCGGACCTCGCGTAGAATTTTTTTTGTCGTTGACCGACGCCATTAGAAAAAACGCACACGCGCACGCGCGCGCGCAAACCCAACACACCCAACACACCATCCGCGCAAGCCACGGTTTCCGGGGCCCCAACGTGTGTTGGCTTTCCAATTTCAACCCAACACAAACCCAACACACCCAACACACTTCTAGACGTAGTCATGCGGCAAGCGTCCTTTTCACGTGATCCCAGCCGTCCACGGTCCAGCCAGCCAGCTTTGCCCGAGCACGCCATTCAGAGACGTTCTTGCCCAGCTCGGCCGCATTCAGGGATGGGGGCAGGGAAGGATCACCATCAGAGGGAAAGAAGAACGCGGCGAAGCGTCTTGTATTGCCATCGGTCCACGGGATAGCCCGTGTCTTATCTACCTTCGCACTGAGCATTAGCGAGAACTTGGTCTGGCTCATCGAGTGCTCCTTGTTGAGCGAGCACCACTCCAAAAACATCGCATATACGTCGGAGGTCAGTGCGCAACCCCATAGGCCGTGCCCGAGCTCTCCAAGCCTCCAAAGGCTGTAGAACGTCTGCCAAGCGGTGCGACTCAGTTCGACAAGCCGTTGACGAGCCTCAGTCTTAGGCGGACGAGTGCGCTGGTCGAAGTCGGCCAAGTCGACGCTTAATAGCCATCCGTACAGGGCCGCGACGCCACCGTTGGCCAGCTCCCGAGCGATCGCCTTCTGCCGGACAGCCGGCAGAGTTTCCTGCGGCCACATGACCAACATGCGCCGGTCGTCTTCGCTGATCGGCCAGGGCATGATCTCGTTGCTTAGAAATGCGGAGTTCATATGGTTGGACTCTTCCCAACCGTTGATGAACTTCGACTCCATACGGACCGTTTTGCCGGTCACCATGTGCTTGATCTTGCCCACCTGGTTGTAACGCTGATCCCGGCTAACGACCTCTTCGAAGACGGCCCACAGCTTGCCGCTCTGCCAGGCGTTGAAGTTGCCCTCCAGCTGCTGCTGCCCGACGGTAGCGCCATAGCGGCCATACAACTCGCCCATGACGTCAGAGAACAGCAGACTCTTGCCGGAGCCCTCCATTGTCGAGTGAAACAGAATCGCCGTGTCCATCTTCGCGCCCATATGCTGGAGCGGGTAAGCCAACCACCTAGTAAGCCATTCCAGGGCCTCGGCATCGTGGTTGCACAGAAAAGACACCAGCCACCGCAGGTTTTCGCACGCGGCATCATCGCGGACAGGCTCCAAGGGCAAGCCCTCGAATGTGTTGATGTACACCGCAGGGTCTTTTGTCATCGTTGGGTCGAACACGATGTGATCGACGTCGACCACGCGACGAGTCGGGCTGTTCAGCCAAAGCTGGTAGGCATCCCCTAACGCCATCTTGATGCTGCCCTCCGGCAGCCGGCGCTTCTTCTCCCGATCCCAAGCCTCTTTCGTACCGTCGATGTACACATAGCGATCGAGCGGAGCGAGATTCATCGCTCCGCCCTTCTTGCTGGACATCCGCCGAGCCTGTTCAAGCTCTTTGACCTGCTCGGAAGACACCAGCTTCTTGTCGGTCCTGTCCATCCAGGCTTTCGCAGCAGGCTTACCGATCAGAGCTTCGAAGCCTGACCGTTTCATCGACTGCCCCTTGTCCATGTCCCACACGTTCGTCGTGCCTTCGACCAGTGCAAATCGACGGAGGGCGCTCTTGAGCACCAACCCGCTCTCCCCCGCGCCCCCTTCGACCGAGGAGGAAACCTCTCGGTCGGCCGGACTGGGGGCCTCCTGGTCAGCCGCTGGAGCATCACCTTCGCTAGCCTGTGCGAACTGCTCGACAAGCGATGGGGTGCGGGGAAGCTCACCGAGCGGCGGCGGCTCCGGGGGCCGCGAGCGCGCATCTAGGCCCAAGGCCACCGCTGCCGCCCTAGTTGCTGCTCGATGGTCGCCGTCGTGCATCAGGATGCAGTACACGTCGAAAGCGTCGTTCTTATGGCCGTTGGCAAGGGGGTCAGAACCGTGGTGCGAGTACAGCTTGCCGTCAGTGATGGTGACACCCGGGTCGCCACTGCTGCTGTGAGGGCATAGCCATTTGTCACCCATGCGCTTGTATCCGTGCGCTTCGATCATCGTCGCGATGTCGTGCACGCGGTTGAACTCAGGAATGACTTCCGGCAGATCGCGATTGCCTGACTGGGCCAATGGCCGAGGCTTCGCGACTGCGCGAAGCACCGTTGCGCTCGGTTTTGGGCGCCAAGGGCATGCTGCCTCAGCCTGAGCCTTGAACTCGTCCCATCCCTGCCAGATGTTCAGCAGCTCAGCGGGCAGCACAGGCAAGCCGGCAGCATCCGGGGTCTTTCGCCAAAAATAGGGCTTGCCCGTTTGCGGATGAATGGAAGGCGGCAGGACGTCTTGAACCAGGCCACCCCGAAGTTCGAACACGGTCACCTTCTTGAATGGAGTGGCAGCCAACAGCAGGGCATTTTCGGTGAGCGTGTCGCCGGCATCCCGGGCAGACTTGACCTGGGCCATGATGCCCCTGTAGATCGATCCGTCAGGGTCAGCCTTGCTGGGCCATGCCAGTGCCCGCCGGGTCAACTCAACACCGTCAGGAACGCGGAACAGCAGCCGGTACCGCGCCGGGTTACCGACGACGGTCGGGTACTGCTCGGCGAACAAGTCCAGGTTCAAGCCGACAGTGGACTGAAGGACGATCCGGCACATGTCCACATCGTCGACATCGAGCGAACAGACGCCCGACGGGCCAAGCACAACACCGAGGTTATGCCTCGGGTGCGCCTGCCAGAATGTTTCAGCTTCGTCAGCATCAGTGAAGTAGCCACCCGGCTTGTTCCAAGCGTCACCCTTGGGCGCCTTGTCGCCCGGTGCGATGGGCACCAGGGCAAGGCCAAAGGCTTCGATGTAACGCCGCGCCCAATCAGCTGTTGCAGTTGTTGGGCGCTCACTCATCGCCGCCGCTCCCGCAGATCCTGACAGTCGATGCAGGTATCACACCCAGGCGCCGCCTCTTGGCGAGCCAAAGGAATTGCCTCGTCGCAGTCCTCGCAGAACTGCGCGCTAGGCTTGACGGGACGATTCACATGGCGCTGCAGGGCAGCCTGAAGGAAACGCTCAGACTGTTCAGCCGCCTGATCGATCGGATCTGCAAAGTTATCCATGGGCACGGTCCTCCATGGCCTGACGAGCGCCCGCCATGATCCCCAGCACCTGCCGGATTACGTCCATGCCGCAAGCCTCCAGCTTCTGGACTTCGTGCAACTCCCAAATATCGTCAGCGGCGCCTTCATGCATGCTGCTGACAAACTGAGCCGCTTCCTCCAGCAACTGGCCCACGGCCTTAAGTTGCTCTTTAGTTGCGGGAACAGGTTGAGGGCGGTACCAGACCACCCCAGCCGCACGGCCCAGCGCATCAAGGACGCGCTTGTCTTGGGTCCATTGCAGAACTTCCTCCAGCTCATCGGGAGATAGCCAGCGGCGTTCTTCATCGTGCTTGAGCTTCTTCTGTAGAGCGTCCAGGTCCATACCCAGATCGAAGGCGAGAGTGGTGATCCCGCCCTTGTAGCTCCGGCCAGCGCGATAGAGCGCATGGCGTAGTGAAAGGACCGGACCAGCGTCCGGCAGGGTGTCGATTCGACTCATAACCGTTAATCCTTAATTAACGGTGTGGACCGCCGGTAGGCTAGGACCTATCCTACGGCCACAACCGTTGTGTTTTGTTTTGCTTGCTGTGCGGACATGCATGCGGTTTAGCCATCAGGACGATCTTGTGGTGAGGGAGTCCAGGTGGCGGGTTAGCGTGGTGCGTTGCACCACTTGCTGGGCTGGGGATTTTTGTGGTGAAAACCTCAGCTCGGCATTCCTTTACTCAGAGTTTTCAGCCCCGTCGGGCGGGAATACATCATCCAATCCGCATATCACTCCCAACGAATTCAGAGCCGCGACAACAGCTCGGCTCTCGGCCAGTCCAGGGACTCGTCTTCCTGACTCGTAGTTGCTCAGCCGACCTTGCGACCATTTGAGCGCCTCCGCCAAAGCGATCTGCGTAACCCCTCCCTGCGCCCGGACCTGCGATATGCGATTCATCCAAAAGCTCCTGATCTCCAACTAAAAACAACATAACAACGATACGTTGTTTTTTCAACACGTTTAGTTTGAGACCATCTAAACGCATCGTGATATTTTTTCTGAATGGAATCTCTCGGACAGCGCATCGCCCGCTTACGGCGACAGAATCATCTTTCCCAGGGTGCACTCGCTGAAAAATGCGGCTGGGAAAAAGGCCAAGCTCGCATAGGCAACTACGAGCGAGACCTTCGAGAACCAAATATCACCGACCTGCGATTGCTGGCTGACGCTCTGGGCATATCGTTGATGGAGCTGATCGAGGGTGGCGAGCGCTACCAAGCTCCCGCGCTGAGCGAGGGTGATCAGCAAGCCCCCTCCAAGGATGACTACGCATTGATTCCGCAATACAGCGCGCTAGGCGCTGCTGGCAATGGACGATTCAACGATCACGTTGAAATTAAAGGCGGGCTGGTTTTTAAGCGGGCCTGGCTGAATCGCATGGCACTGAAAGAACAGAACCTCCACGTGATTTACGCTCAAGGCCACAGCATGGAGCCGACCATCAGCGACGGCGATGTTGTTCTTTTGGATCAAAGCCAGATCGAGCCGCGCGACGGGCGCATCTACTTAATCAGGCGCCACGGCGGCGAGCTGATAATCAAGCGCTTAATCCAAGGGATCACCGGAGGCTGGATCATTAGAAGCGATAATGACGACAAGCGCACGTTTCCCGACCAGCCCATCAGTGAAACCGACATAGATCAACTGCAGATCATTGGGCGCATCGTCTGGCACGGCGGCGCACTTTAGGTGAGCGATAGCATGGAAGCTGCAAAACGAAGAATTTCACTTACAAAGAAGCAGCTCCAGACTGAAGCCGGCATGGAGCTTCTGAGTATCTGCGAGTCCGTAACTGCGGACGGCATGATCGCCGACGAAGAAATCCACGCGATCAATCTGTGGCTCATTCGCAACCCCGACACGGATTTCCCAGCAGCTCACTTCCTGAAAGAGATTCTAAGCAAATCGCCTAGCGATCAATCCGCTACAGAGGAAGAGCGAGCCGAGATCGCAAAAGCGATCGAAACAGTTCTCCCCCCAACCCAACGCCAACTCGCTGTCGCAGCGCGAAAGAACGCCGCTGCAGAAGAGAGACTGGTGACCAAACGATCTGCCGCTGACGCAAAAAAAGCCGCCCAAGATTTAAAAAAACGTCAGCGCCCTCTAGCAACTGCCGACTTCATGGTGGCCGGAACGAGACACGAGGGACGCGGGGAGATTATTGATCTGTTCATCCGCACAGGATCCAGGGTAACCCTCCGCAGGGATCCCGGGAACAAGCACAGTAGGTTTGCCATTGTAGTGGAGACAACGGGAGGCGAATCCATTGGCCACGTTCCCGAAGAGTACGCACAAACCCTCGCGCCACTGATGGACGAAGGCGCCGTAGCGTCTGCAAGCGTCAAGAAAATACTTGAGTCAAATTCCGGACCGATTCCCGTCGTCCTTGCCCAACTGCTTGACCCATTAGCCCTGAATCCTCCAGCCGACGCCACCCTAGAGACCGCACCACCAACCAAGGCCAGAAGTACCAGGTGGCCCACCCTTGTCATCGCCCTGATCATACTATTCGTTGTTTTTCGCGCCCTAACCAACAACTAAACGTGTTGACACAAAAACAACAATACGTTTTATTTGTTTCGTCCTCCCTCACCATAGAGAACGAAACATGCGAAACACACCCCCGCAAAGCAACGTTTACCTGCACCCCACCATCTGCAGTCGCCGGCAGCACGCTGACCAATTCCAGCGCAGCACCGGCCTGCAACTGGTCATCTCCTCTAATGGCGTTGTTCGCGCCGTCCCCACGCAGGGGGCCGCATGAACGAATACACCGTCCCGCTCCGCCGCGTCATGCTGCTGCAGCCAACACTGGAGAACGGCGGCACCGCCACTTGCCAGATGCGCCGCCCTGAAACCTCGACTGACGTGCACATCGCGGTCGAGAACGACGACCGCACCCACCACCTCAAGGTCACGTTCGGCCCGATTACCGGCTCGCTCACCCTGCAGCGTGGCGACAGCGCCAAATACATGGCTCTGCGGGACTATCTGGAAGAACTGGCCAACGGCCGGGCCTTCACCGGCGAACAATCCCAACAGGCGATCGCCTTGATGGAAGCCCAAGACTGCGTAAACGCGGTACTGACTCCCGGCCACATCGCCTACGTAATCCCCACGACCACCCCTACCCGCCCCTTCGGCGCAGTTGTCACCGACGCCCAGGGCGAACTACAGGCGGCCGCCACTGGGATCAGCATGCACCACTTGGCCGAAGTCATCCGCGCGAAGCTCCAGCCCGGCCAAGAGGGGCCCGGGAGTCTCCATGAGTAAGACGCTGGAACAATTGCGCACCCAATGGGCCAGCCCCTGCCCGTCCATGACCGCCATTCGCGAACACTACTTCCCCCACATCGGAACGGACAGGCGGTTCAGGGAGTTGATCCAGAAGGGCGAGATCAACCTGTCGCTGAGGAAGCTGCACAACTCGGCCAAAGCGCAATACGTGATCTACCTGTACGACCTCGCCGACTACCTCGACAACCAAGCGGCAAAACGGACAGCGTGATTCAGGCGGCCCCGGCCACCAGGGGCACCCCAGCTTGCGTCAGGCCACCACCACATACAGGCCTGACGCCGGCAGCTTCGGAGCACAGCAAATGCAAATACCCAACTACATGCTCGCCATCGCCGTCGCATGGATCTTCACCCTTTGCTTCCTGCCCACCCTGTTTGCCAGGGCGCGGGCGCGAGCCTACGAGCGCGGCACCACCGATGGCCTCACCCAGCGTGACGCGATGACCTGGAAACGCCTGCAGGATCTGGAAGTACAACTGGAAAACGCGGCGATCGATCGTGAGCAGGTGCAACGCACGCACCTAAAGAAGACCGCCGCGCTGCTCGGCACCATCAAAGACCTCGAGGAACGGATCAAAGCGTATACAGGGCTCGCAGTCACCGCGACCGATCACAAGCTGATCATCCAAGCCTCTGAAACCCTTGTTCTGGCTCGCCGCACTTGGGACGCGATGAAAGGCAGCGAGGAATGGCGTGATCGGGCCACCCGGGAATCGGAGGCGCTGGTGCGGCTGGCCGGACTAGTACTTGCCGAAGTACGCCGGAACGATCCAGCCGCCAAGACGGAGGACGCGGCATGACTCTGCGTAAGCACGTACTCAAGCACTTCCACATGTGCTGCGGTCTGGGCGGCGGCGCCAAGGGGTTCAACCGCGCGAAGCCCATCGTCGGCAACCTTCAGGCCGAGTGGCAGTGCCTTGGCGGTGTCGACGTTGATCCAGCTGGTCTGGCGGACTTCGAGCGCCTGAGTGGTGTGAAGGGTACCCTGCTGGACTTGTTCACACGCGATCAGTACACACGCTTTCATGGCAAGGAGCCGCCGCCAGGTTGGCAAGAGGCAACGCCCGAAGACATTCGCCGCGCAGCTGGTGGCCAGCGTCCGGACGCAGTGTTCATCAGCAGTCCTTGCAAGGGCGCGAGCGGTCTTCTGTCCGAGAAGATGAGCCAGACACCGAAGTACCAGGCGCTGAACGAACTGACGCTGCGATGCATCTGGCTGTTTGGCGAAGCCTGGGCGGACGACCCAGTCCCCCTGCTCGTGTTCGAGAATGTCCCACGACTGGCCACACGCGCTCGGCACCTGCTCGACCAGATCAACAGCCTGCTGGGGAGCTTCGGCTATGCCGCGGCCGAGACCACTCATGACTGCGGAGTGATCGGCGGGCTGGCACAGAGCCGCAAGCGCTTCCTGTTGGTCGCTCGCCACGTCGATAAGGTTCCTGCGTTCCTCTATGAGCCCGAGCAAAAGACATTGCGAGCAGTCGGCGACATTCTCAGCCGCATGCCGCTGGCAGGCGATGTCGAGGCAGGCGGCCCTATGCATCGGATCCCTTCACTCCAGTGGAAGACCTGGGTGCGACTCGCCTTGGTTGAAGCCGGGAAGGACTGGCGCAGCCTGAACGATCTAGCGATCGAGGACGGCTACCTGCGCGACCTGATCATTGTGCCGGAATACCGCGCCGGATACATTGGGGTTCACAGTTGGGAGAACAGCATGGGCACCGCGGCCGGGCGTTCCAGCCCAACGAACGGAGCATTCTCCGTGGCCGACCCCAGGAGCCCTGCAGGCGCATTACAGTACCAGCAGTATGGTGTCCGACGCTGGCAGGATACGAGCGGCGCAATCATAGGCGTCAAGAGCCCAGGGCAAGGAACATTCAGCATTGCCGACCCCCGCCCCAACTGGAACCGTCACAGCGGGAACTACCGGGTAATTCCGTTCGACAAGCCGTCAGGCACGGTCATCGCCGGAGGCAAAGGGGTTCAGGGCGGGCAGCTTTCAGTTGCGGACCCCCGGCCCGGCCTCAACCGCCTCAAAGGAGATCCGTGGGTCGCCGGTGGACACTACGGCGTGGTGCCCTGGACGGGGCCAGCAGGCGCGGTATCCGCCAGTGCGATGCACGACAACGGCCGCTGGAGCGTTGCAGACCCTCGACTGCCTGCTGCCAATGACCGCCTGACCTGCGTGATTCAGTCCCTTGACGGCACACACCATCGCCCTTTCACGACCCTCGAACTGGCTGCGATTCAGAGCCTTGTCGAACCCGAAGAACAACTGGAACTGGACGGCCTGAGTGACCAAGCCTGGCGCGAGCGGATCGGAAACGCAGTGCCGCCCTACGCAGCAGAAGCGATCGGTCATGTCATGGGCACCACCTTGCTGCTGGTCGCCCAGGGCGAAACCTTCGTACTCAGCAGCCTGCCGATTTGGGTACGCCCAGTCGCTGTCGGCCTGAGCGTCGCTCAACGGGAGGCTGCGTGATGGCGAGCGCAACCACAGCAGAGGTCAGGGCTCCGGTCATCCGCTACCACGGCGGCAAGTTCCGTCTGGCCAACTGGGTCATAGAGCACTTCCCACCGCACCAGGTTTACGTCGAACCCTTCGGCGGCGCGGCAGGCGTACTCATGCAGAAACCACGGGCACACGGCGAGGTGTACAACGACCTCGACGGTGATGTCGTGAACCTGTTCCGCGTGCTGCAGGGCGTCGAGACTCGCGCCATCCTGGTCGAGCAGCTTGTTCTCACACCTTACGCCCGGGAAGAGTTCGAACTTGCCTGGCTCGCGACGGAGGATCCCGTGGAGCGCGCACGGCGCACGATCATTCGAGCCCAGATGGGGTTCGGGTCGGCCGGGGCCAGCAAGGGCACGACGGGATTCCGAATCGACTGCGCCCGTCAGTATGGCACCGCGCAACAGCTGTGGGCTCGCTATCCGGATCAACTCGCAGCCGTCGGCCAACGTCTCGCCGGCGTCCTGATCGAGAACCGCCCGGCGCTGGAAGTGATGCTTGGGCACGACTCCCCGCGAACCCTTCACTACGTCGACCCGCCCTACCTGCATGACACCCGGGTACGCGGCGCCCAGTCCGGCCGCTACTACAGGCATGAGATGACCGACGAGCAGCACGCGGAGCTCCTGCAAACGCTGTGCTCGCTGAAAGGGATGGTCGTCTTGAGCGGCTACGCCAGCGAGCTCTACGCGGACGCCCTCCTGGGCTGGACGTTGAACTCAACGCAGGCCCGTATCAGCGCCGGACGGGGCGGAGCGACTCGCACAGAGTGCCTTTGGCTCAACCGGGCCTGCATGAACTCACTGCATCGTGGCGGACTACTGGAGCACACAGCATGAACATCGACTTGCACGAATTGAAGATCCTGGCCACAGCGGCCAAGTCCAACCCGTACGATGCGGTAGCAGGCAACGACTACGGTATGGCTATGCCGCCGGCGGTGACCCTGGGACTGATCGCAGAAATCGAGCGCCACCGCCAGAAAACAAACACCGAGGGCTGGAAGCCCGAGATCAACATCCAACCCTCTGACAGCCATACCGCCGCACCTACGGTCGTGCACGGCCTCAACAAAGCGGAGGGCGATCAGCCCGACCTCAACTTCCATCTTCTCCAGTTGGCCGAGCGCTCGTGCTCGCTGCTGGAGGACTGGGTGCAGCTTACAGACACGGCAAATGAAGCTCTGACCGAACAGATCAAGGCAACCAGGTCACTGCTCCAGTCGCAAAGTCCAACGTGGAGCATTGCGGTTCGAGACCTCCTCGCAGAGCGCCGCCGACAAGTTCGGGAAGAGGGTTACACGCCAGGGAAGGATGACCAATACACCTACGGCGAACTCGCCCAGGCTGCAAGCACCTATGCATTCTGGGCAGACCCTAGGGGCGCCCGCCCAGACGATCACATCGACTACCTCAATTCAGGACAACAAGGACTCTGGCCTTGGGCGAAAGAGTGCTGGAAGCCAACCAATCAGCGCCTGATGCTCATCAAGGCGGGAGCGCTGATCCTGGCCGAACTGGACCGCCTTGATCGGCGAGCAGCTCGCGAGGCACACCATGACTGAGCGCAGCCGCCCACGTTTGGCCACCTACACCCTCGACCTCAACGTCATGTGCGACATCTGCGGGAAGGCGAGATCCGCATACCGACACGACAAATGCAGCCGGATCCGCCAACAGCGTAAGAGCGCTGAGTGGGAATCCGTCATGGCCAACCAGGCCGCCAAGAAACTCCAGCAGGCGAAGGGC
The DNA here is from genome assembly GCF_036324125.1 of Pseudomonas ulcerans. Taxonomy (NCBI): domain Bacteria; kingdom Pseudomonadati; phylum Pseudomonadota; class Gammaproteobacteria; order Pseudomonadales; family Pseudomonadaceae; genus Pseudomonas; species Pseudomonas ulcerans. The sequence goes on along the minus strand of NZ_JAZDQN010000011.1, from coordinate 106,104 downwards.
CTGCGCCCCCTGCGATAAGGAAAGCCCCATGGCCAAGAGCACCGTTGTACCAATTGATATCAAGCAAGCCGAACCGGCGACCAAGCATGAATTTTTCATCAACCCCGCCAACTGGGTAAGGCAAGAGCTGCTGTTCCCCATCTTTGGGCTGAGCACCGAAGCCGCCCGCAAGTACCGCACCAACGGCCTCTGGCTGGAAGGCCGACACTGGCGCTGGGATCCAGCTAATCGGGTCGTCTATAACCGCTCCGAAATCGAAGGCTGGATGGAAGGGAAGCCATGACAGAGAAGTTGCCTCGCGGCGTCGAACGCAACGGCAATCAACTGCGCATATCTTTCATGCTCCACGGCCAGCGGTGTAAAGAACCGCTGGCCGGCATCCTGAAGATCAACAAAGCCGCAATTGCCTACGCAGACAACAAACGCCGGACGATCCTTGCTGAAATCAAGGATGGGCGTTTCAACTACCTGGCCCATTTCCCAAACTCACGCCGTGGCGCCTTACTCAGCGGCCAGGTGGGAGTCGATCAAAACCGTTCCGTCAGTGACGGAGTGGGCCGCTGGCTCGAAGTCCAGATCGCGAAGAAAGCCAGCAGTACCAGCAAGAACTACGGCTACAAGGCGAAACACGTAACGGACAAGTTTGGTCCACGGCGCATTGTCGATGTGAGCAAGAGCGATCTTGAACTGTTCCAGGCGCAGTTGCTGAAAGAAGGACTCACCCCGAAAACAGTAAACGACATCTTCACCGTGGTCCGAGGGGTGTGGGGAGATGCGTTTGCGGACGGCGTGCTGCGAACCAACCCGCTCGATCGCATCAAGAACATCGAGCGCGATGGTGAAGACGAGTTCGCAGATCCGTTCACCAGGGAAGAGATCGAGAAGATCAGCGTCATCAAAGAGTGGAGGACCGAAGATGCAAACATGATCCTCTTCGACTGCTGGGCTGGACTTTCCGTTTCTGAACTAGTAGCCATCGGATGGGATGATGTTGATCTCGAAGCCGGTACCGTAAAGATCCAGCGCGCTCGCGTTTACAGCGAATACAAGGTTCCAAAAGAACGGAGCCGCATCCGGACCATCGAGCTGATCCAGCCTGCCCTGCAATACCTGAGGAAACAAGCGCAGTTCACAGCTGACATACCAAGCGTGACTATTGAGGTCGTGCAGCGCGACAACATCACCACCAAAAAGGAGCATGTTCGTTTCGTGTTCCGCAATGCTCACAGCGGCGGACCTTGGCACTCATCAAGCCTGGGACGCTGGTTCACTTCTCACCTGGTCAAGGTGGGAGTGCGCCACCGAGGGCCGAACCAGTGCCGGCATACGTTCGCGAGTCAGGCGCTGTCCAGTTACGTCCCGGTCGAATGGGTGGCCCGCCAGCTGGGGCATTCGGATACCACCATGGTGAAAAAGCACTACGGGCGCTGGATTCCCATGGACACCAAAAGCATGGCGACCATGGTTTCACAGATGATGGGTTTCGGGTCGGGCGAGAGCGGCGCATAGCGGCATGGATGACGCCAATTCCGTCCTAAAAGTGTCCTAAACCCGGAAGCTGAAAACAAAAAACCCCTGAAAACTCTAACGTTTTCAGGGGTTTTCAGTATTACGAAAGTGGCGGTGAAGAAGGGATTCGAACCCTTGATACAGTTTCCTGTATACACACTTTCCAGGCGTGCTCCTTCAACCGCTCGGACACTTCACCGGATCTCTTCAAGCCTTTCAGCCTGTCGAGGCGCGCTAATTTAGTCGAAACCTTTTCACTTGGCAAAGGTTTTTTTCAGAATTTTCAAATATTTATGCCGAAGCCCGGAAAAGCGCAGCAGGCCATGGCATTTCAGCCAATCCCTGGTGTGCCTTGCGGCACTTCTCCACCCTGCGCCCGGCGGACAAGGGTCATGGAGGAAACGATGACCAACCGGTCAGTCATCGTGCTTTACCTGACCGCAGTGGCTGGGTAACGTCTTGCCACTTTCTCGCCACTTCTCCTACAAGGAATCCCGTCATGAGTGAGCTGATTACCTACCACCTCGAAGATGGCATCGCGACCCTGACCCTGAACAACGGCAAGGTCAACGCCATTTCCCCCGACGTGATCGCCGCCTTCAATGCCGCGCTGGACCGCGCCAGCGAAGACCGCGCCGTGGTGATCATCACCGGCCAGCCGGGCATCCTGTCCGGTGGCTACGACCTCAAGGTGATGACCGCCAGCCCGCAGGCCGCGGTATCGCTGGTCACCGCCGGCTCGACCCTGGCCCGTCGCCTGCTCTCCCACCCGTTCCCGGTGATCGTCGCCTGCCCCGGCCATGCCGTGGCCAAGGGCGCCTTCCTGCTGCTCTCGGCCGACTACCGCATCGGCGTCGAAGGCCCGTTCAGCATCGGCCTGAACGAGGTACAGATCGGCATGACCATGCACCACGCCGGTATCGAGCTGGCCCGTGACCGCCTGCGCCGCTCGGCCTTCCATCGCTCGGTGATCAATGGCGAGATGTTCGACCCGGCCAGCGCCGTGGATGCCGGTTTCCTCGACAAGGTAGTGCCGGCCGAACAGCTGGTGGAAACCGCCCTGGGCGCAGCGCGCCAGTTGAAGAAGATCAACATGAGCGCGCACAAGAACACCAAGCTCAAGGTACGCAAGGCGCTGCTGGACACCCTCGACGACGCCATCATCCGCGACCAGGAACACATGGGCTGATCGCCCGCTCGCTCCGGCGTCCTGCTGCGGACGCCGGAGCACCCTCACACGGCGTTTGCCGCCCTTGGTGCACATCCGTACACTCCCTCGCGTTTTGTCGAGTGAGTCGTACGAATGCTCTTTATTCCCCGCATGCTTCTATTAGGCGTGCATTTCATCCTGGCGAGCCTGGTCGGCGTGGTCATCGGCCTGTGCCGTCCCTTCAATCCCGATAACAGCCGACTCTACGCGCGCCTGTACGCCTGGCCATCGAGCTGGCTGCTGCGCCTGAAGATCGAGGCCGAGGTCGGCCCGCTGTTCGACCAGCCGCCCGGCTGCGTGATCATCGCCAACCACCAGTCCAACCACGACCTGTTCGTCCTCGGCCACGTGGTACCGCCGCGCACCGTCTGCGTCGGCAAGAAGAGCCTGGGCTGGATTCCGTTGTTCGGCCAGCTGTTCTGGCTCGGCGGCAACGTGCTGGTGGACCGGGGCAACGCCTACCAGGCCCGCCGCGCCATGCAGCTCACCACCCGAACCCTGCAGGAAAAGCACACCTCGATCTGGATCTTCCCGGAGGGCACGCGCAACCCGGAGGAGCAGTTGCACCCGTTCAAGAAAGGCGCGTTCCACATGGCCATCGAAGCCGGCGTGCCGATTGTCCCGGTCTGTGTCAGTCGCTACGCCAGGCGCCTCAACCTCAACGGCTGGCGCCGGGAAAAGGTGATGATCCGCTCGCTGCCGCCGATTTCCACCACCGGCATGACCCAGCAGGACATCCCGGCGCTGATGGAACAATGCCGCACGCAAATGCAGACCTGCATCGACCTGATGGAGCGGGAGCGCCAGCGCGGCTGAGAAGTTGCCGTTTCGCCGCGGTCAGACCAAGCTGTCTGTCATGTCAACGCGGAGGATGCGCACAACCATGGGTCGAGTCGTAGCAGCGGCGGTGTACAGCGCCGGCAGGAAGGTCACCAACATCAGCCTCGACGAGGGCGCCGAATGGGCCAACAAGCCCGGGCATTTCGTCTGGATCGGCCTGGAAGAACCCAACGCCCAGGAACTGGCCAACCTGCAACGTCAGTTCAACCTGCACGAACTGGCCATCGAGGATGCCCTGGAAAAGCACAGCCGGCCGAAGCTGGAAACCTTCGGCGATGCGCTGTTCATCGTCACCTATTCACCGGTGCGCCAGGACGGCAGGCTGGAATTCATCGAAACCCATATCTTCGCCGGCAAGGGCTACATCATCACCTGCCGCAATGGTCATTCGAAGTCCTACGCGCTGGTGCGCCAGCGCTGCGAGGCACGCCCCCTGCTCCTGGAGCACGGCGAGGACTTCGTCCTCTACGCCCTGCTCGACTTCGTCACCGAGAACTACCAGCCGGTCAGCGAAGCCATCCACGGCGAGATCGAGGAACTGGAGCAAAGCGTGCTCGCCGGCTCGCTGGTGGAAGAGGATATCCGCCGCATCCACAACCTGCGCCGCGACATCCTGCGCCTGCGCCGCTACGTGGCGCCGATGGTGGAGGTCAGCGAAGAACTGCAGCGCCTGACCTTCCCCTTCATCGACAAGAACATGCGCCCGTACTTCCGCGATGTGCAGATCCATGTCACGCGGCAGATGGAAGACCTGGCGGGAATCCGCGACCTGGCCAGCCAGACCATCGAGATCGGCATGCTGCTGGAATCATCGCGGCAGAGCATCGTGCAACGCAAGTTCGCCGCCTGGGCGGCGATCCTGGCGTTCCCAACCGCAGTGGCGGGGATCTATGGCATGAACTTCCAGAACATGCCGGAGCTGAGCTGGCACTACGGCTATTTCGCCGTACTGGGGGCCATTGCGGTGGGCTGTGTCGCGCTCTATGGCAGTTTCAAGCGTTCGGGCTGGCTTTAGGCTGGGCGACGAAGCGCATCATCCATTCCGCGACGGTCTGGCCCTGGTGCTCTACCCCCAGGCTGTCGATGCCCTTGCGGTACACCGCCTCGCCCAGGCTGGCCTGGCGCAGGTCGAGCAGCGCGCGGGAATAGTCGTGGATGAATTCCGGGTGGCCCTGGAAGCACAGCACCTGGTCGCCGATGTGGTACGCGGCGTACGGGCAGAAATCGCTGGAGGCGATCACCGTGGCATTTTCCGGCAGGGCGGTGACCTGGTCCTGGTGGCTGATCAGCAGGGTCAGTTCTTCCACCTGCGGGCTCAACCATGGCGCACGGGCGGCCATCACGTAGCGGTGGGTGCCGACGCCCCAGCCCTGGGTCGCGCGCTCGGTCTTGCCGCCCAGCAGCAGGGCCAGCAACTGGTGGCCGAAACACACGCCTAGCAGCTTGTCGCCACGCTGGTAGCGATCCAGCAGGAATGCCTTGAGCTTGCCGATCCACGGATCGTCACCGAACGAATCGGCCTTGCTGCCCGTCACAAGATAGGCATCGAAGACTTCGTCTTCCGGCGGGTAGTGGCCATTCATCACGTTGTAGACGCTGAATTCGGCGGCGATCGGTTGCTGGGTGAACAGTTGCTCGAACATCCGTCCATAGCCCTGATACTGCTCGACCAGCTCGGGTCGCAGGACGTCGGTTTCCAGGATGCAGATGCGTAACGACATAGACTTGGCCCTGAACGACAGTGGTGAAAAAACACCGGTGAAGCCTGCCGCGAATCTTGGCAGCAGGCAAGCATTCCCTCGGACGAACGGTCATTTCCGTTCGATCCGTGCGTGTATCCCGCGCACGTGTCTAGTCAGGCACGTGGTACGCGGATGGCATAAAGCCTCATGAACAAAAGGTCTTTCACGACCAAAGTACAGACGAAAGCGTTCTAAAACAGCGGTAACGTAGCAGCACTTCAGGTTGTATACCCATTAACAGCAGGTCACGAAAACAGATGCCCACAGAGGCATTCGTGGCCACGGGACAAGGACGCCATCCGGCTCTCAGGAATAACAACAAAAAGGCAGACAGCCATGCTCAAACAACACAAGGTACGTCAGGCGGGACTCATCCTGTTCGCCACCACACTGTTGCTGATCCTCCCCAACCTCACGCGTCTGTTCGGGTGAGCGCTCGCCGTTCAGTGTCCGTTCATGGCTGGTGTATGCTGCCGACCCTCACTGGTTGGAGACTCGCCCATGCGCCGTTGCCTCATGCTCCTGCTCGCCCTGCTGAGCCTGCCGGCGCACGCCGCGCAACTGACCCTGGAGCTGGGCGGCACTAGCCGCCAGTGGGACAGCGAAGCCCTGCTCAAGCACCCGCAGGCCAGGGAGATCCGCATCGACCAGGACGTCTCCTACAACAAGACCATGCGCTACCGCGCCGTGCCCTTGGCCGCGCTGCTCACCGGCATCAGGCCGGAAGACCACCTGCAGGCCGTGGCCCTGGATGGCTTTGCCGCGGAAATGCCCGCCGGCCCACTGCTCCAGTCCGGCCCCGCGCAAGCCTGGCTGGCCGTGGAAGATCCGCGCCAGCCGTGGCCACCCCTGGGCCCGGACAAGCCGAGCGCCGGCCCCTTCTACCTGGTCTGGACCCGACCGCAAGCCAGCGGCATCAGCCCCGAACAATGGCCGTTCCAGGTCGCCAGCATCCGCCGCCTGGCCCCGGTGGCCGAACGTTTCCCCGCCTTGCGCCCGGCACCCGGGCTAAGCGCCAGCGACCCGGTGAATCGCGGCTTCGCCCTGTTCCAGAAGAACTGCCTGGCCTGCCACCGTCTCAACAACGCCGGCGATGCCCAGTTCGGCCCGGACCTGAACCTGCCGTACAACCCGACGGAATATTTTCACCCGGAATTCCTTCGCCGTTATATCCGCAATCCGCAGGATTTGCGGCAATGGCCGCAAGCGCGCATGCCGGGGTTCAGCAAGGAGGTGCTGACGGACGCCGACCTCGACGCCCTGCTCGCCTATCTCAGCCACATGGCCGGACGTAAAACCCCTACTGCTGCGCGTTGAACCCGGAGGTCACCTGCACGTTGGCGTGCATCTGCTCGTAGCCGCCGCCGCGCCGCATGCCGCGTACCGGGCAGGCATCCAGGTAATCCAGGCCCACCGCCAGCTTGAGGTGGCGTTCCGGTACCGCCAGCTGGTTGGTCACGTCGAAGCTGTACCAGGCGTCGTCCAGCCAGGCCTCGGCCCAGGCATGGCTGGCCATGTGCTGGCTGGCATTGTCGAACAGATACCCCGAGACATAGCGCGCCGGCACCTGCAGGCTGCGGGCGCAGGCAATGAAGGCGTGGGCATGGTCCTGACAGACACCCGCCGCGCCAGCGAAAGCCTGGGCGGCGCTGGTCTCCACCTCCGTCGCCCCCGGGCGGTAGGCCATGTGCGCGTGCAGGGCGCCCATCAGGCCGATCAGCGCGCCACGGTCGCGGTACTCGCCGCAGTGCTGGCTGGCGAAGGCGCGCAACGCGGCATCGGCTTCGGTCAGGCGGGTGAAGCGCAGGAACGGCAAGGGCGACTGGCTGTCCTGCTCGGCTTCGAGGTCGGGATCGATCTCCACTTCGCCGCGGGCGGCGATCAGCAGGTCGGCATGGGGTTCCTCCAGGCTCAGCACGTGAAGGATGTTGCCGAACGGATCGCGCCGGGCCTGTACCGGGCGCGGCAGGTCCAGTTGCCATTGCAGCACCTGCTGGCGCTGGTTGTCGGGCGGGGTCAGGCGCAGGTACTGGATGCTGGTACGCACCTGGTCTTCATAGTGGTAAGCGGTTTCGTGGCTGATTGTCAGTCTCATACGACCTCCAGGTAAGCGCTGTGGATGGCATTGCCCAATTCGCGCACCAGCGGGATGTAATGGTTCAGCCAGGGGTGCAGGCCCTGGGACAGGACTTCGTCGATGCCGGTGTAGCGCAGCCTGGCATCCACCTCCGCCGCCAGGCGCTGAGCCGGGCGGCCGTTGCTGCCGGGCAGGCTGGCCAGGATCTGGTCGATTTCCTCGGTGCAGGCGCGCAGGGAACGGGGCACGTCGGCACGCAGGAGCAGCAGTTCGGCTACGTGGCGCGCCGTGGGGGCGTCGCGGTAGATCTCGGTATAGGCCTCGAACGAGGACAGGGCACGGAGCAAGGCGCTCCATTGGTAGTAACCACGGGCGGAGCTGTCGCTGACATGCTCCGCCGCCTCGCCGAACATCTCGTAGCGCGCATCGAGCAGGCGCAGGGTGTTGTCGGCGCGCTCGATGAAGGTACCGAGGCGGATGAAACGGAAGGCATCGTTGCGCATGATGGTGCCGTAGGTGGCACCGCGGAACAGGTGCGAGCGCTCCTTGATCCACTCGCAGAAGCGACTCATGCCATAGCGCCCCAGGCCCTGCTCGGCGATGCCGCGGATCTCCAGCCAGGTGGCGTTGATGTTTTCCCACATGTCGGCAGTGATCTTGCCGCGTACCGCATGGGCACAGGCCCGCGCCGCGCCGAGGCAACTGTAGATGCTCGCGGGGTTCTCGGGGTCGAGGGCGAAGAAATGCAGCAGGCGTTCGGCATGCAGTTGGCCATGCCGGTCCAGGTAGTCGTCGAGGGTACCGGTGATGCGCAGGGCCAGGGTCATTTCGTCCAGGCCGTCGCCACGGCCATCCTGCGGCATCAGCGACAGCGAATAGCTGACATCGAGCATGCGCGCGAGGTTTTCCGCGCGCTCCAGGTAGCGCGACATCCAGTACAGGTCGGAAGCGGTTCTGCTGAGCATGGTTCAGTCCTCCACCACCCAGGTGTCCTTGGTGCCGCCGCCCTGGGACGAGTTCACCACCAGCGAGCCCTCGCGCAGGGCCACCCGGGTCAGACCGCCGGGCACCACGCGGGTATCGCGCCCGGAGAGAACGAACGGCCGCAGGTCGATATGGCGCGGCGCGATGCCGTTCTCGACGAAGGTCGGGCAGGTCGACAGGGACAGGGTCGGCTGGGCGATATAGGCCGCCGGACGGGCCTTGATGCGTTCGGCGAACGCGGCGATTTCCGCCTGGGTCGAGGCCGGCCCCACCAGCATGCCGTAGCCGCCGGAACCCTGGGTTTCCTTGACCACCAGCTCCGGCAGGTGCGCCAGCACATGGGACAGCTCGGCGGGATTGCGGCATTGCCAGGTGGGCACGTTGTTCAGGATGGGTTCCTCGTCGAGGTAGAAGCGGATCATGTCGGTGACATAGGGGTAGATCGACTTGTCGTCGGCGACACCGGTGCCGATGGCATTGGCCAGCACCACGTTGCCGCAGCGGTAGGCGGAGAGCAGGCCGGGCACGCCAAGCATGGATTCCGGGTTGAACGCCAGCGGGTCGAGGTAGGCGTCGTCGAGGCGGCGGTAGATCACGTCAACCGGCTTCGGTCCGCCGGTGGTGCGCATGAACACCCGTTCGTCGCGGACGAACAGGTCGGCACCTTCCACCAGTTCCACGCCCATCTCACGGGCGAGGAAGGCATGCTCGAAGAAGGCGCTGTTGAAGCGTCCCGGGGTCAGCACCACGACACTGGGGTTGTCCAGCGGGCTTGCGCTCTTCAGGGTGTCGAGCAGCAGGTTCGGGTAGTGGTCGATGGGGGCGATGCGCTGGGCGGCGAACAGCTCCGGGAACAGGCGCATCATCATCTTGCGGTCTTCGAGCATGTAGCTGACCCCGCTGGGGGTGCGCAGGTTGTCTTCGAGGACGTAGTAGGTGCCATCGCCATCGCGCACCAGGTCGACCCCGGCGATGTGCGCGTAGAGTCCGCGGTGCAGGCTCAGGCCCTGCATCGCCAGCTGGTACTGGTCGTTGGCCAGGACCTGCTCGGCGGGAATGATCCCGGCGCGCAGGATGCGTTGCTCGTGGTACAGATCGGCCAGGAACAGGTTCAGCGCCTTGACCCGCTGGATGCAGCCGCGCTCCACCATGCGCCATTCGCTGGCCGGGATGGCCCGCGGAATGGTGTCGAAGGGGATCAGGCGCTCGGTGCCCTGTTCGTCGCCGTAGAGGGTGAACGTGATGCCGGCGCGATGGAACAGCAGATCGGCCTCGCGGCGGCGTTGCGCCAGCAGTTCCGGGGGCGTTTCCCCCAGCCAGCGGGCGAATTCCCGATAGTGCGGACGGAGCTGACCGTCGGCGGCGTACATCTCGTCGTAGAACTTGCGAATCATGCCGAACTCCTTGTCACCCGTGCACGAACCTCATCGCAAGGCCCGTGCCATCGGCAATAAGTCCTTCAAATCAAGGAGTTGAAAAATCTGAGAAAGGTCGTCGCACCAGACTTGTGCAGCCGTGTCCACGACCGTGGGGCACACGCTTCATTGCGAAGCGCAGGTTGGCCCGGGGCTGCGGCAGGCGCCGCCCCGGGAGGGGTTTCAGGTCATCAGTCGTTCCTGCTTGACGCCCCAGCCCTGGGCCTCGCCGCCGAGCGGCCGGATCACTGCCTCGAAGTCCTGCTCGAAGGCGCCGATGCCACCGTGGGTGGCGTACATGATCTTGCTCAATTCCAGTTGCCAGCCTTCATCGCTCTCGTGCACCAGGGCACACAGCGACTCGCCACGAAACTTGCCTGCAGCCCTGCGCGCCCGGTCCTCGTCCGGGAATACCGCGTAAAACTCGATGGGATGGATTTGCGTGAAGTCGAAGCCGCCTTCTTTCATGCGGCGCAGTACGGTGCTGCTGATGTCTTCGTACAGGTTGCTCATGAATCGTCCTCCTCACTCACGATGGATAGACTTTCGATGCGTTCGCATCAACCCTGCTGCCCTGGCGGGCGGGGTTCTCGAGCGGATGTAACGACGGCAAAGACCGGCGCCGGAAAAACGACGGCCTTGTTTGCAGCGTAGCGTCAGCCTTGGCACATCGCCAGCTGAGTCGATTCAGGCTTTCTCGGCGATTCCGGTGATTTCCACGCCGCTCTGCTCCTTCAGCCACTTGGCGGTCGGGCAATCGGCGCGGTCCTGGAAGTCGTTGAGGTCGAGTTCATCCATGACCGGGAACAAGTGGCCCCTGATCCGCCGCGCAGCGTCTTCGATGCTCGGACGGTTTTCGCAAGCGAACAGCAACGAGGTGCGTTCGCCCTTCTGGTCCACGAAGGTGATTTCCCACTCTTTCATCTGGCGTAGTCCTCGAATGGAAGTACGGGGTATTTCCAGCCTACCTTCCGTTGACCATGGCCAAGGGGCGTTGTTCCAGTTGCGTGGCGCCAGCCACGGACCAAAAAAGACCCCGGCAAGCCGGGGTCCTCGGAATTGCATATCAGCCAGGGGCGATCACTTCGGAATGCCATGAACCACACCGGCGGTGTTGTCCAGCAGGCTCTTGGTCGCGGTCTGGATGAAGGATTCGAGTTTCTTCTGCATCGCAGCCTGTTCCGGGCTTTCGATCAGCTCGGCCTTGAACTCGCTGCCGAGCTGGTAGCGGTAGACGCGCGGCGCCATGTCTTTGGACTCGATCAACAGGTGATCGCCCTGGAACAGGCCGACGATCTGTTCGCTGCCCGACGGCTTGACCATGCCCATGCCCTGGTCGCCTTCCGGCAGGTTGAGCAGGTCGCGTCCCCAGCACTGATGACGGGTTTCGCCACCGAGGCGGCCCATGATGGTCGGCACGATGTCGATCTGGGTGCCGACGATATGGCTGCGCTTGCCGAACTTCTCCTGGATGCCCGGTGCGATCATCAGCATCGGCACGTTGAAGCGGCCCAGGTCCAGCTCGGTGACCTGCTGGTTGTTGCCGAAGCCGTGGTCGCCGACGATGACGAACAGGGTTTCCTTGAAGTACGGCTCCTTGCGCGCCTTCTCGAAGAACTGGCCCAACGCCCAGTCGGAGTAGCGCATGGCGGTCAGGTGCTCGTCGAGGCGACCGAAACCGGTGACCGGCTCAACCGGCAACTGCGCCGGCAGCGCGTACGGCGTGTGGTTGGACAGGGTCTGGAGCAAGGCATAGAAAGGTTTCTTGCCGTAGTTGTGGGCCAGCTCCTGGGCACCGCGGTCGAACATGTCCTGGTCGGACACGCCCCAGGTCGGGTCGGAGAACACCGGATTGACGAAGTCGCGACGGCCGATGAAGGTGGTCATGCCCTGGTTGCCGAAGAAGCCGGACTGGTTGTCCCAGGCGAAGTCACCGTTGTAGACGTAAACGTCGTCATAGTCGCGGGCGCTGAGCAGCGCCGGCAGGCCGGACAGCTTGTGACCGCCTTCCGGAGTCTGCATCAGGTATTCGAAGCCTGGCAGGTTGGGGAAGCAGGCCATGGTGGCAAACATGCCCTGGTGGGTATGGGTGCCGTTGGAGAAGAAGCGATCGAACAGCAGGCCTTCCTCGGCCAGCTTGTCGAAGTACGGGGTGATGTTGCCCTTGCCGCCCAGCGCACCGACGGAGTGGCCGGCGAAGCTTTCCATGAGGATCACCACCACGTTCTTGATCGGCAGGGTCTTGTCTGCCGGCGGGGTGAAGTCGCGGCGGATCGCCGCTTCATCGGCGTCGACCAGCTTGTCGTTCGGCGTCAGCAGCATGCTGCGCACGGTTTCCTGCGCGACCTGCTGGTCGAGGGTGGCTTTCCAGATGTTGTCGCGGTCCTCGGACATGCGGCTCTTGGCGGCGTCGATCAGGGTCAGGGTGCCATTGAGGCCCAGCTGGTTGACGAAGTTCGAGTCGGTGGTGAAGGCATCGCCCCAGCGCATGGGCGGGCCCTGGCGCAGGGTGCCACGTGCGGCGACCACGGCCACCAGGAGGATCATGACGAACACCACGCCACGCACGTACCAAGGCGCCACACTGCGCGCACCGGCCAGATTGCTCTGGTACTGGCCGCGAGGGCGGGTCAGGCGGTCGATGCCCTTGAACGCCAGGCTCATGACCACGGTGCCAACTACCCAGGCCAGCAGGTAGCGAACCACCGGGAAGCCGTACCAGAGCATGCTGGAGACGGTCTTCGGATCTTCCTTGATGTACTGGAATACCAGGCCGTTGAGGCGCTGGTGGAACTCGCGGTAGAAGTCCATCTCCACCAGGCCGAGGAACAGCGTGACGCTGGACGTCACGGTCAGCCACAGGCGGAACAGGCCGCGAGCGGCCATGGCCCGGGCACTGAGGATCGCCAGCAACAGCGGGATACTCAGGTAGACGACGACGCGCAGGTCGAAGCGCAGGCCGTTGCTGAAGCCCTCGGCGACGGTGGAGTAAGGCGTGTCGCCGATCATGTCGCTGTTGTAGACCAGCAGGGCAAAGCGCACCAGGCTGAGCATCAGCATGATCGCCAGGCCGCACAGCAGGGTGTAGAGCAGGTGTGATTTGACCGTCGGTTGCAGGCGCGGGGCGTCCGTTTTAGCCATGAAGAGGAAGATCCCTGGAATTCTGGTTATGGGAAGCACATTGACGCGAAGCGGCGGCACCCGGGTCGAATTACCAGGTGGCCGGACCAGTTGGCGAATGGATGATGACGCGCGCGATTGTCTTCAATCGATTGTGAAAATTTTGTTGAGGCAGACGCGGGCGCGACTCAGGCTAGCCGGGTTGCTGCGCCATCACAAATCGGCGTGGGGCAAGCGGAAGCTTTTCCCTAGATCCGCACGTCTCCACGGGGGCCGGCGATGGCCCAGATGATCAGGCCGAGCACCGGCAAGAGGATGATCAGCAGGATCCACAGGACCTTGGCGCCACCCCCGGCGCTGCTCTTGATCACGTTGAGGATCGCCCAGATGTCGAGCGCGAGGATGATCAGGCCGGCCAGGCCGTTGAACGTCGAACCCATTTCACAACTCCCAATTCAAGCATTCACCAGAGAATAGCTGGCTATTGGCCTTATAGACGCTCTTGCCTGGAGGTCGTTCCAAAGCCTTGATTAGACTGGTTTCACGTTTTGCCGGAGAGATGCCCATGCCCCCATCCCAGACCCACAGCCCTTCCGCCCCCACGCCACTGTTCAGCGCCTGGCTGCAGCAGGCACAGGCAACGCCCTGGCTCAGCGCCGGACTCGGCCTGACCCTGCTGGCGGTGTTCTGGCTGATGGGTGCCAGCGCCTGGAATGCGGTCCATGGCGACCACCAGGAAAACCTGCACCTGGCCATGCTCGGCGGCCTGGCCGGTTTTGCCGCCACCGCCCTGGGCGCGATCCTCGCCGTGGTATTGCGTGAGGTCAGCGCGCGCACCCAGGACGTGATGCTCGGTTTCGCCGCCGGGATGATGCTCGCCGCCAGTTCCTTCTCGCTGATCCTGCCAGGCCTGGATGCCGCCCGCGAGATCACCGGCAACGGTCCGTTCGCCGCGCTGACCGTGGTGATCGGCATGGGCCTCGGCGTGCTGCTGATGCTCGGCCTCGACCGCTTCACGCCGCACGAACACGAAAGTACCGGCCCCTGCGGGCCGCAGGCCGAGCGGATCAACCGGGTCTGGCTGTTCGTGCTGGCGATCACCCTGCACAACCTGCCGGAAGGCATGGCCATCGGCGTCAGCTTCACCACCGGCGACCTGAATGTCGGCCTGCCGCTGACCAGCGCCATCGCCATCCAGGACATCCCCGAAGGCCTGGCGGTGGCCCTGGCCCTGCGCGCCACCGGCCTGTCGAACTTCAAGGCGGCGCTGGTGGCCATCGGCTCCGGCCTGATGGAGCCGATCGGCGCAGTCATCGGCCTGGGGATTTCCAGCGGTTTCGCCCTCGCCTACCCCATCAGCATGGGCCTGGCGGCGGGGGCGATGCTCTTCGTGGTGTCCCACGAGGTGATTCCGGAAACCCACCGCAACGGTCACCAGACGTCGGCGACCCTGGGCTTGATGGGCGGGTTCGCGGTGATGATGTTCCTCGATACCGCGCTGGGCTAGACGTGAACCGCCACCCGCAGCGCTTCCAGGGCCGGCGCGGCAGCGATGTTCAGCTCCGCGCACAGCTCCAGCACCCGCGGCAGGTCGTTGCCGCAGACCAGCACCATCTGCAATTCATCGTCCAGCAACTGGCTGAAGTTCATCAGCACGTAGCCGCCCGCTTCCTTGTTCATGCTGCCCATCTGGATCTGCATGCGGTTGAGCGCCGTCAGCGCCTCGACCTTGAGCAGTTGCTTGGGCTTGATGTTGAACGCCACGCTCTTGTCGAAGGAGTCGATGATCTGGCCGAGCAGGTCCGGGTAGGTGTCGGCCTGGAACAGCACGGTATCCGGCAGGCTGCCGACCACCACCCACTCGCCCAGCGGGATCGGGAAGCTGTCGTCGTAGTTGATGTCGGGGTTGGCGGCGAGGAAGGCGGCGGGGTCGGCGTAAGCTTGCGCCGCTTCGTCGGCGATCCGCTCGATGTCCTGTTCGCTCATGCAGCCGGAGCTGATCTTGCCGATGAGTTCGACCAGTTGGTTTTTCATGGTGAGGCCCTGCGCCGCTGGAAAAAGGCGCCAAGGATACGCCCCCGAGGGTTAACCGGCCAGCGCCTGCAGGCGCGCGACGGTGTCGCTGGCGCCCATGGCCTGGGCCGAGGCCAGGGCATCGGCGCCACGGGCATCGCGACGAGCCGGATCAGCGCCTTGCGCCAAGAGGAAATCGACGATGGCCAGGCGGTTGAACATCGCCGCCATCATCAGCGCGGTACGGCCGTCTCCGGCGGCGGCATCCGGGTCGCCACCTTGCTCCAGGAGCAGCCGGACCATATCCAGGTTGCCCTTGAACGCCGCGCCGGCCAGGGGCAGTTGTCCGTTGTCGTTGGCGATGGCGGGATCGGCACCGTGCTCCAGCAATACCCGCGCAGCCGCCAGATGACCGTGATAGCTGGCGAGCATCAGCAAAGTGTCGCCCTTGTGATTGCGCAGGTTGGCGGGCAGGCCGCTGGCCAGCAGGCGCGCGAGCATCGTGGCATCGCCCTGGCGGGCACGGTCGAAGACTTCCGCGGCAAAGGCCGCAGCCTCCTCGGCATCCATGGTGACGGGTGCGCGTTGATCAGACATAAGGAACCTCCCCGCCGGACAAAACTCAACAGATTGTCGGCCGTTGACTTGTGGATATGTGGATAAGTCCACCGCAGCGAAGGGAAAGTTCGATCGGGAAAGCGGCATTGCAAATTGCACTGTGCAAAATGCACGACCTTGCACAATGCACGGGGCCTGAATTTAAAAAAAATTCAAATTATTGATTTATAAGGATTTTTTATCAATTAAAAGCTGGCACGGTCGCTGCACCCATCAGTTCATGTCTGCCAATCACAGCCAGGAGCTGATATGGACCTCATTCAGGAAAAATTTGCCTCGGTATTCTCCGCCTACCAGGTCACCACTCAACCGCGCCCGGATGGCGGCATCCTGCTGACCCTGCGCGCCGCCGACGGCAAGCAGACCCGCCGCTCGGTTTCCTATGCCCAGTTGCACAACGCCGAGCAGTTGTCCTGGGCGATCAGCGCGATTCGCCGCGACCTGGCCGAGCAGGCCAGTGAACTGCCGGTGATCTCGATGCTGCAGAGCCAGCAGCGCTTTGCCCTGCCGACCTATCGCTGAACAGCAAGCTGCTGAAAACACGAAGCCCGCGGCGTGAATGCGCAGCGGGCTTCTTTGTGTCCGGGTTCAGGCAGCTTCAAACGAAAAAGGTGTCTTCCAGCGTCGGGAAAGCGCGCGAAGTTTCATCCCCGGTCAACTCGACCTTGCTTGCTGCCTCGCTCTCGAACACCCGCACCAGCACCAGGTTCGGCTGCTCGCCAATATCGAACCACTGCGCCGTACCCGCCGGAACACTGACCACATCTCCCCGCTCGCCCACCAGCGCGTAGACATACTCACCAACCCGCAGGTTGAGCAGCCCTCGCCCACTGACGAAGAAGTGCAGGCCCGCACCGGCATGGCGACGCTCGTCGATCAGCCCCGCACGGATCTCGTCCTTCTGCGCGTGCTCGGGGTGAACGCTCAATACCTCGACAGCCCCGCCGCCCAGGGCCTCGACCTGCGCGTCCAGCGCCGCGATCACCTCCGCCTGCGCGGTACCCGGCCGAATGCGCTGCGCCGGCTCGCGCCGCTCCAGGCGCACGCCCTGCTCCGCCAGGGTCGCGGCGATATCGTCGGCGTGGGTAAGGACCTTGTTCGGCGTGTCGGGGGTGGACTGGTGATAAACGCTGAGGATGCTCAAGGGGCAACTCCTGATCTTTCGAAAACCTTGGACGGACGCTACACGGCGTCCTCTTTCAAGCGGGTCGCAATGATAACGGCTGCGGCCAGCGCCGCGACGCTGGCAATACTAAAGGTGATGCCCGGGCCCAGCGCCTTCCAGCTGTAGCCGGCATACAACGCACCCAGCGCACCGCCGGTACCGGACAACGCGGCATAGAACGCCTGCCCCTGCCCCTGCTGGCGTGCGCCGAAGCTGCGCTGGACGAAGGCGATGCACGAGGCATGGAAGGCGCCGAAAGTTGCCGCGTGCAGCAGCTGGGCGAACAGCAGGACCGCCAGGTGCTCGGCGAAACTGCCCAGCAGCACCCAGCGCAACGCCGCCAGCAGGAAACTCGCCAGCAGCACCCGGCGCAACGACACCCGCGCCAGGATCCGGCTCATCACCACGAACAGCAGCACCTCCGCCAGCACGCCGAGGGCCCAGAGCATGCCGATGGTGCCGCGGGCGTAGCCGAGGCGTTCCAGGTGCAGGGTGAGGAAGGTGTAGTACGGGCCGTGGCTGAGCTGCATCAGCGCCACGCAGATATAGAAGGCCAGCACCCCGGGTCGCGTCAGTTGCTTGAGGAAGCCACCGCTCGTCGGTCGCTCGCCCTGCTCCGCCGGCTGCGCGTTGGGCACCCACAGGCTGGCCAGGACGATGCCGGCCATGATGCATACCAGCGCCACCGGATAGACATCCAGGCTCAGCCATTCGAACAGCCGCCCCAGGCCGACCACGGTGAGGATGAAACCGATCGAGCCCCACAGCCGGATCTGGCTGTAGCGCCCGGTCTGTCCTTGCAGGTGGGCCAGGGTGATGACCTCGAACTGCGGCAGCACGGCATGCCAGAAGAACGCATGCAGGGCCATCACCAGCGCCAGCCAGGCATAGCTCTTGTCGACGAAGATCAGGGCGAAGCTGAGCAGGGTGCACAGCGCGCCGAGGCGCACGATCAACAGGCGCTGGCCGCTGCGGTCGCCAAGCCAGCCCCACAGGTTGGGCGCGACGCAGCGCATCAGCATGGGAATGGCTACCAGCTCGCCGATGCGCGCGCTGGAAAAGCCGAGGTGGTCGAAATACAGCGCCAGGAACGGCGCGGTGGACCCGAGCAGGGCGAAGTAGAAAAGATAGAAACTGGACAGCCGCCAGTAGGGAAGCGCCACGGCTCAGGAAGCCATGGCGCGACGGGCGATGCCGGGCATCAGAGCTGGCCCAGTACCGGGGTGTTCACCCGTACGTCGGCGTTCTGTCCGCGATGGCGCAGCAGGTGATCCATCAGCACGATGGCCATCATCGCCTCGGCGATCGGCGTGGCACGGATGCCCACGCACGGGTCGTGGCGGCCCTTGGTGATGACGTCCACGGGGTTGCCGTCCTTGTCGATGGAACGACCCGGGGTGGTGATGCTGGAAGTCGGTTTCAGCGCCAGGTGGGCGACGATCGGCTGGCCCGAGGAAATCCCGCCGAGGATGCCGCCGGCGTTGTTGCTGAGGAAGCCTTCCGGGGTCAGTTCGTCGCGGTGCTCGGTACCGCGCTGGGCGACGCTGGCGAAGCCGGCGCCGATCTCCACGCCCTTGACCGCGTTGATGCTCATCAGCGCATGGGCCAGCTCGGCGTCGAGGCGATCGAAGATCGGCTCGCCGAGGCCCGGCATCACGCCTTCGGCGACCACGGTGATCTTCGCCCCGACCGAATCCTGGTCACGACGCAGCTGGTCCATGTAGGCCTCCAGCTCCGGGACCTTGTCCGGGTCCGGGCTGAAGAAGGCGTTCTGCTCCACCGAGTCCCAGGTCTTGAACGGGATCTCGATCGGGCCCAGCTGGCTCATATAGCCACGAATGCGGATACCCTGGGTGGCCAGGTACTTCTTGGCGATGGCGCCGGCGGCCACGCGCATGGCGGTTTCCCGCGCCGAGCTGCGGCCACCGCCACGGTAGTCGCGCTCACCGTACTTGTGGTGGTAGGTGTAGTCGGCGTGGGCCGGGCGGAACAGGTCCTTGATCGCCGAGTAGTCCTTGGACTTCTGGTCGGTGTTGCGGATCAGCAGGCCGATGGCGCAACCGGTGGTGCGGCCCTCGAAGACGCCGGAAAGGATCTCGACTTCGTCGGCTTCCTGGCGCTGGGTGGTGTGGCGGCTGGTGCCGGGCTTGCGCCGGTCCAGGTCGCGCTGCAGGTCTTCCAGGGCGATCTCCAGGCCTGGCGGGCAGCCATCGACAATGGCGACCAACGCCGGACCATGGCTTTCGCCAGCGGTGGTGACAGTGAACAGCTTGCCGTAGGTATTGCCGGACATGCAGGACGCTCCGCGAATTCAGCCTGATTTGAACGAGGCCGCCAGTATACGCAGGCGAACCCTTCAGTTCATCCCTGGCGGCGAACCTTCTGCCCGGTGCTTGGTCAAAATGCCACCTTCCCCCGTGTAGCCTCGTGATGTCGCGCCTCGCCGTCCTCCTGCTCCTGCTTGTCTGCTCCTTTGCCCAGGCCGCCACGCCCAGCGTGCTGCAACGTCCGCTCAGCCTCGACACCGGCCAGGGCGTGCTGCAGGGCAGCCTGCTGTTGCCGCGCAGCCAGACCCCGCCGCCGGTGGTGCTGATCATCGCCGGTTCCGGGCCTACCGACCGCGATGGCAACAACCCGGCGGTCGGGCGCATCGACATCCTCCGGCGCCTGGCCCTGCAACTGGCCGCGCAGGGCATCGCCAGCGTGCGCTACGACAAGCGCGGCGTGGCCGCGAGCCTGGCCGCGACGCCGGACGAGCGTGATCTCAGCGTGGAGCGCTATGTCGCCGACGCCGTGGCCTGGAGCCACAGGATCAAGGCCGATCCGCGCTTCGGCCCGTTGATCCTGCTTGGCCACAGCGAAGGCGCGCTGATCGCCAGCCTGGCTGCTGGTCCCGCAGGGGCCGACGGGGTGATCGCTCTCGCCGGCAGTGGTCGCCCGGTGGACCAGGTGCTGCGCGAACAGTTGGCCGAGCAACTTCCGGCCGACCAGCTCAAGCGCGCGCAAGCCGCGCTGGATCAACTCAAGGCCGGCCGCCAGGTCAGCCAGGTCCCCGCCGCGCTCAAGGACATCCTGCGCCCCAGCGTGCAGCCCTACCTGATTTCCCTGTTCCGCCAGGATCCGGCGGCGGCCTTCGGCAAGCTGACGATCCCGGCGCTGATCATCCAGGGCCGCAACGATATCCAGGTCAGCCCAGCCGACGCCAAGGCGCTGCAGGCGGCGAAGCCTGACGCGCAACTGGCGCTTATCGACGGCATGAACCATATGCTGCGCATCAGCCCTGCAGACCCGGGCCAGCAGCGCAACGCCTACACCAACCCGCAACTGCCCCTGGCCAGCGAGCTGGGCGAACGCATCGTCGCTTTTGTGCGCCAGTTGACACCCAGCTGAGCAAAATCGTCCTCCAGTCCTCGCCGTGACGGCCGATAAACCGTTGCAGGCAATGCCATTGCAGGCTGCCTGGCGAGGATAGAAAGAGGACACCCGTGATGACTGATGCACCCACCCAGGACGCTGGCGAAGCGACTGACGAACCGGTTGCCCCGGAAGCCGCCCCGCTGCCCTGGGCGGACCTGGCCGCGGAACATTTCCAGTTGCTGCGCCTGGCGCCGCTGCCGACCGACCGCAGCAGCGGCGCGCGGCCGCTGCGCTTCGTCCAGTACGGCTACGCCGAGCGCCACAGCAAGGAACACAGCCTGCTGCGCATGGAAATCCGCCTGCCCGGGCAGAAGACCCGCAAGGAACAGAACACCCTGGACGTTCGTGTCGATCACGAGCAGAAGCTGGTCAGCATCCAGCCCGAGAGCGGCCTGCAGATCGAGCCGCTGAACCGCGGCATCGGGCGCTTCCTGCTGGCCCAGGCGGTGCTCTGGGCACAGCGGCGCTGGTCGCACTACCGTCTAGAAGGCGGTGCGCTGGCGAACAAGGATGCACTCAACGAAGACACCCGCCTGCGCCGCGACCACACCCTGCGCAGCCATGGCGTGGAAGTCGAGTACGCCGATGCCCAGCACCTCAAGGGCCGCTGGGTGGAAACCCAGGTGGGCCAGCTCAAGGGCGGCTGGAATACCGACAAGTTGCAGCGGGTCGATATCATCGACGCGGCGAACATGCTGCAGCAGGCGGAAACCAAGCTGCACGAGAAGGAAGCGCAACTGCGCGAGCGCGATGAGCGGGTTGCCAAGTACAAGCGCGAGGACGGCGGGTTGCGCTTTACCATCACCTGCCTGGTGGCGTTCGCGGTGTTCCAGGCCGGGTTGCTGATCTGGATTGCCACCCACCGCTAAAAAATCGGGGCCGTTTTGCGGCCCCGATTGCATTCAGACCCGGGACGCGAACAGCGCCTGGTGCTGGCGGCATTGCTCGGCGGTCAGCATGAACACCCCGTGGCCGCCACGCTCGAACTCCAGCCAGGCGAAATCCACTTCCGGGTACAGCTGCTCGACATGCACCTGGCTGTTGCCCACCTCGACGATCAGCAAGCCTTTCTCGGTCAGATGGTCCGCCGCCTCGGCCAGCATGCGCCGCACCAGGTCCAGGCCATCGTTGCCACAGGCCAGGCCCAGTTCCGGCTCGTGGTGGTACTCGGCTGGCATGTCGGCGAAATCCTCGGCGTCGACATAGGGCGGATTGGACAGGATCAGGTCGAAACGCTGGCCCGGCAGGCCAGCGAAACCGTCGCCCTGGACGGTGTAGACCCGCTCTTCCAGGCCATGCCGCTCGATGTTCTGGTTGGCCACTTCAAGGGCCTCGAAGGACAGGTCGGCCAGCACCACTTCCGCCTCGGGGAACACCTCGGCGCTGACGATGCCGATGCAACCGGAGCCGGTGCAGAGGTCGAGGATCCGCGCCGGCTCATTGCCCAGCCAGGGTTCGAAACGTCGCTCGATCAGCTCGCCGATCGGCGAGCGCGGCACCAGCACGCGCTCGTCCACCAGGAACGACATGCCACAGAACCAGGCCTCGCCGAGCAGGTAAGCCGTGGGCACGCGATCCTCGATACGGCGCTTGAGCAGGCGCTGCAGCTTGACCAGCTCGTCGTCTTCCAGACGGCAATCGAGGTAGCTGTCGGCCACTTCCCATGGCAGGTGCACCGCGCCCAGCACCAACAGGCGGGCCTCGTCCCAGGCATTGTCGGCACCGTGCCCGAAGAACAGGTCGTGCTCATGGAAACGGCTGACAGCCCAGCGAATATGGTCGCGCAACGTGCGCAGGCGGGAAGTGATCACGGCAGACTCCTGGAAAGACGACCGGCGATTCTACCAGCCCGCGCGCCACAATTGGCCGCGACGGCGAATATGGGCGATTTTCTGACATGGCTGAAAGCCACTAACTACGCCGCTTGTACGCTAAGCGATTCACATCGGCGGCCAAGCAGGGGAGAATAGGGAAAAAGCCCTATCCAAAGGAGCCCTTAATGTCTGTTCCAACGACGATGTTCCACCTCAGCGGACGCGGCTACCCACCCGCCAAGCTGAGCAACGCCAGCCTGGTGATTATCGATGCGCAGAAGGAGTACCTCAGCGGTCCCCTGGCGCTGTCGGGCATGGTGGAAGCAGTGGCGAACATCGGCAAACTGCTCGAAGCCGCACGCAAGGCCGGTCGTCCGATCATCCACGTGCGTCACCTCGGCACCGTCGGCGGCCTGTTCGATCCCCAGGGTTCGCGCGGCCAGTTCATCCCGGGCCTGGAACCGCAGGGCGACGAGATCATCATCGAGAAGCGCATGCCCAATGCGTTCAAGAACACCAAGCTGCATGAAACCCTGCAGGAGCTCGGCCACCTCGACCTGATCGTCTGCGGCTTCATGAGCCACTCCAGTGTCAGCACCACCGTGCGTCGCGCCAAGGACTACGGCTACCGCTGCACCCTGGTGGAAGATGCCTGCGCCACCCGCGACCTGCCGTTCAAGGACGGCGTGATCCCGGCGGCGCAGATCCAGCAGAGCGAAATGGCGATCATGGCCGACAACTTCGCCTGCGTGACCCCGACCAACAGCCTGGTCTGAGGCGGCGGCGGTCGGAACCACCTCGACGATTTCCGGTCCAATCCCGGATCTTTACAGAGGAGATCGGCATGAAGATATCCGACGGTTTCGACGCCAAGCGCCTGCGCCCGCGCCAGTCGGGCACCTGGGGTGCGCGGCTGGCCGCGGCCTTCTCCGCCCTGCTTGCGACCCTCGGCGTGCTCCTGGCCATGGCCGGTGCCGCCAGCCTGCTGGGCCGCCCGGCGGCGCTGGGTGAACTGAACGACAACCCCGCCGCCGCCAGCCTGGTACTCGCCGGCGGCCTGCTGGTGCTCTACCTCGGCGTGTGGATCTGGCGCCGCCGTCGCCTGCGCATGCGGCGCAGCCGCGAACTGAACCTGTCCCCGCACCTGATGAAAAAACACGACTGACTGCGTAGACTCTGCGCGGTTCTGGCGGAGGCTTTACATGCAAGACGACGATTTTTCCCTGTTCAAGAGCGAGATGCGTGGCGTCAAGCCGATCACCCATGACCGCGCTGACACCGGCAAGGCCAAGGCCGACCGCAAGCAGCTGGCCAGCCTGCGGCAGCACGCGACGGTGCGCAACGACCAGACCGTGGTCGATGGCCTGTCCGACCAGTTCGTCATCGACGTCGGCCCGGAAGACGACCTGCACTGGAGCCGCGATGGCGTCCAGGAAAGCCAGATGCGCAAGCTCAAGATCGGCCAGATCCCTTTCGAGGGCAGCCTCGACCTGCACGGCATGAGCGTGGAAAAGGCCCGGGAAATCCTCTGGGACTTCCTCGCCGAAGCCACCCGCTTCGAAATCCGCTGCGTGCGCGTCACCCACGGCAAGGCGGTACGCCTGGACGGCAAGCGGCCGATGATCAAGAGCCATGTCAACACCTGGCTGCGCCAGCACCCCCAGGTGCTCGGTTTCACCTCCTGCCAGGCCCGTCACGGCGGCACCGGCGCAGTGTACGTGATGCTGCGCCGGACCATGCTCGAAGGCCGCGACGAGTAACGCCGCACTTGCGGTGCCGTCACAGCCGCCGTACCCTTCGCGTTTGCGAAATACACCACAGGTAGATCCATGTCCCTGGAACAGCATTACACCGCGATCCTTGGCCAACTCGGCGAGGATGTCTCCCGCGAAGGCCTGCTCGACACGCCGAAGCGGGCCGCGAAGGCCATGCAGTACCTTTGCCGCGGTTACAACCAAACCCTGGAAGAAGTCACCAACGGCGCACTGTTCAGCTCCGACAACAGCGAAATGGTCCTGGTCAAGGACATCGAGCTGTACTCGCTGTGCGAACACCACCTGCTGCCGTTCATCGGCAAGGCGCATGTCGCCTACATCCCGAGTGGCAAGGTGCTGGGCCTGTCCAAGGTGGCACGGATCGTCGACATGTATGCCCGTCGCCTGCAGATCCAGGAAAACCTCAGCCGCGAGATCGCCGAGGCGATCCAGCAGGTCACCGGCGCCATGGGCGTGGCGGTGGTCATCGAGGCCAAGCACATGTGCATGATGATGCGCGGTGTGGAGAAGCAGAACTCGTCCATGATCACCTCGGTGATGCTCGGCGAATTCCGTGAAAACGCAGCGACCCGCAGCGAGTTTCTCAGCCTGATCAAGTGATCGGGTGCGTTTTTCGAGCCGACCTTCTCAGGTCGGCTTTTTATTGCGAGGAATCATCATGATCGTCAAAGCCCTGCGGGTCGGCCTCGGCCAAATGATCGTCTTTTTCGACTGGATCAGCCGTCCGGCCAAGCTCAAGCGTGATCCGGCGGCACAAGCCAGGGTCGAGGAACAGGCTCGCGGCCTGAGCCTGTACCAGTTCCACGCCTGCCCGTTCTGCGTGAAGACGCGCCGCACCCTGCACCGCCTGAACGTGCCGGTGGCGCTGCGGGATGCGAAGAACAACGAACAGGACCGCCAGGCCATGCTCGAAGGTGGCGGCAGGATCAAGGTGCCGTGCCTGCGCATCGAAGAAGATGGCAAGACCACCTGGATGTATGAGTCCAAGGTGATCATCGATTATCTGAACAAGCGGTTTTCGGCAGCCTGATTGTCGGGCTTGATCAGGGATCAATGTGGGAGCGGGTTCACCCGCGATTGCGTCGGTGAATCCACCGCCCTCAATCGCGGGTGAACCCGCTCCCACAGGCTCCGTGTCACCCTTCAGGTCAGTGTTTCAATCCACCATCGGCACATGCCGCGGATGCTCGGCAACCCGCGCCAGCCATTCCCTGACCTTCGGATACCCCGCCAGGTCGAAGCCCCCCTCCTGGGCCACATGGGTATAGGCATAAAGCGCCACATCGGCGATCGAATACTGGTCCCCCACCAGGTACGGCGTAACCTCCAGCTGCCGCTCCATCACCCTCAGCGCCTTGTGCCCGCCCTTGTGCAGCTTGCGGTATTCGTCCAGGCGCTCGTCCGGCAGCCCCAGGTAGAACTGGATGAAGCGCGCCACGGCGATGTACGGCTCATGGCTGTACTGCTCGAAGAACTGCCACTGCAGCACCTGGGTGCGCAAGCGCGGCTCGCCCGGCAGGAACTCGCTGCCCTCGGCAAGGAAATTGAGGATCGCGTTGGACTCCCACAGGCAAGTACCATCTTCCAGTTGCAGCACCGGCACCTTGCCGTTGGGATTCATCGCCAGGAACTCCGGCGTCTCCGTCTCTCCCTTGAGAATATCCACTGGCTGCCAGGTGTAGGGCAGGTCGAGCAGATGCAACATCAGCTTGATCTTGTAGCAGTTGCCCGAGTGGTAATCCCCGTAGACCTTGTACATCGTGCCCTCCCCCATTGCGCAAAACGAAACCTGTCGACTGTACGGCTAAATGCTCTGATCGCTGTACCGCAATCGGCACCCCATCGCACGGTAGTCTGAAAAATCTGCTTACATCGAAACAATAAGGAATTTCCCATGCCCGACGCCACCTCCGCACAACTGCGGCCGCTGGCCGACACCTCTCCCTCGGCGGTGGTCGCCGGCTTCATCGCCATGCTCACCGGCTACACCAGCTCGTTGGTCCTGATGTTCCAGGCTGGCCAGGCGGCTGGCCTGACCACCGGCCAGATCTCCTCGTGGATCTGGGCCCTGTCGATGGGCATGGCAGTGTGCAGCATCGGCCTGTCATTGCGCTACCGCACCCCGGTGACCGTGGCCTGGTCGACCCCCGGCGCGGCGCTGCTGATCACCAGCCTCGGCGGCGTGACCTACGGCGAAGCGATCGGCGCCTACATCACCTGTGCCGTGCTGGTGGTGATCTGCGGCGTGACCGGCAGCTTCGAACGCCTGATGCGGCGCATCCCGGCCTCGCTAGCGTCGGCGCTGCTGGCGGGCATCCTGTTCAAGATCGGCAGCGAGATCTTCGTCGCCGCGCAGCATCGCACCGGCCTGGTCCTGGCCATGCTGTTCAGCTACCTGCTGGTCAAGCGCATGTCGCCGCGCTATTCGGTGCTGGCGGCGCTGGTGGTGGGGACGGCGCTGTCCGCCGTGCTGGGGCTGCTGGACTTCAGCCACTTCACCCTGGAAGTGGCAACGCCGGTGTGGACCACCCCGACCTTCTCCCTGGCTGCGACGATCAGTATCGGCATTCCGCTGTTCGTGGTGGCGATGACCTCGCAGAACATGCCCGGGATCGCCGTGTTGCGCG
Organism: Pseudomonas ulcerans; assembly: GCF_036324125.1. Lineage (NCBI taxonomy): Bacteria > Pseudomonadati > Pseudomonadota > Gammaproteobacteria > Pseudomonadales > Pseudomonadaceae > Pseudomonas > Pseudomonas ulcerans. Next base: position 79,778 of record NZ_JAZDQN010000011.1, on the reverse strand, counting down.
CCGACGGCTACCAGGTGCCCGCCTCGCCGCTGATCTCGACGACCGGCATCGCCTCGCTGCTGCTCGCGCCCTTTGGTGCCCACGGCGTCAACCTGGCGGCCATCAGCGCGGCCATCTGCACCGGGCCACACGCCCACGAGAACCCCGAGAAGCGCTACACCGCGGCGGTCTGGTGCGGGATCTTCTACGCCATCGTCGGCACCTTCGGCGCCACCCTCGCGGCGCTGTTCGCCGCGTTGCCGAAGGAACTGGTGCTGTCCATCGCCGCCCTGGCCCTGTTCGGCTCGATCATGAACGGCCTCAGCGTGGCGATGAACGAGGCCAAGGAACGCGAGGCGGCGCTGATCACCTTCATGGTCACCGCCTCGGGCTTCACCCTGTTCTCCATCGGCTCGGCCTTCTGGGGCATCGTCGCCGGGGTGTTGACGCTGCTGATCCTCAACTGGCGCAAGACCGCCTGACAGGCCTTTCCGGAGTCAAATCCGGAAATGCCCGACCATCCCCTTCAGCTCCGTCCCCAGCTGCGCCAGTTCGATACTCGAACTGGCGTTGCCGCGCATGGCCACCGCCGACTGATCGGCGCTGCTGCGGATCTGCGTGACGCTGCGGCTGATTTCCTCGGCCACCGAGCTCTGCTGCTCCGCTGCCGCGGCGATCTGCTGGTTCATCTGCTGGATCAACGACACCGCGCTGGCGATGCTGCCCAGGGCACTTTCGGTCTGCAGGGCGTCGGCCACCGCGAGCTTGACCAGTTCACCGCTGCCCTGGATCTGCGCCACCGAGGCCTGGGCGTTGCTGCGCAGGCTGCTGACCAGGCGCTCGATCTCGCCGGTGGATTGCTGGGTACGCTGGGCCAGGGCGCGCACTTCGTCCGCCACCACCGCGAACCCGCGCCCTTGCTCGCCGGCCCGGGCCGCCTCGATCGCCGCGTTGAGGGCCAGCAGGTTGGTCTGCTCGGCAACGCTCTTGATCACTTCCAGCACCGAACCGATGTGCTGGATCTCGGCACTGAGGCTTTCGATGCTATGGCTGGCGGAGTCCGCCGCGCTGGCCAGGCGCTCGATGCGCTGCATGCTCTGGCGCACCACCTGCTGGCCGCTTTCCACCTTGCCGTCCGCCGACTGCGCGGCCTGCGCCGCTTCCTCGGCATCGCGGGCGACGCTGTGCACGGTGGCCGTCATCTGCTGCATGGCGGTGGCGACCTGGTCGGTCTCGTCCTTCTGGCTGCTGACTTCGCGGTTGGCCTGTTCGGTCACCGCCGACAGGGTATGGGCGTTGCTCGCCAGCTTGTCGATCCCGGCCTGCAGACCACTGACGATACCGCTCAGGCCACTGCCCATCTGCTGCATGGCCAGGAGCAACTGGCCGACCTCATCGCGCCTGTCGACGGCGATTTCGCCGCGCAGGTCGCCAGCGGCGATTTCCTGGGCGCGGACAATGACCCGGCGCAGCGGCAGGACGATCGCACGGGTGATGAGGATCGCAGCAACCACGCCCACCAGCAGTGCTGCCAGTGACGACACCAGGATCAGCAGGGCATTGCGCTTGAGCTCTGCCTGCATGTCGGCATCGATCCTGGCGTTGATCTGCTCCACCCGCGCGGTCACCTGGTCGGCGCGATCCTGCAACTGCTTGCGCAACTGCTCTTCACGGGCCAGCAGGTCGGTGTATTCGCCGAGTTTCTCGCCGAAGCTGGCGATATGGGTGGTGACTTCGCCGAGCACGCTCTGGTAACCGGGGTCCTGCACTGTACCCTTGAGTTCCGCAGCCAGTTGCGCGGCCTGCTCGGCCTGCTCGATGCGGCCTTGGCGCGCGTCCTCGGCGCCCTTGCGGTTCTGTTCCAGACGCACCCGCGCTTCGTCCATGGCCTGCAGCATCAGGCGCGCCACCTGGGCGACCTTGCCGGCCTGCTCGACGAACTCGGCCCCTTTCTGGCCCTGGGAATCCTTGAGGGTCCAGGTGCCGTCGTCGGCCAGTCCGGCCTGCAGCACATCGAGGTTGTTGGCGACGCTGGAGACTGACCAGCTGGCCATGTCCAGCGCCAGCTCCTTGGACTGGGTCAGTTCCACGTATTCATCGAAGGCCTGGCGGTAGGCGGTCAGGGCGCTGCCGACATCGCTGCCACCCAGTTCCGGCAGAGCTGCGGCCTGGCTGGTCAACGCCTCGACGCCCTTGCGCAGCGCCTCGGCCTCCTTGGGGTCGGAGCGCTGGGCGTAGCGCTGCTCGTGCATGCGCAGCGCCAGCACGCCGTTGTTGAACGCAGTGATCTGCTTGAGGCCGTCGAAACGCTGGCCCAGCCCGTACAACGCGGCGATACCGATCGCCGCCACCACTGCCGTCAGCAGCAGTACCAGAGTGAATCCAAGCCCCAGCTTGCGGGCCATGCCCAGGTTGGCAAAACCGCCATTCGCGCCCGAGTTCATTGTTCGCCGCCCTCTCCTGCTGCCCTTGGAAAACGTGCCGGATATCCAAGGGTGCAGAGTGGCAATGGCGCTGGGGAGTGCACAAGACACCCCAGTCGCAATAATGGCAAAAAGCTAGGGAGTCGTCGTTTTCAGGAAGCTGGAGGTCGCCACGACGATGCTTGCCGGACGGCCTGGAAAAACGCCTGGGCGCGCACGTCGCGGGCATAGGCGACGTTGATCCGCAGCCAGTCGCTGTCGCGGCCTTGCGGGTCGAAGGCGGAGCCCGGTGAGAGTAGTACACCCGCGTCCTGGGCGAGCGCTTGCAGGTGGGAAAAGTTTGCGCCCGGGTAGCGGGTCCAGACGAACATGCCGCCGTAGGGTTCGGCGAAGACTTCCCAGCCGTTGGCTTCCAGCAACCGCAACGCGCTGGCCATGTGTTCGGCCAGGCGTACCCGCAGGCGCTGCACGCTCTTGCGGTACACACCGCTGCCTAGCAACTGCGCCACCACCTGTTCGGCGAAACGCGAGGCGCCGATCCCGGTGACCATCTTCACCTCCGCCAACCGCGCCACCAGCCCGGCATCGGCCACCAGGTAGCCAACCCGCAGCGAACTGCTGAGGGTCTTGGAGAAGCTTGCCAGGTAGATCACCCGCTGCTGGCTGTCGAGGGTCGCCAGACGGGTCGCCGGACCTTCCTGGAAGTCGGCGTAGATATCGTCCTCGATGATCCGCAGGTCATGTTCGCCGGCCAGCTCCAGCAGGCGCTGGGCGCTGCGCGGGCTAAGGCTGGTGCCGGTGGGGTTCTGGTACAGGCTGTTGACGAACAGGTAGCGCGGGCGATGCTCACGCAGCATTGTGGCCAGGACGTCGAGATCCGGGCCCTGCGGCGTACGCGGGACCTCCAGCATGCGCACGCCATGCAGCCGCAGCAGGTTGTACAGGTTGTAATAGCCGGGACGCTCCACCAGCACCGTGTCGCCAGGCTTGAGCAGGGTGCGCACCAGCAGGTCGAGGGCCTGGCTGGCGCCCTGGGTGGCGAGGATCTGTTCCGGCTGCACATGGATGCCGAGCAGCGCCAGGCGCTTGCGCACCTGCTGGCGCAACGCGGTCAGGCCCAGCGGCGGCCCATAGCCGAACAGGTCCTGATCGGCGCCGCGGCTGACCTGGCGAATCGCCAGGGCGATTTCCTCACTTTGCCGCCAGTTAGCCGGCAGCCAGCCGCAACCGAGCCGCAGCAGGTTTTCCTGTTCGTCGCTGAACAGCCGCCAGCGCCCCTCGGCACCCTCGCCCCAGGCCGGTTCCTCGGCGAACGATGCCTGGCCTCGACGCTCGGCGACGAAGAATCCCACGCCATGCCGCGCCTCCAGCCAGCCCTGGGACACCAGACGGTCGTAGGCCTCGATGGCACAAGACTGGCTGACACCCTGCTCGCGCACCAAATGGCGAATGGAGGGCAGCCGGGTCCCGGGGCGCAGGCGCTGGGCGCTGATCCACTGGCACAGTCCATCGCTCAGCTGTTGCACCAGGGGGGTGGTCGATTGGCGGTCGAGGTTCAGTTTCATCACGTAAAGTGTTTGGTCGTTTTGGGCAAACAGTTAATCACAAAAGCCTGCGGGCTGTGTCTTTCTCCACACAGGACGCCTCTGGACAATCGAGGAGTCATCCAAGGAGAACCCCATGACCAGCCGCCACGCCTCCACCACACTGGCCTTCGCCCTGTGCCTGGTGACCTTCGCCGTCAACCTCCAGGCCCCGCTGTACACCGCCTACGCAGCCTTGTCCGGCCAAGGCGCGGCGGCCACGGCGGTGGCGTTCTCCGGCTATGTGATCGGCGTGCTGCCGGTGTTGCTGCTGCTGGGCGGGCTGGCGGACCGGGTCGGACACAAGCGCCTGATTGCTGCGGCACTGCTGCTGTCGATGGCGGCCACCGGGCTGATGCTGGTCGCCCCGGGCCTGACCAGCCTCGCCTTCGCTCGCACCCTGCTCGGGATCGGCACGGCACTGGCCTCGGCCACTGGCACGGCGTACATGGGCGAGCTGCTGCAGGGCGGCGACAGCCGCGCCGCAGCGAACCGGGTCACCGCCAGCACGTCACTGGGCTTCGGCCTGGGCGCCGCAGTCACCAGCCTGTTCCTGTTGCAGGGGCCGAGCCTGGCACCGGGCAGTTTCCCCCTGCACCTGGGCTTGGCCCTGCTCGCGCTGCTGGCGGTGCTGAGATTGCCGGACCCGGCACCACGCCGTGCCACGCCCCTGCTACGCCTGCCGTTCTACCCGGAGGGCAGCCTGCCCTATGGCCTGGCGATCCTGCTGGCCTGGGCCTGTGTCGGCCTGGTGATCGCGCTGATGCCATCGATCCTGGCGCGCCATGAACTGGCGAACTGGTCGGGACTGTCGACCTTCTGCGTGATCAGTTGCGGCTTGCTGTTCCAGCCACTGGCCCGGCGCATGGCGTCGAACCGTTCGACTTTGCTGGGGTTGCTGGTCCTGCCGTGCAGCTACGCCGTACTGGCCTGGGGCGCACACAGCGGCGTGCTCGCTGCAGTATTGCTGGGGGCGATCGGTGCCAGCAGCGCCTGCTACGGCTTCATCTACCTGGGCGGGTTGTCGGCGGTGAATGCCCTGGCCGGCACGGAAAAGACCCGCGCCAGCGCCGGATTCTTCCTGCTGGCGTATCTGGGTTTCAGCTTGCCGGTGATCTTCACCGGGCTGCTCGCCGACCGCTTTGGCGCCGGCACCGCCCTGGCGCTGTTCGGTGCCCTGCTGCTGCTCGGCTGCCTGGCGGTGGCCGGCGCACTGCTGCAGGTCAGATAGCGGTGGCACCACCGTCGACGGCCAAGGCCTGGCCGGTGGTGAACGCCGCACCGTCGCTGCACAGGTACAGCACGGCGGCGGCGATTTCCTCAACCTTGCCGATGCGCCCCACCGGGTGCATCGCCGCGGCGAACTCGGCCTTGCGGGGATCGGCCTCGTAGGCACGACGGAACATGTCGGTGTCGATCACCGCCGGGCACACCGCGTTGACGCGGATCTGCTTCTTCGCATACTCGATGGCGGCGGACTTGGTCAGGCCGATCACCGCATGCTTGGAGGCTGCGTAGATGCTCATCTTCGGTGCCGCGCCAAGGCCGGCGACCGAGGCGGTGTTGACGATCGCTCCACCGCCCTGGGCCAGCATCAGCGGCAATTGGTACTTCATGCACAGCCATACGCCCTTGACGTTGACGCCCATGATTGCGTCGAACTCGGCTTCACTGCCCTCGGCCAGGCGGCCCTGCTCGATCTCGATACCCGCGTTGTTGAAGGCGTAGTCCAGGCGACCGTAGGCTTCGATGGTGCGTGCCATCAATTGCTGAACGTCCGCATCCCGGGTCACGTTGCACGGTACGAAGAGCGCTTCGCCGCCCGCCGCACGGATCGCTTCCACCGTGGCTTCGCCACCGGCCACATCGAGATCGGCGACCACCACTTTCAAGCCTTCCACTGCGAATGCCTGGGCCGTGGCCCGACCAATCCCCGCGGCGGCACCGGTGACCAGGGCGACCTGGCCGCTGAATTTCATGCTCATCGATAGCTCCTGCAACAAGGGTGAAGAGAGTGGCGAGAGTCTAGTCAGGCGGCGCCGCGCTTGGGCAGCATCATCAAGGCGCCGGTTGAAGTACCATGCGAAGCGATGATTATCCCTGCCAGCCTTCATCAGCCTGCTGGATGCTCGGGTATTCGCTGCGGCGCACGAGCTTGCCGAAGGCGTGATGAGGGTCTATCACAAAGCTTTTGCCCAACCTTCGCGAGGCCCCCATGACTGCCCAGACCAACCGCCGCTTCCTGCTCGCCAAACGCCCGGTGGGCGCCGTAACGCGGGACGACTTCAGCTTCGAACAGGTACCAGTGGGCGAACCCGCCGACGGCCAGGTGCTGGTGAAGAACCTGTATCTCTCCCTCGATCCGGCCATGCGCGGCTGGATGAACGAAGGCAAGTCGTACATTCCACCGGTGGGCCTGGGCCAGGTGATGCGTGCCCTTGGCGTTGGCGAGGTGGTCGCATCGCGCAACCCGAAGTTCGCCGTCGGTGATCACGTCAACGGCGCCCTGGGCGTGCAGGACTACTTCCTCGGTGAGCCACAGGGTTTCTACAAGGTCGATCCAAAGCTGGTGCCGCTGCCGCGCTACCTCTCGGCCCTGGGCATGACCGGGATGACCGCCTACTTCGCCCTGCTGGATGTCGGCCAGCCGAAGGCCGGTGACACCGTGGTGATTTCCGGCGCCGCAGGTGCGGTAGGCAGCATTGCCGGGCAGATCGCGAAGATCAAAGGCTGCCGCGTGGTGGGTATCGCCGGCGGAGCGGAAAAATGCCAGTACCTGAAGGATGAACTGGGCTTCGACGGCACCATCGACTACAAGGCCGAGGATGTGCTGGAAGGCCTCAAGCGCGAATGCCCGAAAGGCGTGGATGTGTACTTCGACAACGTCGGCGGCGACATCCTCGATGCGGTACTCAGTCGCCTGAACCTCAAGGCACGGGTGGTCATCTGCGGCGCCATCAGCCAGTACAACAACAAGCAGGCGGTCAAAGGCCCGGCCAACTACCTGGCGCTGCTGGTCAACCGGGCGCGGATGGAAGGCTTCGTGGTGATGGACTATGTGTCGCAGTACGCTGCTGCGGGCCAGGAAATCGCAGGCTGGCTGGCCAGTGGCAAGCTGAAGAGCAAGGAAGATGTGGTGGAAGGCCTGGAGACCTTCCCCGAGACGCTGCTGAAGCTGTTCAGCGGGGAGAACTTCGGCAAGCTGGTGCTGAAGGTCTGAAACGAAACAGGGCCCTTTCGGGCCCTGTCTTCTTTCTTAGCCGCGGATTTCCGCGACGACCGCAGCCAGCGCCTGGGCTGGATCGGCGGCCTGGCTGATCGGACGGCCGATCACCAGGTAGTCGGAGCCGGCATCCAGGGCCTGGCGCGGAGTCAGGATGCGACGCTGGTCGTCCTGGGCGCTGCCGGCCGGACGGATGCCCGGGGTCACCAGTTGCAGCGACGGATGCGCGGCCTTCAGGGCCGGCGCCTCCAGGGCCGAGCAAACCAGGCCGTCCATGCCGGCTTTCTCCGCCAGCGCGGCCAGGCGCAGCACCTGCTCCTGCGGCTCAATGTCCAGGCCGATGCCAGCCAGGTCCTCGCGCTCCATGCTGGTCAGCACGGTCACGCCGATCAGCAGCGGCTGCGGGCCGCTGCGCTTGGCCAGCTCCTCGCGGCAGGCCGACATCATGCGCAGGCCGCCGGAGCAATGCACGTTGACCATCCACACGCCCATCTCTGCAGCGGCCTTGACCGCCATCGCCGTGGTGTTGGGGATGTCATGGAATTTCAGGTCGAGGAACACTTCGAAGCCCTTGGCGCACAAGGTCTCGACGATGCCGGAAGCGCTGCTGGTGAACAGCTCCTTGCCGACCTTCACCCGGCACAGCGCAGGGTCCAGCTGATCGGCCAGCTTCAGGGCGGCGTCACGGGTGGGGAAATCCAGGGCGACAATCAGGGGCGTCTGGCAGGCGGACATGGGCAGGGTCTCTTGGCAAGTCGAAAACGGCGCGCATTGTAAACGATGCGGCGATGCAACGGGGGCCGGTGATCGCAAATCACCTTGTGGCGCATGCAGCCCTATAATTGAACCAACGCAGACAAGTTTTACTCGATATTACAGATACGGCCCCATTGCCGTATGTATGAAGGAGGAATGTCATGCCCTGGTACGCCTGGTTGATTCTGCTGGTGGCGATCGGCTCGATCGTGGGTGGACTGATGATGCTCAGGGACACTGCGAAGAAGTTGCCGTTGACGGACGAACAGCTCAAGCGGATTCACGAACGCAATGCGGAGATGGATGCCAAGGAAGCGCGGGATCGTTGACATGCGGTAACTGAAAAGGCCGATCGGTTAGATCGGCCTCATCTCCCTATTGACTCAGTTCACCGTCAACCTGTCGCGATTGCGCTCAAGTAACGCCTTGCCGATTCCCTTGATCTCCAGCAACTCGTCTACTGAAGCGAAGTCGCCGTGCTCCTCACGGTAAGCGACGATGGCTTCGGCCTTGCTCTTGCCTATTCCACTCAACTGGCTTTGCAGGGTCGCGGCATCTGCCTTGTTCAAATCCAGCGTGACGGTTTGCAGGGTAGTAGTCGCTACGCCCGCACTGGGCACAGCCGTAGCGGACGCGGCGCTGAGTGGCAGAGAAATGGCGCCGATGAGGGCAAATAGAACGGAAGCGAGATAGGTATGGCGCATGGGTGATACTCCTTAAGGTACGAATGACAGAGGCAGCGTTTCCTTGACTGCCTTTTTCAAACCTAGATCGTCACTGGCAGGCGTCAAATCGGTATTCTTTACCAAATCTGAATTTTCTCTCTGTAGCGGTCAAAAAAAGGCAACTCTCACAGTTGCCTTTCGGGCTCGCACACGATTCAGGGCTCAAGTCGGCGCTGCTGGTATATCCAGTCGACGATTTCGCTGTCAGGCATGTAACCACTCACGGTTTCACGCAGCAACTGGCGGACGCTGCCGTAGTCGTCCTGCCGGACGGCAGCTAAAAGTGCAGACAACCGCCCCTTGAGTACATCCCAATCCAGAAAGTCCTCATTGGCGCTCATAATCATCGCGTGTTGGGTAGCGACAACGTTGTCTCCAATCAGCAACTCCTCATAAAGCTTCTCGCCAGGACGTAACCCAGTAAACTCGATAGCAATATCTCCGTGAGGGTTCTTGTCGGAGCGTACACTGAGGCCGGAAAGATGAATCATCTTTTCCGCGAGCTCGACAATGCGTACTGGCTCGCCCATGTCGAGAACAAAGACATCTCCGCCCAACCCCATAGAACCGGCCTGAATCACAAGTTGAGCCGCCTCTGGGATGGTCATGAAGTAGCGGGTGATCTTGGGATGGGTAACGGTCAGCGGGCCACCGGACTTGATCTGCTTGTGAAATAGTGGGATCACTGAACCGGAAGAACCAAGAACATTACCGAAACGAACCATGGTAAAACGGGTCTTGTTTACATAGGAGATATTACTGTCATCCCCAAACAGAACCGGTGCTTGCTCGCGACTGAGCGCCTGTAAGGTCATCTCAGCCAGACGCTTGGTACTTCCCATCACGTTGGTAGGGCGCACTGCTTTATCAGTCGAAATCAGCACAAAGTTGGCGACACCTGCCTGGAGTGCTGCCTGCGCCGTATTCAAGGTACCGATGACATTATTTAATACGCCTTCGGCGATATTATGTTCGACCATCGGTACATGCTTGTAAGCTGCCGCGTGGTACACGGTATCTACCCGCCAGGTTTTCATGACATCAAGTAACTGATGTTGATTGCGAATGGTACCCAGGATCGGTAGCACGCGAACGGGCAGCGCCTCACGTCCGACACGCTGCTCCAATTCACTGAGAATGCTGTATAGGTTGAACTCGCTGTGCTCGAACAGCAGCAGTGTCTTCGGCTCCAGTGAGAGGATCTGGCGACACAACTCCGAACCGATGGAACCACCGGCTCCGGTAACCAGAACTGTCTGTTGGAAAATACAGCGTTCTAACAATTCCCCCTGTGCAGGAACGGCATCGCGGCCAAGCAAATCCGCGATGTCAACCTCTTGGATGTCATCAACCTTAACCCGTCCGCTAGCTAAATCCATGAAACCTGGAACGCTGCGTACGTGTAGCGGGAAACCTTCTAGGTAACCAAGAATTTCGCGGCGCCGGCCCCGAGATGCAGAGGGGATAGCCAGCAAAACCTCTTGGGCACCCGTAATGTCGATCATCTTATGAATACTGCTGGACTTGAAAACCTGCAGTCCCGAAATGACACGATCAGCGATACTGCTATCGTCGTCGATGAATGCAACAGGCCGCATTACGCGTCCCATACGCAGTGCAGCAACCAACTGATTTCCAGCGGCACCCGCACCATAAACCGCGACCTTTATCAAGCCATCGTCACGACCGACAAAGGGAACATGACGGGTTGCCGCAAACCAATCGCCAAGAAAATACTGACGCATTGCCAGACGTAGCCCACCTATTGTCACCAGGCTGAGCCACCAGTAGTTGAAGATAATAGACCGTGGAACCAGAGACTGCGGATTTGCGCGCCAAAAGATTAATGCCGCGAGAATTAAAGATGAAAGGCTGACGGCCTTGATTATGGCAACAAGCGCATCATTGCCAAAGTAACGCATTACGGCACGGTACAGTCCGAATCGAATAAACAGTGGAATTGCAACCACCGGTGCACTTGCGAACAACCACAAATGGTGTTGAACAGGATTTTCCATTTCGTCGAGGCCCAGACGAACTGCAAAAGCAAGCCAGAGCGATATCCAGATCAGCAATATATCGGCAAATACCTGCAGTAGTCGCTTTCTCCGACGCGGCAAACTGAGCAGCCTAGTGCGAACCTTGTCCATAACGCTCTCAAACACCTTATGCCTCTCCTACTTCTGGATCCTGTGCACCAATTTCATGTGATTGGCACTCTGTCACGGCTTTTACTTGAGCAGTGCGCTCACTCCATCAACGGCATAATCTAACACAGATCGAATTTAGCGCCCTGAAAAAGATAAACGTCTCACTCATCATCAGGGACAAGGCAGAAGAGATGGAGTGCATTTTTCCAGAGCAGCTCTCTAAGCAGAAGGTCCGCCGGCACCTCGAGTAATCCGGCAGGGCTGAGCCCTGCCGGATCTGGGCTATCGGCTAGCAGAACGCATAACACCGCGAAGGACCTCGCAGGTCTTCTCGATCTCTTCGTTGGTCAAGGTCGGATGCACCAAGAACATCAAACTGGTATCTCCCAAATTCTTCGCTACGGCCAAGCGCTCTGCCGGTCTCCAGCCAGTGTCATCGAACGCCTTTTCCAAATAGACCTCAGAGCAGGACCCAGAGAAGCAAGGTACGCCCAAGGCATTGACTTCTGCAGCAATACGGTCACGATCCCAGCCTTGATTGAGCTTTTCAGGCTCCACGAACACATAGCACTTGTAAGCCGCATGCTCGATATCCAACGGGATGCCTGGAACTCTCAGCCCTTCCAAACCGACCGCAACGCTCCAGATACGCTGCGCATTGGAAAGCCGGGCTGCATGCCAATCTGCCATGGCCCTCAGTTGAATACGGCCTATGGCTGCCTGAGTTTCGATCATACGCCAGTTGGTACCAAAACTATCATGCAACCATCGGAACCCAGGCGGATGCTGCTTGACATATACAGAATCCCAATTTTTCCCGTGATCCTTATACGACCACATGGCCGACCAAAGTGCTTTGTCATTAGTTGTGACCATGCCACCTTCACCTCCGGTAGTCATGATCTTGTCTTGGCAGAAAGACCAAGCGCCAACATGACCGATGGAGCCTACGGACCGTCCTTTGTAACGAGCACCATGAGCCTGCGCACAATCCTCGATGACTTTCAGATCGTGCTCGCGCGCGATATCCATTATCGGGTCCATGTCACAAGGCCAACCAGCCAGATGCACACAAATAATGCCGCGTGTTTTTGCAGTCAATACCGCACGAATGGTATCGGGAGTAATGTTCTGTGTAGACTCGTCAACATCAGCAAAGACAGGGATGGCACCAGCATTTACGATAGAAGAGACAGAAGCAAGGAATGTCCTCGAAGTGACTATCACCTCATCGCCAGGGACAATCCCCAGCGCCTTCAAGGCCAAGTCGAGTGCAACAGTGCCGTTAGCGACTGCTACCGCGAAATCGCAGTCCGACCAAGAAGCGAACTCTATCTCGAACTGACGGCACTCCTGCCCTGTCCAATAGTTAACTTTATTGGAAAGAATAACATCTCGCACCGCATCAGCCTCTTCGACAGAAAAAGACGGCCAAGGCGAAAATGGAGTATTTAACATTTTACGTACCCGTTAACTTATATTATGAATAACAAGAGCACCGCAAAGTCGCGAACTATTTAGATCGCGCGGGGACGCCAACAACAGTAAGACCATCGACGACATTATTGACCACCACGGCTCCGGCACCAACCATTGTTGCTACACCGATTTTTACCGATTGCCGAACACTCGCCCCGATACCGATCCAAGACAACTGACCTACATGGACCCCACCCGCGAGATGCGCCCCTGGGCTCACATGAACGAAGTCACCAAGTAAGCAATCATGGTCTACACTGCACGCCGTGTTCAACACAACACCACAGCCAATAACAGCATCAACGTTTAGCACAGCTCCAGCCATGATGACACTGCCGACTCCGAGCGTCGAATGACTACTGATGATCGCTTGAGGATGAACCAACGATACCATCCTGGCGCCATGCGCCATCAGCATTTGTTGCTTTTCCTGGCGAATCTTGTTGTTGCCGATTCCGACAATTACACCGTCGAACTGATCAAGTGTAGAAAGTAACGACTCAGTATTTCCATTTATCTGCCAACAACCGTTAGCGGAACGGCATGGCCACGCATCATCGAAAAACACCAAGTCCTGCCAACCACAACACTCCGCAATATCGGCTATGACTTTCCCATGCCCACTAGCTCCAAGGATAGCCAGGCGCCTCATGTTCGATTCCCGGAAAATTTTGACATAGTTGCCTCGCCAGCAGCGCTGATGCCATCACGCTTAATAACTTTCCAGCCGGTCATAAATAATATTTTAAAGTCCATAACAAAGGACCTATTATCTACATACCAAACATCAAGCTTAAACTTTTCTTCCCAGCTCAAGGCATTCCTGCCATTTATCTGAGCCCAACCTGTCACCCCGGGACGAACCTCGTGTCGCCGATACTGCTCAGTTGAGTAAAGGGGCAAATACTCCATCAACAACGGACGAGGACCAACAAGGCTCATATCTCCCTTCAATACGTTCCAGAGCTCTGGCAGCTCATCCAGACTGGACGAGCGCAGAAACGAACCAAATGGCGTCATTCTTTCGCTATCTGGAAGAGGCTGACCGTCGCTATCGACCGCATCACGCATCGTGCGGAACTTGACCATTTCGAAGGGCTTGCCGTACTTTCCTGGACGTATCTGGCGAAACAATACCGGTGAGCCAAGTTTGCTCCTTATTTTCCAAGCAACGAAAATTATGACTGGAGACAAAATAAGCAACGAAAAAAAAGAAATAAAAATATCAAAAAAACGTTTCATAGCTCTTTCAACCAAGTCACTGGAACAAGGCCTTCTCTCATCAGTGAAGGCGTTTACGGACAAATGCAACCATCTCGGCCACGATAACTTGCTGAGCAAACTCCGAATGAGCACGTTGATAGGCTTGGGCCGAGAGCCTGGCCCTCAGCTCCTCATCAAGATACAAACACTGCAGGGCCGCTGCCATCGCACCAACATTACCTGGCTCGTGAAAAATGCCAGTCTGGTCCTTTTGTACCGCATCACTCAAGCCATAGATATTTGAGGCGATAGCTGGCAATCCTACACCTGCAGCCTGGATCGTAGCTAGACTAAAACCCTCACGGTAGCTTGGAATACAGAACACGTCAGCCGCAGCCATGTAGCCTTCGGGATTGTAGGTGTAACCTACGCGGTGAACGCGCGACTTGCAAGACTCCAGCTCTTTCTGCAGATCGCCTTCAATTCCGTCTTCGTCTGGTCCGATCACAAGCAAATGCGCCCTTGGCATCTGCGCCGCTACTTGGCTGAAAGCCCGGCTAAGTTCCAAGATGCCTTTCACATGCGTCAAGCGAGCCATGAATAAAAAAACGACGGCGTCGTCTGCAACTCCCAAGTCTTTCCGATATTTTTTTCTGGCTAGAGCATCAGGTTTGAATCGGTTGACGTCTACACCACTGATGGAGCCCTTCCCTAAAACCGAAATTTTCTCGGATCGAACAATTCTGTTATCAATCAAAAACTGCCGCTGGGACGGGCTGTCAGCGAGAACAGACGTAGCGCTCCATACCAAGATTTTGTCCAAAAACTTCAACCCGGCACGTACTACCCCTGTCTTAGTAAACCAGACCTGACCCGTAAACATATGAATTCTGTGCGGAATTCGCGCAAAAAAAGCCGCAACCATGGAAAGAAGCCCTGACTTGGGCATTATCGAAAAAACACAATCGAATCTTTCTCGTCTAAACAAATTATATAGATTAAATAGAGACAAAACATCACTAAGCAAAGAGACTTTTCTTTTAATAGGAAGCGGAATGAATTTTACGTTATCGCTGAATGTGCTCTCCATTTCGGATGGCTCAGCATTCGCCATCAGCGTAACATCATAAAAAACAGAAAGTTCACGAATGTGTTCTAGCATGAACACCCGCAGGGCCACTGGAACAGTTGCAACGATACAAATTTTTTTCTTATCCGGCATACTAGACCTATCCTTTACTTGCGCTTTCGACTTCGTGACCCATGAGTATAGCTGGTACACTGCGCGGAATATCATGCAAGAACTCAAAATCAAGTCTATTACGAATAAGACTACTATCAAAACCTCCAGTTTTCGTCAAAGCATCGACTCGCTCACTGGTCAAGGGTAAATTGAGCCCAGAAGGTAAAAATTTTAAAATTAATCGCACTAGTTTTTCTGACACGGCCAGCCTAGGTTCAGGTACTCCAGCATAGGATGCAAAGGCTTGTATGACCTTCTCCTGCGAGCAGTCATTGGAAACGATAAAGATCTGTCCGACTGCCCTTGGGTCACGCCCACAGAGAATAAGAGCTCTAACGACATCGCCGACATGAACATAAGTAGATTTATTCTTGTTTCGCTCTCCCATGTAGAAGAACATCCGCTTCTTTACCATGGCTGCGAGCTGGAAAAATGATCGATTGGGCATTGTCGCCCCAACAACTATCGAAGGCCTGATTAAGGTGCAGGAAAATAGCGGCTCACACTGAGCCAACGCCAGAACCATTTCATCGGAAATCGTTTTTGTAATTTCGTAGTCGCCTATTGGGGCGGGCGAAAACGACTCACTCACAACACATCGATCACTTTGCCTACCATATGCCCCTGTGCTACTCAGCTGTACCCAATGAATTGGCTGGCCTGTGCGTCTTATGCGCCGCTGGACGGCTGCCAGGAGGTTGGCTGTTCCCCGCACGTGGAGCTCGTACATAAGCGAAGCATTCTTAACTTCGCCAGCACAGTGGTAAATGAGGTCAGCGTCTGCTACAAACTGATCCAGAGCATCACTAGCTTCAGTCAGGTCACCAACGATGAATGAAGGTCCATTCTCTACTTTCCGTGACAGCTGAAGGACATTGTCTCCCAAGAGGCTTATCTCATCGACGAGCAACCGCCCGATGAAACCACTAGCCCCCGTGATAGATACATTCATTAATACCTCACCATCAAACCGTTAAACAGGCGAACCAATCCCAACCGCGAAAAAACAATGCTAGATTCCTTTTGCAAGAACCGCTTTACCTGCTAAAAACTTGAGAAAAAAAGACTTTCGCTGATAAATTATGGCGCATGCTATCAAGACACCAACATAGCTATACATTCTAAGTCGCATGGCTGTTCCAAGGTTATCATTCCCTAAAACCCAAACAGTCGAGTAGACAACGGAGAAAACGACGACATAGTCAACAAAACTAGTTGAAAATTTTCGGTTTCGCACAAGATAGACAAATGCGAAGCAAAACGGAACACTCTCCAGAACGAATGCAATCACAGCACTCAGGTTTGGATAAAAGAAGCCAAACAGTTGAGAAAACAGGCTATTCATCAAGTCAGGGATAAATTTATAAACAGAGTCGAATTGGATACCAAGGTTGGTAGCGCTCTGGACATCATTGAACAAGTTCCTATAGCTCAACAACGGCTTCAGAAAGCCGACAGCAAACAGCAAATTCAAAATTATCAGCAAAGGCACTACGTACCCTAACACCGAAAACCGGGAAAACCTGACAAGCCGAAAAACAAGGAAAGAAAATATAAACGCAAAACCAAGGTAGCCACGAAATAGGAAAAGCACACCACCAACTAACAAAACCATCAAGCCACTTCCCAAAGAACCATGAAAAGAAGAAGCCCCAATGAAAGACTTGACCCAGACCAAACCAACCAAGAAGAGGAACAACATTAAAACATCACGATAGATATCTAATGTGTAATAGAACAAGGTAGGATAGAAGCTAACCACTATTACCATCATCAGGCACACACGGCCATTCAAGACGGGGCCACGCACCATCGAAAGCCTTCCAACCAAAAGCGGAATGGCAACAACCCCTAAAATCATCAGAAAAAAACTGACACCTTCACGAGAGTATACACCCAACTCGTTGAGCAGTCGCAAGAAGTCCGGCCAGATACTTGAGGTAGGATAATTTGTTCCTCGCGCATAGGAGTCGTAATAATCAGCATCATTACCACCTAAAAAAAAACTATTAGGTTTGAACACGTAGACGGCAAAAAACACGATTTTCAGAAACACGATTATCGCAAAGAACAAAATATAAATCACAAGAGGCCACCCCAGTAATTTACGTAAGCCTCCGCCACTTTTACCGGCGAATGATGCTTCACTACAAACTCCCGGGACGCAAAAGATCGCTCGGCGATATCTTGACGCTCATCCAGAATCCGTTCCAAGGCCTGGTTCAATCCTTGTTGATCCGCAGGCAGATTGTAGACAGGCGGCAACTCGCCACCATAGAGAATTGCAGACTCTGGTTCTGCGCCACCCGCGACGACCTTGCCTTGAGCCATAGAATACAATGCGTTCATAGCCAGGCTATAAGAAAAAACCTGGTCTACAGAAATGTTGACCCTAGACAATAACTCCATATATTTACCGAATGGCATATGCCCCTTTATGAGGCACTCAACATCGTTGGGATATTTTTCTTGAAGATAATCGAATGCTTTTTCAATCAAAAATGTGCCCTTGAACCCTCTGCGATTCAATCCGTGGAATAGAACCAATTTGCCGTTGGATTCGCGATTTTCAGTGTAAGGGATACTATCAATAGAAATCGGAATAGGAATAGGTTGACATACCTTATGGCTATAACCTGCAGCACAAAAGGTGGAATAGTACTCATACATGATCGGAATAACACCATCCACACATTCCATACAGGAATGCATTGCCTTCAGGTGTTGCTTGCCACGCATATAATAGGGCTCATTACGATCGTATTTTTCGTGCCAAGGTATGGGACTGTACCGCATAGTCTTTTCAGAATACTTTACAAAAAACGGATCATCTCCGGACCCTGAAAGAGTAACTACCTTATTATGGCGCTTCAAAAACCTGAAAAACAAAAGGTTCAAATATGGAAGGCGAGGGAATGTATAAAAATTAATCAAATGAACGACATCATACCCCTTGAAATCCTTCATTTTCAAGAGTGGGAGTACTAACTGACGCGCCTTGTAGGTGTAGATATTCGAGCCGTAACCCAAATTAATATCAGCATCAAATTTTTTCCAAAAATCACTTGCGGCTGCCAACGTTACATCATGCCCCCAGGCCTTCAGCGCCCCTTTCAATTCCTTATGCAAGCCACTGTACTCACCGATGAGTAATATTTTCACGTATCTTTACTCCTTGAAGCGAGAGCCTTTAGAATCCTTCCCCTGCGCCCCTCGCCAACCAACATCTGCCCAGGTAAATTAAAGCTATTGCATCTCGCTATGGAAACACCTTATGCCTTTTCAAAACAAAAAAAACAAAAACAAAATACAGAAAGTAATTCACCGCATGCGCTATGGTTGCACCCACCGCACCATACTTATCGAATAAGACAACCAGCCCATAAAAAAGCACAGCAAATAGTATCTCACCAAAGATATAAGGCTTCCACAGCGCACGCGCTGTCATTACATAAGCCAAGATCCAACTTAGGACCTTGAGAGTATCACCTATGATCTGCCAGAAAAACAAATCACGCATCTCATAGAATTCTGAACTGAATAAAATAAAAACCACCCAGTCTCGCAAGGCATAAAGTATCACTCCGAATACGACCACCGCCGGAAAAATAAACCTATAGCCTCGCAAGACCTCTGCCTTTAGTTCCGCTGCAGATTCTATTTCAGAGAATCGCGGCAGAAAGTAGACACTCAGCGTTGTAGTTAACAGCATCAGATATGCCGAGCTTAACCGCCAACTTGCCTCCCAGTACCCAGCAGCCACCCAACCATGGTGCTCACCCAAGTGGTTACGTACGAAGATCTGCGTGAGAGGGACACTAATCGCCGACACCAAGGCCATCAACGTAAACTTCCCTAGATTCAGCGCCGTGCTTTTGTCCACACGCCCAATTATGGCAGGGATGCTGAACCAGGGCGCATTGAAACAAATGAACAAGGTCACAAAAAAAGCAAGTGACTGATATATCGCCAAGGAAACTAAAGCACCATACAAGCCCATTATCACCGTCATTACGGCTGTGACTACCAAGGCAAAGACACTTCCTGCAATATTAGCCAATACATACCTTGGAATATCTTTTTTACCATTCAGGATAGCCAGCAACATGGCATTGAGGGTAAAAAAGATAAGGGACGCGGCGAACCAGATGAATACGCTGCCATAAGTTTCATCCTTTAGAAACCAACCAGCCAATGGCTGGTTGAAGAGAGCGATCAGCAAAGCAACAGAAATAGAACTGGCGCACACGATGGTACCTGCGGTCGCCCATACTCGGTGCTGCTTCTTTACATCACCATCATATTCAGCCGTGTATTTAGTCACGCCAGTATTAATAGCGCCGGAACCAAATGTAGTAATCATTTGTACCGCATTCTGGAACTGCCCCAAGGCGGCATATCCAGCGGGCCCTACGTACACCGCTAATATTTTGTTAATCCCTAACAAAGTAAGAAGCTTAACTAGAACAGCTATACCGTTCAGCAAGCTTGTCTTCAAAAAAGTCATTGACTACTTGCCACACTGAAGCTGTTACAGGCTAACACAACACGGTCAGCCTCTTCATTGCTCAACGTCGGCCCCATTGGCAAGCTCAGAACTTCTTGGTGAAGGCGTTCGGTTAGCGGGAAAGACAGCTTGTTCCATTCGACATAAGCCTGCTGCTTGTGCGGGGGGATGGGATAGTGGATCAGCGTTTGTACACCATTATCCAACAGATGTTTCTGCAATGCTTCCCGGTGCGAACTACGAATCACGAACAAGTGCCAAGAGTGAGCCTGAAAATCCAGCACGTTAACCACATCCTGGCACGGCAGCGTAAGCAACGGGTTGTTGATGCCGCGCAGATAAAGCTCCGCTATTTCGCGGCGACGTTGAGTTTGCTGATCCAGCCCCTTCAGCTTGACACTTAGCACCGCAGCTTGAAGTTCATCGAGACGGCTATTGACACCTTTGAAAAGATTCTTGTACTTTTCGTGAGAACCGTAATTTCGTAACGCCCGCAGCGTCTCGGCGAGCTTAGCATCATTAGTAGTGATCGCCCCCGCATCTCCGAGAGCGCCTAGGTTCTTGCCAGGGTAGAAACTGAAGCCGGAGGCATCACCCCAACTACCCGCACGACGTCCATTGAAAGCTGCTCCATGGGATTGAGCTGAGTCTTCCAAAAGCAAGAGTTTTTTGCGCCTAGCCAACTCGCTCAGCGCTGGCATATCAGCCAACTGGCCGTACAAATGGACGGCCAGGATCACACGAGTTCTGTCGGTAACTGCAGCTTCAGCTGCAATTGGGCAGAGGTTGAACGTCGATTCGTCCGGCTCTACCAGTACAGGAACAAGAGCGTTCTGACTGATCGCCAAGATACTAGCAATGTAGGTATTCGCTGGCACGATCACTTCATCGCCATCCACCAGCAGGCCGAGTTGCTTCCAGGCCTGTAGCGTCAGAATCAGTGCGTCAAGGCCGTTGGCAACTCCAATGCAGAACTCCGTCCCGCAATAATCAGCGAAGTCGCGCTCGAAACTGGCGAGCTCTTTACCGGCAATGTACCAACCCGAATCGATCACGCGCGTACAAGCTTCGATCATTTCCTCTCGATCAAGTTTGTTAATCGACTTCAAATCAAGGAATTCAACCATGGGATACCATCCTGATAAATTTTCCGGGCTTGCAGAGCCCAGGCCCTGAACAGAGCAATACCATCTTGATTGCTCGGTATAATTGGCTCATGTGTATTTGGAAAAAGCAGTATTGAGAGGGTCAGACACTGGCAACAGCCTGCAAAAATTGGCCATAGTCACGAATATAATCGCTCTCGTCGTAATAGTCGTTAGCCAGAACGAGCAGGACACAGTCCTCGCTGAAGTCGTGCATTTCATGCCAGATCATCTTGCCGACATGAAGAACCTTGGCTGGAGAATCCAGATCAATCTCCTCCCGGTGGCGGCCATCGTCCATGATCATACGGCAGCTTCCGGCTACGCAGACTGCCATCTGCTCCAACTCCTTATGAGCATGGAAGCCTCGTGCGACACCCTGCTGTGTAGCGGTGAGGTAATAGACACGACGGATGTCGAATGGAATATTCCTGTTTGCCTCCAGAACACTCAGATGACCGCGCTCGTCGCCAAGAGTCTGAACCTCAACAAGATTGATCAGACTCACTTTCCCGCCCCTGCTTTCCATTCCTTGAAACCCTTACTTGATAATCATTTCAAAACCAAAAAAATAACGAGATCTCGTGCTGCCAGACCCGGGATCTGGCGACGACTCCATACATCGAAATATTCTCGATGTCGGAACCGAAAATGATGCCATATCGCCATAAATTTTCCGATTTCAGTGAGTAGCTGCTCAAGCACCCAAGTCCGCGCACTTGGAGAGTGCGAAGATTATACGTATGTATCACCTCAAGCGCATGGTAAAAACACAAGCAGCTCTGCGCCTACCTTCTCATTCGATCCTAATCGCTCCGGCCTGACGAAGAGCCGGATCCTGGGCTTCAAGAACATGGGTATTGGATAGCCGCAGCGAACGATCCCGCATGGACTGGAGACAATAACGGGAAAATGCCATCAGGAAACCCAACCCCAAACCGACAATCAGCCCCACCAGAACGATAAGGACACGCCTTGGTTTTACCGGCTTTTCCGACGACAGCGCTCGTTGGTCAACCGAGACCAGCTGCACTGAGCTGAAGTCCGTACCCAAGCTTCTCAAACGAGCAGCCTCGGCCCGCAAAGGTTGAACGTTGTCGAGGAAGAGATCTTCATTCAAGCGCTTCTTCAGCACTTCGACCTCGCGATTGACCTGGAGCAGTTGTAGCTCTTTCGCGATCTCGGAAATTCTCGCGGTCACAAAATCATCGGACTTACGCGTGCGCAGTGTATTCAACTCTGCTTCCAGTGCGTCGGTCCCCATGAAATACAGAGGCGTCTGCTGGTTATTGACCTCTGTTCTGATGACATTCCCACCCTGTGGCGCATTCTCTACGGCAATCGAAGACTGGGTAGTAGGTCTGTTGATTCCCAGGCTACGGGCAATGCTGATTGCCTCGTTCAGCAGCGCAACCCGATCGGCACGCAGCATCCTCAACTGCAGCCTCAACGCATTCAGCTCATCTTGAAGCTTAGCCTTCTTTAAGCTGTCTGCTTCGGTCAAGGACGCAATCTTTGCCTCCTTATCCAATTGATAGCTGGCACGCGCCGAGTTGATCTTCCCGTCGATTTCCGACAACCTGTTTCTGATGAGTACATTCATTTCACCAGAAATATGCTCGCGCTCCATATCGACCACATAGTCAATGAACTTATTGAGAATAAGCGCGCCATCTACACCCTTGGGATAATCCAGGGTCAAAATCACAGAACGCCCGAAATCTCCGGAGTCCTTGCTAGGTTCTGGAGTATCCAACGCAATGGCATTTCTGTTGAACTCATCGAAGTTTTGCTCAAGCGACTGGGCTGGAGCTATGTATTGCGCAAAAAGCTCCTGATTCTTGCGAAAGAAGCTCAAACGCATCTCGTAGGAACTCAGCGAGGCGGCGACCTTGGCCAGCGCCGTGGCTGGAGGAAGGCTGTAGATTTCCGATCGATTGAGGGCGTCCAGTTCGTTTATGGCAGCCGGCCTCAAGATAGTGCTGGTCTGGTATACGGGAGTACTGAGCAGGGCATAACCAGCCGCACAAGCACCCGTGACCAGAGCGACACTGCAGATGAGCAGCCTCTGCCGCCAGAGCGACTGGAACAACGCCCAAAAGTCGAGATCGTCCCCAGGAGATTTCGCCGGTACCTCAAAAAAGCCGCTCAATGCACTGTCCGCCTTCGAAAAATTGATCGTTCGGACAAACGCACCCAAGCATTAATTTTTTGATGACATCAGGGTCGCAAGAAGTAATCCTTGCTCTGTTATCCATGCTCAGGATCCCGTTACATCCGAGTTTCACTGGCAGTTTGACACCAAACGACTACTTTTCAAGACTTGACAAATTCACGCCATGAGACTATCTGCGCACTGCGACATGCAGCCAGCGCGCCAACACAAATATCACCCCCAGAACTCCACCCAATAAAACTCCGATAGCTAAAATCAAACCAAACCTTACCTTCAGCGGTGTATCAGGCGTTTCAATAGGACCATCCAGACGATATACGGACACATTCTCCGGAACGATTTCAATACTTCTGAAAAGACTGTACTTGACTTGCAGCGCACGCAGCTCGGGAATGAAAGGATCGTCCGATTGGCGCTGTTGCAGATTGTCAATTTCAGCACGCAGGGCACGCGCACCGCGCATGTAAGTCAGCTGCCCCCCCATATTCGCCGACACCTCACCACCAAGGCCACCTGACAGTATTGGGGGATTTTCAAGCCCGATCGTCTGTGCAATTTTCAAAGCCTCCTGCAACTGAAGAACAAGATCCTCTCTAGCCTTCTGCCCCCGCTCTCTCAACGCGACTATTTGCTGATTCAAATTGCGCGCGCGAACCTCGGCCTCACGAGACGCGTTCTTGACGACCTCTTTCCTGGCCGCCTCTTCGGCACTCTGCATGTATATGCCAGCCCACTCAGCTAGCTTGGCAGGCTCCCTCCCCCGAACAACCAATGAATAGCCATCGGGAGAAATCTTCGCATCACTGGTGACTTTCAAGTTCTCGGAAAATTCGGAATACAGCTCATCGAGCGTTACCTTTTTTTCGGAGTCGCCAAGAGAAGGGAGATAGTAACGACTAAAAAATTCGCGCCGGAGAGACTCAGCCTGGAGGTTCCGCAAAAATACGTCATAAACATCCTTGACGCTGTACGGAGACAACTCAGCCTCTCGCGTACGGCCAAAATTCAACTCGGCAATTCCATTTTGAGTAGGGGGAAGGACGAAGACCCGCGCCTCATAGAGAGGACGATCGAAAAATAAATACACCGCGGAACACAGCAACCCAAATAAAGTAAACGCCAATATACTAAACTTCGAGCGCCACAACACACCGAGTACATCTACGATATTTGTGTCCTGCTCTAGAAAAACCTTATTGACGTCATTTTGCATCCAACTCAATCCTATCCCGGTTAGCATTGCTTATTATTATGCATGGGCTTTGCAAACAGGTTACCCCACTGACCCGCAAGGAAGTATCAATTCAATGAAAAATCTGAATTTTCCTACAGAGGCCAGTACAGCTTTAGGCCCATCGCCAACGTGAATCCCTTCAACCTATTTGGCAAGGCTTCTTTGCCTCAGTAGACGCAACCCGCTCAGGAAGAACACACCTCCCGCTCCTCCCAGTAGAAAAGCCAACAAAAGCAAAACAGATATCGGCAGGACCGGCAGAGACCAACCTACGAACATCAACGTAACACCCTGCTGATTCTCCAACGTAAAAACAAAAGCGACCACACCCAACAATAATGACAATACGACTAAAACAATGCGACTAAAGTTCCGCATAACAGCCTCCTTCCGTCACCTGTCACACATGACCTTCGTCTTCATTGACACGATCACGCAACTCTTTACCCGGCTTGAAGTGTGGTACGAACTTTCCATCCAACGTAACGGATTGGCCCGTCTTGGGGTTGCGTCCGACACGCGGGGCACGATAGTGCAGCGAGAAACTGCCAAAACCACGAATCTCGATACGATCCCCTGTAGCCAAGCACTGGGACATCTGCTCAAGCATGGTCTTGATGGCCAGTTCGACATCCTTGGATGAGAGCAACCCCTGATGGGTGACAATACGTTCGATCAGCTCCGACTTCGTCATGTTTTTCCCTTCTGTATCAAGCAGCTAGGTCATTGCCTCCATTGGTTTTAGCATGGCTTTGTGAATTTGAACAGTGCACTTATTGACTTGAAGAAAAAATCCAGAATCAGATGACGGCACTTTATGCCGGAAAGCCCGTGACTACGGGGGTTGCGCTTAACCATATGAAATTTCAGGCATAAAAAAAGGCGACCGAAGTCGCCTTTTTTTGATCAAGCAGAACTTAGTTCTGTTTGGCCATTTCCGCGCGCAGCAGGTCACCCAGGGTAGCGCCAGCGGCTTCTGGAGCCTTGGCGATTTGCTGGATAGCCTCTTTCTCTTCTTCAACGTCTTTCGACTTGATGGAGAGGTTGATGACGCGGGACTTGCGGTCAACGCTGATGATCTTGGCTTCGATCTCTTCGCCTTCCTTCAGGACGTTACGCGCGTCTTCAACGCGGTCACGGCTGATTTCGGAAGCCTTCAGAGTAGCTTCGATATCATCGGCCAGGGTGATGACGGCGCCTTTGGCGTCGACTTCCTTGACGGTACCCTTGACGATGGCGCCTTTGTCGTTGACAGCAACGTAGTTGGAGAACGGATCGTCTTCCAGCTGCTTGATGCCCAGGGAGATGCGCTCGCGTTCTGGGTCAACCGACAGGATGACGGTTTCCAGCTCGTCGCCCTTCTTGAAGCGACGTACGGCTTCTTCGCCGACTTCGTTCCAGGAGATGTCGGACAGGTGAACCAGACCGTCGATGCCGCCGTCCAGACCGATGAAGATACCGAAGTCGGTGATCGACTTGATGGTGCCGGAGATCTTGTCGCCCTTGTTGAACTGGCCAGAGAAGTCTTCCCATGGGTTCGACTTGCACTGCTTGATGCCCAGGGAAATACGACGACGCTCTTCGTCGATGTCCAGAACCATGACTTCCACTTCGTCGCCAACCTGAACGACTTTCGACGGGTGGATGTTCTTGTTGGTCCAGTCCATTTCGGAAACGTGCACCAGACCTTCAACGCCTTCTTCCAGCTCAGCGAAGCAGCCGTAGTCGGTCAGGTTGGTGACGCGCGCCATGACGCGGGTGCTTTCTGGGTAACGCGCCTTGATAGCAACCCATGGGTCTTCGCCCAGTTGCTTCAGGCCCAGGGAAACGCGGTTGCGCTCGCGATCGTACTTCAGAACCTTGACATCGATCTCGTCGCCAACGTTGACGATTTCCGATGGGTGCTTGATACGCTTCCAGGCCATGTCGGTGATGTGCAGCAGGCCGTCTACGCCGCCCAGGTCCACGAATGCGCCGTAGTCGGTGAGGTTCTTGACGATACCCTTGACTTGCTGGCCTTCCTGCAGCGATTCCAGCAGAGCTTCGCGCTCGGCGCTGTTTTCGGCTTCCAGGACGCTGCGACGGGAAACGACAACGTTGTTGCGCTTCTGGTCCAGCTTGATGACCTTGAATTCCAGCTCTTTGCCTTCCAGGTGGGTGGTGTCGCGCACTGGGCGGACATCAACCAGGGAGCCCGGCAGGAACGCACGGATACCGTTAACGTCGACAGTGAAGCCGCCCTTAACCTTACCGTTGATAACGCCCTTGACCACTTCTTCGGCGGCGAAAGCTGCTTCCAGAACAATCCAGCACTCGGCGCGCTTGGCTTTTTCACGGGACAGTTTGGTTTCGCCAAAGCCGTCTTCCACCGCGTCCAGCGCAACGTGAACTTCGTCACCGACCTTGATGGTCAGCTCGCCAGCTTCGTTGTAGAACTGCTCGAGCGGGATGACGCCCTCGGATTTCAGACCAGCGTGGACAGTAACCCAGTCACCGTCGATATCGACAACGATACCGGTGATGATCGCACCTGGTTGAAGGTTGAGGGTTTTCAGGCTTTCTTCAAAAAGTTCTGCAAAGCTTTCGCTCATTTTAATTCCTGTTGATTCGGGCGGAGAAAACGCCCATCAGCCACATTCCAGACAATGTGGGTTCGTTCAAAGTAAGGTCGGCCTGCAGGACGTTGACTGGTGATCCTGCAGCCTCCCTGGTCATCCGGCGATATCGCGCAGCGCGACTTCGCTCAGAATGCGTTCCAGCACCTGCTCGATGGACAACTCCGTGGAATCCAGCTGAATCGCGTCTGCCGCCGGCTTGAGCGGGGCTACGGAACGCTGGGTGTCGCGCTCATCACGCGCACGTATCTCATCTAGCAGACTCGACAGACTAACATCATCGCCCTTTGCCTTCAACTGGAGGTAACGGCGACGGGCGCGCTCCTCGGCGCTGGCGGTCAGGAAGATCTTCAACGGTGCATCGGGAAACACCACCGTACCCATGTCCCGACCATCGGCGATCAGGCCCGGGGACTCGCGGAATGCGCGCTGGCGCTGCAGCAGCGCCTCGCGCACCGCCGGCAGCGCGGCAACCTGGGAGGCGCCGGCACCGACATGCTCGTTGCGGATGTCATTGCTGACATCATCGCCTTCCAGAATGATGCGCTGCAGCTGGCCTTCTTCCGCCGCGAGGAACTGCACGTCCAGATGGGCGGCCAGGGCCTTGAGCAGTTCCTCATTGGTCAGGTCGACGCCGTGGTTGCTGGCGGCGAATGCCAGCAAGCGGTACAGGGCGCCGGAATCCAGCAGGTTCCAGCCCAGGCGGCGGGCCAGCAGGCCGGCTACCGTGCCCTTGCCCGAGCCACTCGGTCCGTCGATGGTGATGACCGGCGCTTGCATGTTCACGATTTGCCCTCTTCGGCGACGCGGATACCGACTTCGGCGCACAGCGCCAGGAAGTTCGGGAACGAAGTGGCGACGTTGGCGCAGTCGTGGATGCGGATCGGCGCGGTAGCGCGCAGCGACGCAACGCTGAAGGCCATGGCGATGCGATGGTCGCCGTGACCATGGACTTCGCCACCGCCGATCTCGCCACCGTCGATGATGATGCCGTCCGGGGTCGGCTCGCACTTCACGCCCAGGGCCAGCAGGCCATCAGCCATGACCTGGATACGGTCGGACTCCTTCACCCGCAGCTCCTCGGCGCCGCGCAGCACGGTACGCCCTTCGGCGCAGGCGGCAGCAACGAACAGCACGGGGAATTCATCGATGGCCAGCGGCACCAGGTGCTCTGGGATCTCGATACCTTTCAGCTTCGCGCCACGCACAAGCAGGTCAGCCACCGGCTCGCCGCCGACTTCACGCTGATTCTCCAGGGTGATGTCACCACCCATCAGGCGCAGGATGTCGATCACGCCAGTACGGGTCGGGTTGATGCCCACGTGCTCCAGCAGCAGCTCGGAGCCTTCGGCAATCGACGCTGCCACCAGGAAGAACGCCGCCGAGGAAATGTCCGCGGGCACTTCGATATGGGTCGCAGCCAGTTTGCCACCGGACTTCAGCGAGGCGGTCGGGCCGTCGACCTGCACGTCGTAGCCGAAGCCACGCAGCATGCGCTCGGTGTGATCGCGGGTCGGAGCAGGCTCGGTGACGACGGTCTGACCTTCGGCATACAGGCCGGCGAGGAGCAGGCAGGATTTCACCTGGGCACTCGCCATCGGCAGCGTATAGGTCAGCGCCTTCAGCTTGTGGCCACCACGGATGGTGAGGGGAGGACGACCTTGCTCACCGGTCTCGATCACCGCCCCCATTTCACGCAGCGGGTTGGCGACACGGTTCATCGGACGCTTGGACAGCGAGGCATCGCCGGTCAGCACGGTATCGAAGTCCTGCGCAGCCAGCAGGCCGGACAGCAGGCGCATCGAGGTACCGGAGTTGCCCAGGTAGATCGGGCCTGGCGGCGGCTTCAGACCATTGAGGCCCACGCCGTGAATCGTCACGCGACCGTGGTGCGGACCTTCGATCACCACGCCCATGTCGCGGAAGGCCTGCAGGGTCGCAAGGGCATCCTCGCCTTCGAGGAAGCCTTCGACTTCGGTAGTGCCCTCGGCCAGGGAGCCAAGCATGATCGAACGGTGGGAAATCGACTTGTCGCCAGGAACGCGAATGCGCCCGGACAGACGGCCACCAGGTTGTGCCAGGAAAATCAGGTCGTTGGAGTTCATAGCGTCCACATAGGCCCGGCGGGCCAGGATTTTACTGAAATGCTCGCGGGCCACGCGGGCGCGGGTGAACACGCCCAGCAGCTGATGCCCGTCCCCTGCATCGACCGCGTCGCGCAAGGCGTCGAGGTCGCTGCGAAATGTATCCAGCGTGCGCAGGACAGCCTCGCGATTGGCGAGGAAGATGTCGTGCCACATGACCGGGTCGCTTCCCGCGATTCTCGTGAAATCGCGGAATCCGCCCGCAGCGTAACGGAAGATATCCAGGTTTTCATTGCGCTTGGCCAGGGAATCGACCAGGCCGAAGGCCAGCAAGTGCGGCAGATGACTGGTAGCAGCGAGGACTTCGTCGTGGCGCTCGACCTGCATGTGCTCGACATCCGCTTCCAGCGCGCACCACAGCCGGTCAACCAGCGCGAGCGCCGCGGGATCGGTTTCCGCCAGCGGCGTGAGGATCACCTTGTGCCGGCGGAACAGCGCGGCATTGGAGGCTTCCACCCCGCTCTGCTCGGAGCCGGCGATCGGGTGCCCCGGAACGAACAGCCCCAGCCGCCCCGCCATGGCTGCCCGCGCCGCGCGCACGACATTGCCCTTGGCGCTGCCGACGTCCGTCAGCACGGCCTGGCCGAGGTTCATTCCGGCCAGGCGAGCCAGCAGCTTTTCCATGGCCAGGATCGGCACCGCCAACTGGATGACGTCGGCACCGACACAGGCGGCTTCAAGATCCTCCTCGCAGCGGTCGACCACGCCCAGCTCGACTGCCAGCTTGCGCGACTGCGGATCGAGGTCGACACCAACCACCTCACGGCACAGGCCGCTTTCACGCACACCCTTGGCGAAAGAGCCGCCAATCAGGCCAAGGCCCACGACCACCAGCCGGCCGATCACAGGCCCGCTCTTTTGCGTTTCAACTTCAATCACGGAGCAGGACCCTGTTCAAAACATCACCCATCGCCTCAAAGCACCGCTTTCGGGTAGGAACCCAGCACTTTCAGGGCAACCGCTTCCTGGCTGATCTTCTCCAGCACGGCCTTGATCAGCGGATCGCGATGGTGGCCGACGAAGTCGATGAAGAACACGTAGGTCCACTTGCCACTGCGCGACGGGCGGGTCTCGATGCGCGTCAGGTCGATACCGTTCTCGTGGAACGGCACCAGCAACTCGTGCAGCGCGCCCGGCTTGTTGCTCATGGAGACGATGATGGACGTCTTGTCGTCGCCGGTCGGCGGGACTTCCTGGTTGCCGATCATCAGGAACCGGGTGGAGTTGTCCGGACGGTCCTCGATCTTCTCGGCCAGGCGCGTCAGACCGTAAAGGCCGGCCGCCATGTCACCGGCGATGGCGGCGGAGTTCCACTCGCCCTTGACCCGCTTGGCAGCCTCGGCGTTGCTCGATACCGCCACGCGCTCGACGTTCGGGTAGTGCGCGTCCAGCCACTTGCGGCACTGGGCCAGGGACTGGGCATGGGAGTAGATGCGGCTGATGCTGTCGGTCTTGGTGTTCTCGCCCACCAGCAAGTGGTGGTGGATACGCAGCTCGACTTCGCCACAGATGACCATGTCGTGTTCGAGGAAGCTGTCCAGGGTGTGGTTGACCGCACCTTCGGTGGAGTTTTCCACGGGCACCACGCCGAAGTTGACCGCACCGGCGGCCACTTCGCGGAAGACTTCGTCGATCGCCGCCATCGGCTTGCTGATCACTGCATGGCCGAAGTGCTTCATGGCCGCGGCCTGGGTGAAGGTGCCCTCGGGACCGAGGTAGGCAACCTTCAGCGGCTGCTCCAGCGCCAGGCAGGAGGACATGATCTCGCGGAACAGCCGGGCCATTTCCTCGTTGCCCAGGGGCCCCTGGTTACGCTGCATGACCCGCTTGAGCACCTGCGCTTCACGCTCGGGCCGATAGAACACCGGGACCTCGCCTTCCGCCAGCGAACCCATCTTCACCCGGGCGACTTCCTGGGCACAGCGGGCACGGTCGCTGATCAGCTCGAGGATCTTCTCGTCGAGGCTGTCGATGCGTACCCGCAGGGCCTTGAGTTCCTGTTCCGACATCAGGAATGTTCCTTCTCGAATTCAGCCATGTAGGCCACCAGCGCCTCGACGGCTTCCAGACCCAGAGCGTTGTAGATCGAGGCACGCATGCCGCCCACCGAACGGTGACCCTTGAGGTTGAGCAAGCCGCGAGCATCGGCACCGGCAAGGAAGGCCTTGTCCAGGCGTTCGTCAGCCAGGCGGAACGGCACGTTCATCCACGAACGGGCGTTGACGCTGATCGGATTGGAGTAGAAATCGCTCTTGTCGATGAAGCCGTACAGGCGCTC
Organism: Pseudomonas ulcerans; assembly: GCF_036324125.1. Classification (NCBI taxonomy): domain Bacteria; kingdom Pseudomonadati; phylum Pseudomonadota; class Gammaproteobacteria; order Pseudomonadales; family Pseudomonadaceae; genus Pseudomonas; species Pseudomonas ulcerans. Next base: position 48,915 of record NZ_JAZDQN010000011.1, on the reverse strand, counting down.
TTTCTTCGCCCGGTTGCGCTGCTCCATGGCGGCGACGCCACCCTGCTCCTTCAGCCACTCGAACACCAGGCCGGAGAGATACCAGGAATAGGTGGCCGGGGTGTTGTACATCGAACCGTTGTCGGCGGCGATCTTGTAGTCGAGCATGGTCGGGCAGGCGCTGCGGGCACGGCCCAGCAGGTCTTCGCGAACGATCACCACCACCAGGCCGCTGGGACCGATGTTCTTCTGCGCGCCAGCGTAGATCAGGCCGTACTGCGAGACATCGATGGGGCGCGAGAGGATGTCCGAGGACATGTCGACCACCAGCGGAACGTCACCGGTTTCCGGAACCCAGTCGAACTGCAGGCCGCCGATGGTTTCGTTGGAGGCGTAGTGCACGTAGGCGGCACCCTGGGTCAGCTTCCACTCGTTCTGGCCGGGGATGGCGAGGTAGTCGTAAGGCTTGGCCGAAGCGGCGACATTGACGTTGCCGAAGCGACGCGCTTCCTCGATGGCCTTTTTCGACCAGATGCCGGTCTCGACATAGTCGGCGGTGCCGCTCTCGGGCAGCAGGTTCAGCGGGATCTCGGCGAACTGCTGGCTCGCGCCGCCCTGCAGGAACAGCACCTTGTAGTTGGAGGGGATGGACAGCAGGTCGCGCAGGTCCTGCTCGGCCTTGGCGGCGATGGCCACGTAGTCGTCGCTACGGTGGCTCATTTCCATGACGGAAAGGCCTTTGCCGTTCCAGTCCAGCATTTCGGCCTGGGCGCGCTGCAGGACAGCGTCGGGGAGCGCGGCGGGGCCTGCGCAGAAGTTAAAGGCTCGTTTGCTCACATCCACTCTCGCTCTGCTCTTAAGATCAGCGGGGCGACCTTGGCCGCCCCGCTCGGGTTGTTGCGCTGCTTACTCCTGCGAAGCCTCTTCATCGGCTTGCGCATCGTCTGCCGGAGTGACCGTCGTCGCCACGGCCTCGCCTTCGGCAACGTCGTCGATGAACTCGTCATCGGCTTCCTCGGACGGCTCCTGGACCCGCTCGACGCCCACCAGGGTCTCGTCGTTGGCGAGCTTGATCAGGGTGACGCCCTGGGTATTGCGGCCCAGGCTGGACACTTCGCCGACCCGGGTGCGCACCAGCGTGCCCTGGTCGGAGATCAGCATGATTTCCTCGCCTTCCTGAACCTGGATGGCGCCGATCAGCTTGCCGTTGCGCCCCTTGGTGCCCATGGCGATGACACCCTGGCCACCACGACCGCGCCGCGGGAACTTGCTCAGCGGCGTGCGCTTGCCGAAGCCGCGCTCGGACGCGGTGAGGATCTGCGCACCCGACTCGGGGATCAGCATGGAGATCAGTTGCTGTTCCTTGCCCAGGCGCATGCCGCGCACACCGCGGGCACCACGGCCCATCTGGCGAACGACGCTTTCGGCGAAGCGAATCACCTTGCCAGCATCGGAGAACAGCATGACTTCCTTGGCGCCATCGGTGATGGCCGCCGCGATCAAGGTGTCGCCTTCCTTCAGCTTCAGGGCGATCAGGCCACTGGAACGAGGACGGGCGAACTGCGCCAGCGGGGTTTTCTTGACGGTACCGGAAGCAGTGGCCATGAAGATATAGGCACCGGTCGGCTCGGCCACCAGCTCAGGCGTATCGCCGTCTTCCTCGTCGATTTCCTCGGCCTCGACGATCTCGCCTTCGATCACGCCCTCTTCGGCATCGTCCAGCTCGTCATCGGCGCCGATGCTCTGCTGCAGTGCCTCGAGGTCGATCTGCAGCATCGTGGTGATGTACTCGCCCTCTTCCAGCGGCAACAGGTTGACCAGCGGACGGCCACGGGCGGCACGGGAAGCCTCGGGAATCTCGTAGGTCTTGAGCCAGTACACCTTGCCCTTGCTGGAGAACAGCAGGAGGGTGGCGTGACTGTTGGCGACCAGCAGGTGAGAAATGTAGTCCTCGTCCTTCACGCCGGTGGCCGACTTGCCCTTGCCACCGCGGCGCTGGGCCTGGTAGGCCGACAGCGGCTGGGTCTTGGCGTAGCCACCATGAGAGATGGTCACGACACGCTCTTCCTCGGGGATCATGTCGCCGAGGGTCAGGTCCAGGCGCGCATCGATGATCTCGGTGCGGCGCGCGTCGCCGTATTCGGCGCGGATCAGTTCCAGTTCCTCGCGGATCACTTCCATCAGGCGCTCGGCACTGCTGAGGATACGGATCAGCTCGCCGATCTGGTTGAGGATCTCCTGGTACTCGGCCAGCAGCTTCTCGTGCTCCAGGCCGGTCAGGCGGTGCAGGCGCAGGTCGAGGATGGCCTGGGCCTGTTCCGGCGACAGGTAGTACTTGCCGTCACGCAGGCCGTATTGCTCGTCGAGGTTTTCCGGACGGCAGGAGTCGGCGCCGGCGCGCTCGACCATTACCTGCACGGCACTGGATTCCCACGGCGTGCTGACCAGCGCTTCCTTGGCCTCGGATGGCGTAGGCGAAGCCTTGATCAGGGCGATGACCGGGTCGATGTTGGACAGCGCGACCGCCTGGCCTTCGAGGATGTGACCACGCTCGCGGGCCTTGCGCAGCTCGAACACGGTGCGCCGGGTCACCACTTCGCGGCGGTGACGCACGAAGGCTTCGAGCAGGTCCTTGAGGTTGAGCAGGCGCGGACGGCCGTCGATCAGGGCGACGATGTTGATGCCGAACACGCTTTGCAGCTGGGTCTGGGCGTAAAGGTTGTTGAGCACCACTTCCGGCACTTCGCCACGACGCAGCTCGATGACCACGCGCATGCCGTCCTTGTCGGACTCGTCGCGCAGTTCGGTGATGCCTTCGAGCTTCTTCTCCTTGACCAGCTCGGCGATCTTCTCGATCAGGCGTGCCTTGTTCAGCTGGTACGGCAGCTCGGTGACCACGATCTGCTGGCGACCGCCGACCTTGTCGATGTCCTCGACGGTGGAGCGGGCGCGCATGTAGATGCGGCCGCGACCGGTGCGATAGGCCTCGATGATGCCCTGGCGACCGTTGATCAGGCCTGCAGTCGGGAAGTCCGGACCCGGGATGAACTGCATCAGTTCGTCGATGGAGATTTCCGGGTTGTCGATCAGCGCCAGGCAACCGTCGATGACTTCACCGAGGTTGTGCGGCGGGATGTTGGTCGCCATACCCACGGCGATGCCGCTGGAGCCGTTGACCAGCAGGTTGGGAATACGGGTCGGCATGACCGCCGGGATCTGCTCGGTGCCGTCGTAGTTGGGCACCCAGTCCACGGTTTCCTTGTGCAGGTCGGCCAGCAGCTCGTGGGCCAGCTTGGCCATGCGCACTTCGGTGTATCGCATCGCCGCAGCGTTGTCGCCGTCGACCGAACCGAAGTTGCCCTGGCCGTCGACCAGCAGGTAACGGAGGGAGAAAGGCTGGGCCATGCGCACGATGGTGTCGTACACGGCGGTGTCACCGTGGGGGTGGTACTTACCGATGACGTCACCGACCACACGGGCGGATTTCTTGTACGGTTTGTTCCAGTCGTTACCCAGTTCACTCATCGCATACAGAACGCGGCGATGCACGGGCTTCAAGCCATCACGCGCATCGGGCAGTGCACGCCCGACAATGACGCTCATCGCGTAGTCGAGATAGGACTGTCTCAGTTCGTCTTCGATATTGACCGGGAGGATTTCTTTGGCCAGTTCGCCCATGAGAAGCCTGATTCCTTTTTCTGGTGAAACTTCGTCACATCCATATGGGACGAACGAAGCTCGCCGCCGCGGAGGGCCTCCCCCGCAACGACTTACGACAAATCAACGAGTTAAGCCTTGGATCTGCGTAGTGAAGACCGCCCTGCCGGGCCGCCTTGGAAACCGCCGGATGTTATCACAGTCGCCGGGGGCATGGGAGTATGGCAAAGCGCCGCCTGGCGCGCGGGAAAACGGGCCCGGGAGGCCCGTCACGGAACGGTTCAATGCAGGCGCTTGCGGCACATCAACTGCGCCAGCTTGGCGGTGTCCGGCCGCTCGACGATGCCTTTCTCGGTCACGATCACGTCGATAAGGTCCGCCGGCGTCACGTCGAACACCGGATTGCAGGCCGACACCCCACTCGGCGCCACCCGGGTCCCGGCAACTTCCAGCAACTCATTGCCGTCGCGCTCCTCCAGGACGATCTCGTCGCCACTGGCCAGGCTCATGTCGATGGTCGAGCTCGGTGCCACCACCATGAAGCGCACGCCGTGGTGCATGGCGTTGACCGCCAGCTGGTAGGTGCCGATCTTGTTCGCCACGTCGCCGTTGGCGGTGATGCGGTCGGCACCAACGATGACCCAGGTGATGCCCTTGGTCTTCATCAGGTGCGCGGCGGCCGAATCGGCGTTGACACTCACCGGAATGCCCTCGTTGCCGAGCTCCCAGGCGGTCAACCGGGTTCCTTGCAGCCACGGCCGGGTCTCATCGACGTAGACATGCTCGATCATGCCGTCGAGCCAGGCGCCACGGATGACTCCCAACGCAGTACCGAAGCCACCGGTAGCCAGGGCGCCGGTGTTGCAGTGGGTGAGCACGGTCTGCTCGCTGCCCTGGTACTTGCGGATCAGTTCCATGCCCAACTGGGCCATGTTCAGGTTGGCCTCACGGTCGCTGTCATGGATCGCCAGGGCCTCGGCTTCCATCACCTGCGACGGATCGTCGCCCTCGCGCAGCCGTTGCAAGCGCTCGCGCATGCGATTCAGTGCCCAGGACAGGTTGACCCCGGTCGGCCGCGCCTCGCTCAGCACGCTGAAATCGGCCTCCAGCGCCGCGCGCCAGTCACCACCTTCGCCCAGGCGCTGACGCACCCCCAGCAGCAGCCCGTAGGCGGCGCTGATGCCGATGGCCGGGGCCCCGCGCACCACCATGGAGCGGATCGCCTCGGCGACACCGGCGGCATCGCGGTAAGCCAGCCAGGTTTCCTTGAGCGGCAACGCGCGCTGGTCGAGCAAGTAAAGAGTGCCATCACGCCAATCGATGGCTCTCACTTTCTCTGCAGCCAGAAGTCGATCGCGCATTGCCCCACCCCGTCATTCGGACATCAAAAACCGGCGATTATAACGAGCCCCAAGCGCGGACGCTCGGGTATACTTCGCCACCACCCCATGACCCAGGGAATTCCTTGTCCATGCCCAAGCACCCCGCCCCTCTCGACCTGCTGCTCCTGCCGACCTGGCTGGTGCCCGTCGAACCGGCCGGCGTAGTGTTCAAGGAGCATGCCCTGGGGATCCACGACGGGCGGATCGCCTTCATCGGCCCACGCAGCGAAGCCGCGCGTTTCGCCGCCAGCGAGGTCCGCGAACTGCCGGGCTGCCTGCTCGCGCCGGGACTGATCAACGCCCACGGCCATGCCGCGATGACCCTGTTCCGCGGCATGGCCGACGACCTGCCGCTGATGACCTGGCTGCAGGAGCACATCTGGCCCGCGGAAGGTCGCTGGGTCGACGAGGACTTCGTCCGCGACGGCACCAACCTGGCCATCGCCGAGCAGGTCAAGGGCGGCATCACCTGTTTCAGCGACATGTATTTTTACCCGAAGATCGCCAGCGAATGCGTGCACGATAGCGGCATCCGCGCGCAGATCTCCGTGCCCCTGCTGGATTTCCCGATTCCCGGCGCACGCAGCTTCGACGAGGGCCTGCATGTGGCCGTCGAGCTGTTCGGCGACCTGCGCCATCACCCCCGCATCAGCGTCGCCCTCGGCCCCCACGCGCCCTACACGGTCAACGATGAGAACCTGGAGAAGGTGCGGGTGGTGGCCGACGAGCTGGACGCGCCAGTGCACATGCATGTCCACGAGACGGCCGGGGAAGTCCGCGACGCCCTCGACCAGCACGGCGAGCGCCCGCTGCAGCGCCTGGCCCGCATCGGCCTGCTCGGCCCGCGCCTGCAAGCGGTGCACATGACCCAGGTCAGCGATGACGACCTGGCCTTGCTGGTAGAAAGCAACACCAGCGTGGTGCACTGCCCCGAATCCAATCTCAAGCTGGCCAGCGGCTTCTGCCCGGTAGAGCGTCTGTGGCAGGCCGGGGTCAACGTCGCCGTGGGCACCGATGGCGCCGCCAGCAACAACGACCTGGACCTGCTCGGCGAAACCCGCACCGCCGCCCTGCTGGCGAAAGCCGTGGCCGGCTCGGCCAGCGCCCTGGACGCCCACCGCGCGCTGCGCATGGCCACCCTGAACGGCGCGCGGGCCCTGGGCCTGGAAGACATCACCGGCTCGCTGGAAATCGGCAAGGCCGCCGACCTGGTCGCCTTCGACCTCAGCGGCCTGGCCCAGCAACCGATCTACGATCCGGTGTCGCAATTGATCTACGCCAGCGGCCGCGACTGCGTGAAGCATGTCTGGGTCGCCGGCAAGGCCCTGCTGGACGAGCGTCGCCTGACCCGCCTCGACGAGCAGGCCGTGCATGCCGCCGCCGTGGCCTGGGGCCAGCGTATTGCCGGACACACCGAATGACCTGCCGGCAGCCGTGCTGCCGCACCGAATTTTCACAGCTTCAGAGGATTGTTCAATGAGCAACGTCGACCACGCCGAAATCGCCAAGTTCGAGGCCCTGGCCCATCGCTGGTGGGACCGCGAGAGCGAATTCAAGCCACTGCACGACATCAACCCGCTGCGGGTCAACTGGATCGACGAGCGGGTCAAGCTGGCCGGCAAGAAAGTCCTCGACGTCGGCTGCGGTGGCGGCATCCTCAGCGAGGCCATGGCCCTGCGCGGCGCCACCGTGACCGGCATCGACATGGGCGAGGCACCGCTGGCGGTGGCCCAGTTGCACCAGCTGGAATCCGGGGTCAACGTCGAGTACCGGCAGATCACCGCCGAAGCCCTGGCCGAGGAGATGCCCGAGCAGTTCGACGTGGTCACCTGCCTGGAGATGCTCGAACACGTCCCGGACCCGTCCTCGGTGATCCGCGCCTGCTTCCGCATGGTCAAGCCCGGCGGCCAGGTGTTCTTCTCCACCATCAACCGCAACCCGAAGGCCTACCTGTTCGCCATCATCGGTGCGGAATACATCATGAAGCTGCTGCCCCGCGGCACCCATGACTTCAAGAAATTCATCCGCCCTTCCGAGCTCGGCGCCTGGAGCCGCGCGGCGGGCCTGAGCGTCAAGGACATCATCGGACTGACCTACAACCCGCTGACCAAGCACTACAAGCTGGCCGCCGACGTTGACGTCAACTACATGATCCAGACCCTGCGCGAGGAATGAACATGCGTTTGCGAGCAGTACTTTTCGACATGGACGGCACCCTGCTCGACACGGCGCCGGACTTCATCGCCATCTGCCAGGCCATGCGCGCCGACCGCGGCCTGCCGCCGGTCGCCGACAAGGCCGTGCGCGACGTGATCTCCGGTGGCGCCCGGGCGATGGTTGCGGCCACCTTCGAGATGGACCCCGAATCCCCTGAGTTCGAAGCGCTGCGCCTGGAATTCCTCGAGCGCTACCAGCGCGACTGCGCGGTGCATAGCAAGCTGTTCGACGGCATGGAAGAGCTGCTGCAGGACATCGAGCGCGGCAAGCTGCTGTGGGGCGTGGTCACCAACAAGCCGGTGCGCTTCGCCGAGCCGATCATGCAGCGCCTGGGCCTGGCCGAGCGTTCCTCGCTGCTGATCTGCCCGGACCACGTGAAAAACAGCAAGCCCGATCCCGAGCCGCTGATCCTCGCCTGCAAGACTCTCGACCTGGACCCTGCCAGCGTGCTGTTCGTCGGCGACGACCTGCGCGACATCGAGTCCGGCCGCGATGCCGGCACCCGCACGGCGGCGGTGCGCTATGGCTATATTCATCCAGAGGACAACCCCAACAACTGGGGTGCGGACGTCGTGGTCGACCATCCGCTGGAGCTGCGCAAGGTGCTCGACAGCGCCCTCTGCGGCTGCTGACCACGCATCCACTGGCCATGCCGGGTCGGCCTCAGCGCCGGCCCGCTGGCGCTTGAAGCCAATTCCTTTTCGAGGCAATCCTCATGTTCGATTACTCCGCCCGTCCCGACCTGCTCAAGGGCCGGGTCATCATGGTCACCGGCGCCGGTCGCGGAATCGGCGCGGCGGCGGCCAGGAGCTTCGCCGCCCATGGTGCCACCGTCCTGCTGCTGGGCAAGACCGAAGCCAACCTGACCGCGGTATATGACGAGATCGAAGCCGCCGGCCATCCGCAACCGGTGGTGATCCCGTTCAACCTGGAAACCGCCCTGCCGCACCAGTACGACGAACTGGCGGTAATGGTGGAAAACGCCTTCGGCCGCCTCGACGGCCTGCTGCACAACGCCTCGATCATCGGCCCGCGCACGCCGCTGGAGCAGCTTAGCGGCGACAACTTCATGCGCGTCATGCACATCAACGTCAACGCCATGTTCATGCTGACCCAGACCCTGCTGCCGCTGCTCAAGCTGTCGGAAGACGCCTCGGTGGTGTTCACCTCCAGCAGCGTCGGGCGCAAGGGCCGCGCCTACTGGGGTGCCTACGGCGTGTCGAAGTTCGCCACCGAGGGCCTGATGCAGACCCTGGCGGACGAACTGGAAGACGTTGCCCCGGTGCGGGCCAACAGCGTCAACCCGGGCGCCACCCGCACCAGCATGCGCGCCCAGGCGTATCCTGCGGAAAACCCGCAGGACAACCCGCTGCCCGAGGCCATCATGCCGGTCTACCTCTACCTGATGGGCCCGGACAGCACCGGGGTCAACGGTCAGGCATTCAACGCCCAGTAAGCCCCTGCGCCAGGGCGCCGCGCAGGCGCGAGCCCTGGTGCGACTCCTGCTGTTCCAGCTGCATGCAGCGTTCGAGGAACAGGAACATGTAGTCGTAGCTCTTGCAGATCGCCCGCTTCAGCTCGGCCTGCAAGGCCTTGGCCGGACTGTTGCCGGCCAGGGTGCAGATGATCTCCAGCGCCTCCCACGGGTGGGCATCGTCGTACTGGGCGTGCATCTTCAGCCACTTCATCGCCCGCTTGCGGCCTTCCTCGGGGAAGCCCTGGGCGTAGGTGTCGGTGGAACAGACCACCGCCGACCATTCCCCCACCGCCCCTTCGATCGCATAGTTGGTCGCCGCCATGGCCACCACCAGCGAGTCCTGGCTGCAGCTGTGCCAGCACCAGTCGCTCAATGCCTGCAATTCCGACGGCACGTCCTGTGCCTGCAGGTCGTCGAGGCTGACGCCATGGGCTTCGCACCAGTGCACCCAGTAGTCGGCATGGTTGAGTTCGACGCGGATGTTGCGCATCAGCCAACGGCGCGCCATGTCCTCGCCGGGGTGACGGGCGTAGCGGGTCTTGGTGAGGTTTTGCGCCATGTAGACGGAGAATTGCTCGACCACCGGCCAACCACCCACCAAATACTGGTGCATGGTGCGACCGCTGACCAGCCCGTCGCGCAGGCGCTGGTAGAACTCGTGCTCAACGACGCGGCGCTTGCTCGCGCTGCATTCCTGGATCAGGCGTTGAGCCCAGAGGGGGTAACTGGTGGCGTCCATCAATGGACCAGTCCGGGTAAATGCGTCAATCACTGTCAGCTCCTTGTCCTTGTGATCTGGAAAGAGCGTCAGCGAAGCGTCCCCGGCGATCCGAACAGCAATGGCCTGGCGGCGTCGCGCTGACGCTGAAGGCTGGCACAGGAGAAGACCTGGGGCCGCTCGATCAGGAAACCCTGGGCGTAGTCGACACCGATCTCCTGCAAGGCCTGCTCGATCAACGGCGTCTCGACAAACTCGGCGATGGTGCGCGTGGCCAATATGGTTGATCACCTGGACCATCGCCCGGTTAATCGGGTCGTCGAGCATATCCTTGACGAAACTTCCGTCGATCTTCAGGAAGTCTACAGGCAAATGTTTCAGATACGCGAACGACGACATTCCGGCGCAGAAATCGTCAAGGGAGAACTTACAACCCAATCCTTTCAATTCGTTGATAAAACGAATGGCACTCCCGAGATTGGCAATCGCGCTGGTCTCGGTTATTTCGAAACAGATCAATTCAGGCGGAATACCGTGCTCGCTGAACTGCCGGCGCAGGTAGTCGAGAAACTTGTCGTCACCGATGCTATTGCCCGACAGGTTGATCGAGCACATCGCCAGCGGGCCCTCGGCACCCTCGTCCAGGCATTGGCGGATCACCGCGAAGACACTGCGCACCACCCAGCGATCGAGGGCCGTGATCAGGCCGAAGCGCTCGGCGGCGGGGATGAAGCTGTCGGGAAGAATGATCCGCCCGCTTTCGTCGTGCAGGCGCAGGAGGATTTCCAGGTGCCCGCCTCCCCGTTCCTCGGGGTCGAGGGCGGCGATCTCCTGGGCATAAAGGCAGAAGCGGTTTTCTTCCAGGGCGATATGCAGGCGCTGGATCCAGGCCATCTCGCCGAAACGCACCGACAGCTCAGTGTCGTCGGCCTGGTACAGCTGCACCCGGTTGCGACCCTTCTCCTTGGCCATGTAGCAGGCCATGTCGGCGGCGCGCAGTGCACCTTCCAGTGAGTCGGGCGCCTGGTCAAGGTGCACCAGGCCGATACTCACCGTGTTCACGAACGGCCGCCCCTTCCACACGAAGTGCAGGCTCTGCACCTCCTGGCGCAGGTTCTCGGCGATGCGCTCGGCCTGCTCCGGCGGGCAGTCGAGCAACAGCACGCCGAACTCGTCGCCTCCCAGCCGGGCCAGCACGTCACCCTCGCGCAGTGCCGATTGCAACACCGCACAGATATGCCGCAAAAGCTCGTCGCCGGCGGCGTGGCCACTGGTGTCGTTGACCAGCTTGAACTGGTCGAGGTCGAGGAACATCAGCGAATGTCGGCCCTGCTGCCGGGCCAGGCCATTCAGCGCCTGCTCCAGGCGGTATTCGAACTCGCGACGGTTGGACAGGCCGGTCAGGGCATCGTGGGTCGCCTGCCAGGACAGGTTGGCGATGTACTGGCGCTCCTGGGTCATGTCATGCAGCACCAGCACGGTGCCGCTGACCTGCCCTTCGGTGATGATCGGCGCGCCGACCAGCGCCACCGACACAGTGCTGCCATCCAGGCGCTGGATCAGCCGCACATGCTCAGTGCCTCCACGCAGGGCGCCGTTGAGGATGTGTTCGGTGAGGGTCAGGCTGTCCTTCTCGGCGTTGTCGTCGAGCAGGCTGAACAGCGCCGCCAGTGGCAGGCCCTGGGCGTGCAGGGCATCCCAGTGGGTCAGCTGTTCGGCGGCGGCGTTCATGTAGACGATGCAGCCGTCGACATCGGTGGTGATCACCCCGTCGCCAATGGAAGCCAGGGTGATCTGCGCCCGGTCCTTTTCCACCTGCAAGGCGCTGGCGAAGGCCTGGCGCTGGGCCAGCAGCTTGCTCGAACGCAGCCAGGCCAGGGCGATAAGGAAGATCGCGGTGGCCAGGTTGGTCAGCAGCAACAGGCGCAGGAGCATCCGCGAGCCCTCGCCGAGGGCATCGCTGAAGGCCCGCGCGGCCGGAGTCACGTTGTCGTTGATCGAGACAATGCGGCGCTTCCACTCGGCCAGGTCGCGGGGCGTGGCGCGGTTGCCGGCGATACCGGCATGGATCTCGTCGGCCAGGGTCGCCAGCTCCTGGAGGAAACTGTCGCCCACCTGCCAGCGGCTGATGGCCTTCTGCAGGTAACTGACATGGCGGAAATTGAGATAGAACCAGATCACGCTGGCGACATCGTCCGGGTGATTGCCACCGGCGAGAATGCCCTGGCGCGCGGCTTCCAGGTCCGGCGGGTCGAGGTCGAGGGCCAGGCGCAGGCGATGGCTGCCCTCGGGGATGGCGATGGCCTCGCGGTACTTGCGAAAGTTCTCTTCGTCGCGGTTGTCGACGTACAGGCTCAGGTAGTAGATCGCGTCCTTCTGGCCCTTGGACCACAGGCTTTCCCCACCCACGTAGGCGCGCATCGCCGACATCGCGTACAGGCTCATGCCGCCGAGCAGCGCCTGAAACAGCACCACGGCAATAAATGGCCAGATGATCCCCAGGAGCCTGGGCGTTTCGAGCGTCCGTTTTCCCTTCATGAAGTCCCTTGCAACTGCACCGGTGAGCTACCTCACTCTGTTCCGATACAGACTAGGCCATTTGCCTTCATGCGGATAAGTGATTTCTCACAATAGTGGCATCAGCTCTGCTGCAAGTGCCCATACAACTTTGCGTACAAACCACCTTCGGCGATCAGTTGCTGGTGCCCGCCATCCTCGGCGACATGCCCACCATCGAACACCAGCACCCGATCGGCCTGCTTCACCGCCGACAGGCGGTGGGCGATGATCAGCGTGGTGCGGGCACTGAGGAAGCGCGCCAGGGCGTGGTGCAGGTTGTATTCGGTCGCGGCGTCGAGGGCCGAGGTGGCCTCGTCGAGGATCACTACCTTGGGCTTGGCCAGGACCATCCGGGCGATCGCCAGGCGCTGGCGCTGGCCGCCGGACAGGCGCACGCCGGAACGCCCGACCACGCTGTCCAGGCCTTGCGGCAAGGCAGCGATGGTCTCGTCGAGCTGGGCGATGGCCAGGGCCTGCCAGCACTCCTCGTCCGTGCAGTCGCGGCCCATGGTCAGGTTGGCGCGCACGGTATCGTTGAACAGCGAGGGATGTTGCAGCACCACCGCGACGTTTTCCCGCAGGGTTTCCAGGCCGATTTCCTGGAGCGTCGCGCCGCCGAAGCGGATGCTCCCGGCCTGGGCGCTGTACAGGCCGAGCAGCAGTTGCACCAGGGTGCTCTTGCCGCCGCCGCTGGCGCCGACGATGGCGACCTTCTCCCCGGGGGCGATGGACAGGTTCAACTGGTCCAGCACCGGTTCCTCGCCATAGCCGAAGCGCAGCCCGCGCACCTCGATGCCGACGGTGGCCTGGCCCTGGAACGGATCGGCGCCACCGGCGTACTGCGGTTCGTCGGCGCGCGCCAGCAGCTCGTTGATCCGGCTCAGCGCGCCGCCGGCCCCGTAGTAGGCGTATTGCAGGTTCAGCAACTGCTCCACCGGGCCGATCATGAACCACAGGTAGCTGAACACCGCGAGCATCTGCCCGACGCTGAGGTCGGAGAGCAGCACGGTGAGCATGGCCGCAGCGCGGAAAATATCGATGCCGAACTGGAACAGCAGGCCGCTGGCGCGGTTGCTGGCGTCGCTCTTCCACTGCGAGGCGACCGCATAGTTGCGTACCTCCTGGGCCCTCAGGCCGAGGCGGCCGAGGAAATAGCCCTGGCGGTTGCCAGCGCGGACTTCCTGGATCGCATCGAGGGTTTCCGCCAGCGCCTGGGTGAAACGCGAGGTGCTGTCGTTCTCCAGCTTCTTCAGGTGCTTGACCCGCTTGCCCAACTGCACCGTGGCAAAGATCACCAGCGGGTTGAACAGCAGGATCAGCAGCGCCAGTTGCCAGTGCATCCAGATCAGGATCGCCGCGGTGCCGGTCAGGGTCAGGATGGCCACGAGGAAGCGGCTGAGGGTTTCACCGACGAACTTGTCGACGGTGTCCAGGTCGGTCACCAGGTGGGTGGTGACGGTGCCGCTGCCGAGGCTTTCGTATTCGCTCAGGGAAATCCGCTTGAGGCGCTCGATCAGGCGGATGCGCAAGCGGTAGACGATGTCCTTGGCCAGGCCGGCGAACAGCCGCGCCTGGACCACGTTGAAGGCCAGCGCCGAACAGCGCAGCACCAGGGTCACCAGGAGCATCAGGCCGATATAGCCGGCCGCCACCTGCCAGTGCCCGGGAAGGAACTGGTTCATCCATTTCAGCGCGGTGTCGCCGTGCCCCAGCAACACCTCGTCCACCAGCAACGGCAGGAGCAAGGGAATCGGCACGCTGCACAGCGCCGCCAGCACGGCGACGCCGTTGGCGATCCACAGGGCTTTCTTGTGATGCAACGCCAGGCGGCGGATCTCCGCCCAGCTCAAGCGATCGGCAGACGCCGCCGCAGGCCCGGGAACCGGGTCCGGCGAGCCTGGCAGATCAAGCATACGCGGCGCGCTCCAGCCAGCGGCCGAGCAGGGATTCGAGGGATTCCATCGGCTGGTAGCCGTTGGTCAGCAGGGCCAGTTGGCCGTTGCGCTCGGCCAGCAGCGTGGGGAAGCCGGCGATGCCCAGGTCCTGGGCCCAGGTGAAGTCGGCGGCGGTGGCGCTGCGCTGCTCTTGGCTGGTGAAGGCTGTGGCGAAAGCGGCGCGATCGTACCCGCCCTGCTCGGCGAGGTTGACCAGCGTCGGCGCCAGGGTGACGTCCTCGGCGCGCTGGTAGAAAGCCTGCTGGATCAGCGCCAGCAAATTCCAGACCTTGTCGCCATCGAGGCTGCGCGCGGTAACCAGGGCACGGCAGGCCGGCTCGGTGTCGTAGACGAAACCGTCGGGCATGGCACCGTCGAACTGGAACGGCTGGCCGGTGGCCTCATTGACCGCCTGCCAGTGTTCGAGGATGTAGCGTCGGGTCGAGGCGTCCAGCGCCGAGCTGCCGGTACGCAAGCCGCCCACCACCAGGCGGGTGTCGACGCCCGCCTCCCGGGCCTGGGCGATCAGGGCCGCGGCCACCGGCGCGAACCCCCAGCACCAGGAACACATGGGGTCCATCACGTAGAGCAGGCGAGCGGTCATGCATCACACCTCGGCTTTGCGGTAGTTGAATCCGATCGGGTGTGGCTGGTTGCGGGCCTTGGCCAGTTCGATCTGCTTCTGCCGGTCGATGGCGCTGCGGCGGGTCTTCTCGCTCAGGCTGTCCCAGCAATGCGGGCAACTGATGCCTGGCGAATAGTGCTCCGAGGCCCGGTCCTCGACACTCACCGGATGGCGGCAGGCGTGACACTGGTCGTAGTCGCCTTCGCTGAGGTCATGACGCACGGTGACCCGGTTGTCGAAGACGAAGCAGTCGCCCTGCCACTTGCTCTGCTCCTGAGGCACCTCTTCCAGGTATTTCAGGATCCCGCCCTTAAGATGATAGACGGCTTCGAACCCCTCGCCGAGCATATAGCTGGAGGCTTTCTCGCAGCGGATGCCGCCGGTGCAGAACATGGCCACCTTCTTGTGCCGCGTCGGGTCGAAGTGGGCCTTGATGTAGTCGGGGAACTCGCGGAAGGAGGTGGTCTTCGGGTCGATGGCGCCCTCGAAGGTGCCGATGGCCACCTCGTAGTCGTTGCGGGTGTCGATCAGCAGCACTTCCGGGTCGTTGATCAGGGTGTTCCAGTCCTGCGGCTCGACGTAGGTGCCGACCTGCTTGTTCGGGTCCACGCCCGGCACGCCGAGGGTTACGATCTCTTTCTTCAGCTTGACCTTGGTGCGGTAGAACGGCTGCTCGTCGCAGTACGACTCTTTATGGTCGACATCCACCAGGCGCGGGTCGTTGCGCAACCAGGCCAGCAGGCCGTCGATGCCTTCGCGGCTGGCGGACACGGTGCCGTTGATGCCTTCCTCGGCCAGCAGCAGGGTGCCTTTGACGCCGTTGGCTTCCATGCAGGCCAGCAGCGGCTCGCGCAGTTCTACGTAGTCTTCGAGGGTGACGAACTTGTACAGCGCCGCCACGACGATGGATTGGGTCATGCTTGCAACTCTCCAGTGGTCACCCTCGCAAAGGGCGGACCGGGTCAGAAATACAAATAAAAACGCGCCGACAAGCGGCGCGGGTGCGGATTCTAGCAAAGCCTGACGATGAAATCAGTGCTTGCTGCCTCCGGCGCAGGTCGGGGACGCCGGCGCGATGCCGGTCTTTTCCCACTCCTGCGGGGTGTAGGTGTGCAGCGCCAGGGCATGGAACTGGCCCATCAGGTCGCCGAGGGTGGCGTAGACCTTCTGGTGGCGCTTGACGCTGTTCAGGCCTTCGAACTGTTCGCTGACCAGCACCGCCTTGTAGTGGGTTTCCACGCCGCGGCTGTGCATATGGCTTTCGTCCAGTACCTGCAGATGCGAGGGCGCCAGGGCGCCCAGGCTCTGTTCGATCTTCTGTTGCATCGACATCGGCGACTCCGCTTACGGCTTCTTGGCCGGCGCGGCGGCCTTGCCGGCGTTCGGGTCGAGTTCGTTGGTCATGTCGGCCAGCAGCTTGTTCACCACCGGCACCGCGCTTTCCAGCTTCTGCTGGGTCATCTGGGCGGATTGCTGGGTGACCACCGGCATCTTCTCCAGGACTTTCTTGCCCAGCGGCGACTGGTAGAAGGCCACCAGGTCTTTCAGCTCCTGCTCGCTGAAGGTGTTGGTGTACAGCTTGATCATGTCGGGCTTGAGCTTGTTCCAGCCGATGGCGTTGTCCAGCGCGGCGTTGGCCTTGGCCTGGTAGCTGTCGAGCACGGCTTTCTTCGAGGCTGGCGCCTTGGTCTGCTCGAAGCGCTGGGCGAACATCTGCTGAACCTGCATGTAGACCGGGGTTCCGAGCTTGTCGGCGTGCGCCAGGGTCAGAAACTTCTCTGCCGCAGCATCGTGGCTTGGACCAGCGGCGAACACCTGGCCGCTTGCGCAAACCAGGGCGACAGCCGTGCAAAGGGCGCGGAGACGGGTCATTGGAATTCCTTAAAAGAGTAAGTGAGTGTTTCCAGAGTAGAGCATTCTGCGCCGACGGCGACAGGCGCTCAATAGGGCGAGCGGGCTATGGAACCGACCTTTCGAATCGGCGCCTAAACTGTCTGGTCAAACCTGGCATCTTGCATAAGGAGTGGGTAGCACATGAGCCGCATCGAAACTGACAGCATCGGCCCGGTCGAAGTTCCGGACCAGGTCTACTGGGGCGCTCAGACGCAGCGTTCGCTGATCAACTTCGCCATCGGCAAGGAACGCATGCCGCTGGCGGTCCTGCACGCCCTGGCGCTGATCAAGAAAGCCGCCGCGCGGGTCAACGACCGCAACGGCGACCTGCCGGCGAATATCGCCCGGCTGATCGAACAGGCCGCCGACGAAGTGCTCGCCGGCGAGCACGACGACCAGTTCCCGCTGGTGGTCTGGCAGACCGGCAGCGGCACCCAGAGCAACATGAACGTCAACGAGGTGATCGCCGGGCGGGCCAACGAACTGGCCGGCAAGGGCCGCGGCGGCAAGGATCCGGTACACCCCAACGACCACGTCAACCGTTCGCAAAGCTCCAACGACTGCTTCCCCACCGCCATGCACATCGCCGCCGCCCAGGCCGTGCACGCCCAGTTGCTGCCAGCCATCGCCGAGCTGTCCTCGGGGCTGGCCGAGCTGTCGGCGCGGCATCTGCACCTGGTCAAGACCGGGCGCACGCACCTGATGGATGCCACGCCGATCACCTTCGGCCAGGAAGTCTCGGCCTGGGTCGCCCAGCTCGACTACGCCCAGCGCGCCATCCGCGCCTCGCTGCCCGCCGTGTGCGAGCTGGCCCAGGGCGGCACGGCGGTGGGCACGGGGCTGAACGCCCCCCACGGCTTCGCCGAGGCGATTGCCGCGGAGCTGGCAGCGTTGTCGGGGCTGCCGTTCGTCACCGCCCCGAACAAGTTCGCCGCCCTGGCCGGGCATGAACCGCTGACCAGCCTCGCCGGTGGCCTGAAGACCCTCGCCGTGGCCGTGATGAAGATCGCCAACGACCTGCGCCTGCTCGGCTCCGGGCCGCGCGCGGGCCTGGCCGAGGTGCGCCTGCCGGCCAACGAGCCGGGTAGCTCGATCATGCCCGGCAAGGTCAACCCGACTCAGTGCGAGGCGTTGTCGATGCTGGCCTGCCAGGTGCTGGGCAACGACACCGCGATCAGCTTCGCGGCGAGCCAGGGGCACTTGCAGTTGAACGTGTTCAAGCCGGTGATCATCCACAACCTGCTGCAGTCCATCGAACTGCTTGCCGACGGCTGCCGCAACTTCCAGCAGCATTGCGTCGCCGGCATCGAGCCGGACCCGCAACAGATGGCCGCGCACCTGGAACGCGGGCTGATGCTGGTGACCGCGTTGAACCCGCATATCGGCTACGACAAGGCGGCGGAAATCGCCAAGAAGGCCTACACCGAAGGCACCACCCTGCGCGAGGCGGCGCTGACCCTCGGCTACCTGACCGACGCCCAGTTCGACCAGTGGGTACGCCCCGAGCAGATGCTCGAAGCGGGTGGCAAGGGCTGAATCAACCGGCCAGGCGTGCGCGCCTGGCCTTCCAGCCGGCACTAAGGGATGGGCCCAGGGCGGTCAGCGCCGATCCCGAGACCACCACCAAGGCACCGATATAGCCCAGGTGGTTGATCTGCTCGGCGCTGACGAAGTCCGGCCACAGCCAGGCGGCCAGCGCCACGGTGACGAAAGTCACCAGCGGGGTGATGGCCAGGGTCGCGCTGACCCGCGAGGCCTCCCAGTGCGCCAGCGCCTCGGCGAAGGCGCCATAGGCCACCAGGGTGTTCAGGCAGCAGGCGAACAGCAGCCAGCCTTGCAGCGCGCTCAATTGCAGCACTTCCAGCGGATGCGCCCAGGGTGTCAGCAGCAAGGCGCAGGACAGGTAGATCACCATCATCACCTGCATCGAGTTCCACACCGTCAGCAGCTGCTTCTGGCCGAGGGCGTAGAACACCCACACCGTCGACGCCAGGAGAATCACCAGCACGCCGGTGGTGTAGGCCCCCAGCGAGGTGAGCAATTCTTCCAGGCGCTGGTTGAAGAACAACCCGAAACCCACCAGCAGCAAGGCCAGGCCAAAGCCCTGGGTCAGGCTGAAGCGCTCCTTGAACACCAGCACGCTGCCCACCAGCAACAGCACCGGGCCGATCTGCACCACCAGTTGCGCGGTGCCGGGGCTGACCAGCTTGAGGCCGACCAGGTAGAGCACGTAGTTGCCCGTCAGGCCGAGGATGCACAGCGCCACCAGCCCCTTGCCGCGCCGGCCCAGCACGGTGAAGGACGGCAAGCGGCGGCTTGCCGCCAGCCAGGCGAACAGCAGGCCGCCGGAGACCAGCAGGCGATACCAGGTGACGGTGACCGGGTCCATGACCTGCAGCACCTGCTTCAGCTTGACCGGCAGGATGCCCCAGAGCACGGCGGTGGACAGCGCGAGGAACAACCCGTACGCCCAGCGTCCGGAGGTGGTATGCATGATGGCCTCGATATTCCCGGGGTGGTGGATGGCATGAGTCTAGGCTCTGTACGAAATGCATCCGAGCTCGCCCATGCTGCGTTAAAAACAGGCTCGGAATGCTCATTTACACCAGTAAACTCCGCTTCCTCGCCTGTTTTTGCCTTGCCTGGCCTTCGCTCGAATACATTTCGTACAGACCCTAGGGAGCAACAGCGGGATTACACAGTGACAGTTGGGGAAATAACTGTGCTGGTCTGGGGAGGACATGGAGCTGTGTATCGAAGCCTGAAACGACGCGGTCGGTGTGCACCGACCGCGTCGTCCGGGGATTATTTCTTGTGCTTGCGGAACGCCGCCTCCAGCGCGTCGTTGATGGTGCGCAAGACCTTCACCCGCGCCCAGCGCTTGTCATTGGCCTCCACCAGGGTCCACGGCGAGATCTCGGTGCTGGTGCGGTCGACCATGTCGCCCACCGCCTGGGCATAGGCATCCCACTTGTCGCGGTTGCGCCAGTCTTCCTCGGTGATCTTGAAGCGCTTGAACGGAATCTCCTCGCGCTCCTGGAAACGCTCCAGCTGGGTCTGCTGGTCGATCGCCAGCCAGAACTTGACCACCACCACCCCGGCATTGCTCAGCTGTTCCTCGAAATCGTTGATCTCGCCGTAGGCGCGCATCCAGTCGGCCGGCGTGCAGAAGCCCTCGACCCGCTCCACCAGCACCCGGCCATACCAGGAACGGTCGAACACGGTGAACTTGCCGCGCTCCGGAATATGCCGCCAGAACCGCCACAGGTACGGCTGGGCCCGCTCTTCCTCGGTCGGCGCGGCGATCGGCACGATGCGGTACTGGCGCGGGTCGAGCGCCGCCGCCACGCGACGGATCGCCCCGCCCTTGCCCGCGGCGTCGTTGCCTTCGAACACCGCCACCAGCGCGTGGTGCTTCATGCGCTTGTCGCGCAGCAGGCCGGCCAGGCGCGCCTGCTCGCTGACCAGTTGCTTCTCGTAGTCGTGCTTGTCCAGGTGGACACTGAGGTCGAGGGCCTGCAGCAGGCTGAGCTGGTCGATGCTTTCGCCCAGCGGCGCGATCGGCGTCGGCGCCTTGATGCTCTTGGCCTTGAGGGCGTTCTGCAGGCCTTCGAGAAGGATCTTGCCCACCGCCAGGCTGCGGTAGTACGGGTCGACGCCCTCGATCACATGCCAGGGTGCATAGTCGCGGCTGGTGCGGCGCAGCACCCGCTCGCCGAAGCGCACGAAGCGGTCGTAGGTCTCCGACTGCTCCCAGTCCAGCGGGCTGATACGCCAGCGGTGCACCGGATCTTTCTTCAGGGCCTTGAGGCGGGTCTTCATCTGTTTCTTGGACAGGTGGAACCAGAACTTGAAGATCAGCGCGCCTTCGTCGCAGAGCATCTGCTCCAGGCGCTCGGCGCCGCTGATGGCCTGGTCCAGCACCGCATCCTTGAAATGGCCGTGGACCCGCCCCTGGAGCATCTGGCTGTACCAGTTGCCGAAGAACACACCCATGCGCCCCTTGGCCGGCAATGCCCGCCAGTAGCGCCAGGCCGGCGGATGGGCGAGTTCCTCGTCGCTCTGCTGGTCGAAGGTGCGCACTTCGATCAGCCGTGGGTCCATCCATTCGTTCAGCAGCTTGACGGTCTCGCCCTTGCCGGCGCCCTCGATGCCGTTGATCAGCACGATCACCGGGAAGCGCGCCTGCTGCTTGAGTTCGAACTGGGCTTCAAGCAGCGCCTCGCGCAGGGCGGGCACTTCAGCTTCGTAGGTTTCTTTGTCGATCGAGTGACCGATTTCAGCGGATTCGAACATACCAGGCTCCCTTCTTGGATAAGCAAGACTAGCGGATTGCCATTGGTTTTGTCCGGCTTGCGCCAGATCAAACGGCGCTGCGGCGATCGGCTAGAATGTGCGATCCGCTGTTGCCGAGCCCCTCCATGACCGACACCCCTGCCCCACGCCATGCCCAGATCGACTGGGACGAACTGGGCCGCCCTTATTCGCGGCAGTACGACGACATCTATTTCTCCAAGGACCAGAGCCTGGAGGAAACCGCCCATGTGTTCATCGAGCAGAACGACCTGCGCCAGCGCTTCAGCGCGCTGGCCCCGGGCGCGTGCCTGGTGATCGGTGAGACCGGCTTCGGCACCGGGCTGAATTTCCTCTGCGCCTGGCAGTTGTTCAACGCCTGCGCAGCGCCGGGCACGCGCCTGCATTTCATCAGCGCCGAGAAGTTTCCCCTGACCCGCGCCGACCTGACCCGCGCCCTGGCCCTGTGGCCCGAACTGGCCGCCCAGGGCAAGGCCCTGCTTGAGCAGTACGTGGCGGTGCACGAGGGCTACCAGCACTTTCTCTTCGACGACGGCCGGGTCAGCCTGACCCTGATGATCGGCGATGCCCGCGAACAGTTCGAGACACTCGACGGCCATATCGACGCCTGGTTCCTCGACGGCTTCGCCCCGGCGAAGAATCCGGACATGTGGACCCCGGAGCTGTTCGCCCAGCTCGGGCGCCTGTCGACAGCGCACACCACCCTCGGCACCTTCACCAGCACCGGCTGGGTACGCCGCGCGCTGATCGCGGTGGGCTTCAAGATGAAGCGCATCCCGGGCATCGGCAAGAAATGGGAGGTGCTGCGCGGTCGCTTCGAGGGCTGGCCCGCCGAACAGCCGCCACTGCCGCTCACCGAGCCGTGGTATCGACGCCCAGCCCCCGTCGAAGGCCCGCGCCATGCCCTGGTGATCGGTGCAGGCCTGGCCGGTTGCACCAGTGCCGCCAGCCTGGCCGCCCGTGGCTGGCAAGTCACCCTGCTGGAACGTCACGAACACGTCGCCGAGGAAGCCTCGGGTAACCCGCAGGGCGTGCTGTACCTCAAGCTATCGGCCCACGGAACTGTGCTGTCGCGCCTGATCGTCAGCGGTTTCGGCCACACCCGGCGCCTGCTCCAGCGCCTGCAGCGGGGCAGCGACTGGGACGATTGCGGGGTGCTGCAACTGGCCTTCGACGCCAAGGAAGACCAGCGCCAGGCCCAGCTGGCCGGGGCCTTCAGCAAGGAACTGGTACAGCGCCTAGATCGCCAGCAGGCCGAAACCGTGGCCGGGGTGACCCTGCCCAGCGGCGGGCTGTTCTATCCGGAGGGCGGCTGGGTGCATCCGCCGGCGCTGTGCCGATGGCAGGCGGGCCAGGCGAATGTGCGCCTGCTCAGCCACCATGAAGTGCTGCAACTGCGCCGGATCGATGGCCAGTGGCAGGCCCTCGACGGCGAGCGGGTGCTGGCCGCAGCGCCCGTCGTCGTGCTGGCTGGCGCCGCTGAGATCCGCCGCTTCGAAGGCTGCGCGGGGTTGCCGCTCAAGCGTATCCGCGGGCAGATCACCCGCCTGCCTGTAACAGCGGCGAGCCAGGCCTTGCAGACCGTGGTCTGTGCCGACGGCTACGTGGCGCCGCCACGGCATGGCGAACACACCCTTGGCGCCAGTTTCGATTTCCATGCCACCGGGCTGGAGCCGACGGTGGAGGAACACCGCAGCAACCTCGACCTGCTGCGGGAGATTTCCCCGGATCTGGCCGAGCGCCTGGCTGTCGATCACCTCGATCCACAGCACCTGCAAGGTCGCGCGGCGTTTCGCTGTACCAGCCCGGATTACCTGCCGCTGGTGGGGCCGGTGGCGGATGCTGCGCTGTTCGCCGAGACCTATGCCGCGCTGGCCAGGAATGCGCGGCAGGTGCCCAATGCGCCGTGCCCGTGGCTGGACGGGCTGTACGTCAACAGCGGGCATGGCTCGCGCGGGTTGATCACCGCGCCGTTGTGCGGCGAACTGGTGGCGGCCTGGATCAATGGCGATGCCTTGCCGGTACCGCAGGAGATGGCCCAGGCCTGTCACCCCAATCGCTTCATGTTGCGCGAGCTCAAGCGCGGCAAAGCCTGAGAACAACGCGGACCCTGTGGGAGCGGGTTCACCGGAACGCCGGACCGCCGCGATGACGTCAGTGAATCCACCATCGCAATCGCGGGTGAACCCGCTCCCACAGGGTCCGCGTAGAACCTTCATGATCTGAACGCCTTTCCTGGCTTATTCCATATCGATCTAAAACTCCAGCAATCCCCACCGGTCAGTTCCTGAGTGCCCCCTGTTCGGGCACCTTCCCCAACGGCAAAACCGGTAAGGACCTATGTGCGGATTAGCTGGAGAGTTTCGTTTCACCCCTGTAGCCACCCCATCGCGCCCGGCGGATCTCGCCGCGGTCGAGAGGATCACCCACCACCTGGCCCCTCGCGGCCCCGATGCCTGGGGCTTTTTCAGCCAGGGCCCGATCGCCCTCGGCCATCGTCGCCTGAAGATCATGGACCTGTCCGACGCCTCGGCGCAGCCCATGGTCGACAACCAGCTGGGCCTGGCCCTGGCCTTCAATGGCGCCATCTACAACTACCCGGAACTGCGCCGCGAGCTGAAAGACCTCGGCTATACCTTCCATTCCATGGGCGACACCGAAGTCCTGCTCAAGGGCTATCACGCCTGGGGCGAGCAACTGCTGCCGCGCCTCAACGGCATGTTCGCCCTGGCCATCTGGGAGCGTGACAAGCAGCAACTGTTCCTCGCCCGCGACCGTCTCGGCGTCAAGCCGTTGTACCTGTCGCGCACCAACGAGCGCCTGCGCTTCGCCTCGACCCTGCCCGCCCTGCTGCAAGGCGGCGATATCGACCCGGTACTCGATCCGGTGGCGCTCAACCACTACCTTAATTTCCACGCCGTGGTGCCCGCGCCACGCACCCTGCTGGCCAACATCGAGAAGCTGCCGCCGGCCACCTGGATGCGCATCGACGCCCAGGGCCGCGCCGAGCAGCAGCAATGGTGGAGCCTGCACTACGGCCCTCACACCGATGAGCAGGACCTGACCCTGGAAGACTGGCGCGACCGCGTCCTCGACAGCACCCGCCAGGCCGTGGCCATCCGCCAGCGCGCGGCCGTGGACGTCGGCGTGCTGCTGTCCGGCGGCGTCGACTCCAGCCTGCTGGTCGGCCTGCTGCGGGAAGTCGGCGTCGACGACCTGTCGACCTTCTCCATCGGCTTCGAGGATGCCGGCGGCGAACGCGGCGACGAGTTCCAGTACTCCGACCTGATCGCCAGGCACTACGGCACCCGCCACCACCAGTTGCGCATCGACGAGCGCGAGATCATCACCCAGCTGCCGGCAGCATTCCGCGCCATGAGCGAGCCGATGGTCAGCCACGACTGCATCGCCTTCTACCTGCTGTCGCGGGAAGTGGCCAAGCATTGCAAGGTGGTACAGAGCGGCCAGGGTGCCGACGAGCTGTTCGCCGGCTACCACTGGTACCCGCAGGTGGACGGCGCCGCCGACCCGGTGGCGGCCTACCGCGCGGCGTTCTTCGACCGCAGCCATGCCGAGTACCGCGACACCGTGCAACTGCCCTGGCTGCTGGAGCACGACGCCGCCGGCGACTTCGTCCGCCAGCACTTCGCCGAGCACGGCGCCCGCGACGCGGTGGACAAGGCCCTGCGCCTGGACAGCACGGTGATGCTGGTGGACGACCCGGTGAAGCGGGTCGACAACATGACCATGGCCTGGGGCCTGGAAGCCCGCACGCCGTTCCTCGACTACCGCCTGGTGGAGCTGTCGGCACGCATCCCGGCGCGTTTCAAGCTGCCGGACGGCGGCAAGCAGGTGCTCAAGGAAGCGGCCCGCCTGGTAATTCCCAGCGAGGTGATCGACCGCAAGAAAGGCTATTTCCCGGTGCCCGGCCTCAAGCACCTGCAAGGCGCGACCCTGGACTGGGTACGCGACCTGCTGCTGGACCCGAGCCAGGATCGCGGGCTGTTCAACCCGGCGATGCTCGACCGCCTGCTCAGCGACCCGCATGGCCAGCTGACCCCGCTGCGCGGCTCGAAGCTCTGGCAACTGGCAGCCCTCAACCTGTGGCTCAGCGAGCAAGGAATCTGACTGATGAAAGCCCACGCAACCGCTTACGGCCAGCGCCTGCTGCGCGGCCAGGTGCCGTCCTACGAACGTCTGCAGGCGCGCCTGGCCGGTGAAGGCAACGAGCCCAGCGACCAGCCCCGTGCCCTGCACTGCGGCTGGGGCCGGCTGCTGATCGGGCACACCTGGGCGGAACCGGCACAACTGGCCGCCGCGCTGCTGGAAGAAAGCCCCGGTGAACGGGATATCGCCCTGTACGTGGCGGCGCCGCAACAGGTACTGGCCCATGCCCCGCAACAGCTGTTCCTCGACCCCTCGGACACCCTGCGCCTGTGGTTCAGCGACTACCGCCCGGCCAGCCGGGTGTTTCGCGGCTTCCGCATCCGCCGCGCGCAGAACGACGAGGACTGGCAAGCGATCAACACCCTGTACCAGACCCGCGGCATGCTGCCGGTGAATACCGCCCTGCTCACCCCGCGTCACCTGGGCGGGCCGGTGTACTGGCTGGCCGAGGACGAGGACAGCGGCGCGGTGATCGGCAGCGTCATGGGCCTCAACCACCACAAGGCCTTCGACGACCCGGAACTGGGCAGCAGCCTGTGGTGCCTGGCGGTGGATCCCAACACCACCCGGCCCGGTGTCGGCGAGGTGCTGGTGCGCCACCTGATCGAGCACTTCATGAGTCGCGGCCTCAGCCACCTCGATCTCTCGGTGCTGCACGACAACCGCCAGGCCAAGCGCCTCTACGCCAAGCTGGGGTTCCGCACCCTGCCGACCTTCGCGGTCAAGCGCAAGAACGGCATCAACCAGCCGCTGTTCCTCGGCCCGGGCCCTGAAGCCGGGCTCAATCCCTACGCGCGGATCATCGTCGAGGAGGCCTACCGCCGCGGCATCGACGTGCAGGTGGATAACGCCGATGCCGGCCTGTTCACCCTCAACCACGGTGGCCGCCGGGTGCGCTGCCGCGAGTCCTTGAGCGACCTGACCAGCGCGGTGAGCATGACCCTGTGCCAGGACAAGCAACTGACCCACCGCACCCTTGCCGCCGCCGGCCTGCGCCTGCCAGCGCAGCAACTTGCGGGCGAGACCGACGACAACCTGGCCTTCCTCGAAGAACACGGCGCCGTGGTGGTCAAGCCGGTGGACGGCGAACAGGGCAACGGCGTGGCGGTCAACCTGAGCACGCCGGAGGAACTCGAACAGGCCATCCAGCAGGCCCGCCGTTTCGACAGCCGGGTCCTGCTGGAAAGCTTCCACCAGGGCCTCGACCTGCGCATCGTGGTAATCGGTTTCGAGGTGGTCGCTGCGGCGATCCGCCATCCCGCCGAAATAGTCGGCGACGGCCTGCACCGCATCGAACAGTTGATCGAGGCCCAAAGCCGTCGGCGCCAGGCCGCCACTGGCGGCGAAAGCCGCATCCCGCGGGACGACGAGACCCTGCGCACGGTCCAGGCCGCCGGCTTCGACTACGCCAGCGTGCTGCCGGCCGGGCAGCGCCTGGCCGTGCGCCGTACCGCCAACCTGCACACCGGTGGCTGCCTGGAAGATGTCACCGCGCGCCTGCACCCGGTGCTGGCCGAGGCCGCGGTCCAGGCGGCCCGCGCCCTGGATATCCCGGTGGTCGGCCTGGACCTGATGGTCCGCGCCGCCGACCAGCCGGAGTACGTATTCATCGAAGCCAACGAACGGGCCGGCCTGGCCAACCATGAGCCGCAACCCGTTGCCGAACGCTTCGTCGACCTGCTGTTCCCCCACAGCCGGCCGACGCAATGATCAGAGGAGTCCCCATGTCCGCCCCCCTACCCGAACCGGACCTGAACTACCTGCAGAAAGTCCTCCTGGAAATGCTGGCGATCCCCAGCCCCACCGGGTTCACCGACACCATCGTGCGCTATGTCGCCGAGCGCCTGGAAGAACTGGGCATCCCCTTCGAACTGACCCGCCGCGGCACCATCCGCGCCACGCTCAAGGGCCGGCGCAACTCTCCCGACCGCGCCGTTTCCGCCCACCTCGACACCATCGGCGCCAGCGTGCGCTGCCTGCAGGACAACGGCCGCCTCGGCCTGGCGGCGGTGGGTTGCTGGTCGAGCCGCTTCGCCGAAGGCAGCCGGGTCAGCGTGTTCACCGACAACGGCGTGCTGCGCGGCAGCGTGTTGCCGCTGATGGCCAGCGGGCACGCCTTCAACACCGCCATCGACCAGATGCCGGTGAGCTGGGAACACATCGAGGTACGCCTGGACGCCTACTGCGCGACCCGCGCCGATTGCGAGTCGCTGGGCATCAACGTGGGGGATTTCGTCGCCTTCGATCCGCTGCCGGAATTCACCGAAAGCGGCCATATCAGCGCCCGGCACCTGGACGACAAGGCCGGGGTCGCCGCCCTGCTGGCGGCGCTCAAGGCGGTGGTGGAAAGCGGCCAGCAGCCGCAGATCGATTGCCATCCACTGTTCACCATCACCGAGGAAACCGGCTCCGGCGCGGCCGGCGCACTGCCCTGGGATGTCAGCGAGTTCGTCGGCATCGATATCGCCCCGGTGGCGCCCGGGCAGCAGTCCAGCGAGCATGCGGTGAGCGTGGCGATGCAGGACTCGTCGGGGCCCTACGACTATCACCTGTCGCGGCATCTGCTGAAGCTGGCCGGCGAACACAACCTGCCGGTTCGCCGCGACCTGTTCCGCTATTACTTCAGCGATGCGCATTCGGCAATCACGGCCGGGCACGATATCCGCACCGCGCTGCTGGCCTTCGGCTGCGATGCGACCCATGGCTACGAGCGGACCCATATCGACAGCCTGGCGGCGTTGAGCCGACTGCTGGGCGCTTACCTGCTGAGCCCGCCGGTGTTCGCGGCGGATTCGCATCCGGCGGGGAGTTCGCTGGAGCGGTTCAGTCACCAGCTGGAACACGATGCGCAGATGGAAAGCGAGACGCGGGTGCCGGCAGTGGATGAGGTGCTTGGCCGCAGGGATTGATCGTGAGGACACCTGTAGGAGCGGTTTCACCCGCGATTACGATGGTGAACCCACTGCCGCAATCGCGGGTAACCCGCTCCTACAGGGTCCGCGGCGATCAACAAAGCAGGTAGCATGTGCCATTACTTCAAGAGCAGGCCCCCATGCTGATCCCCTACGACCAACTCGAAGCCGAGACCCTCACCCGCCTGATCGAGGATTTCGTCACCCGCGACGGCACCGACAACGGCGACGACACCCCACTGGAAACCCGCGTGCTGCGGGTGCGCCAGGCCCTGGCGAAGGGACAGGCATTCATCCTCTTCGACCTGGACAGCCAGCAATGCCAGCTGCTGCCCAAGCATGATGTGCCGAAAGAGCTGTTCGACTGATCAGCCGGCCTTCTGCTTCTGCAGTTCCTCCGCCAGCCTCTGATAGATCTCCGCGCGATGGATCTCCACGTTGCGCGGCGCGCTGACGCCGAAGCGCACGGTGCCGCCGTCCACGGCGATCACCTTGAGCTTGATGTCGTTACCTATGTTGATGACTTCGCCAATCTCGCGTCCTATGACCAGCATTCCCGAATCCTCCATTTCAAGATGAATTCGGAGACTGGCCGGCGGCGTAGTCCGCTTCAACGGTCTGGCCGACAAATAGAGGTGTCCTACCACACCGCCAGACCAAACCTACGGAAAAACCCTACAAACTCAGCCCGCCTGGTGAAACCGCGGCCCCAGCAGGATCACCGTCGCTCCCAGCACACAGAGCAAGGCGCCGAGCCAGTCGCTGGCCAGCGGGCGGCCTTTCTCGACGAAGGCCAGCCACAGCAGCGAAGTGACGATGTAGATCCCGCCGTAGGCGGCATAGGCGCGCCCGGCGTAGGCCGCCTCGACGCGGGTCAGGAGCAGGGCGAACAGGGTCAGGCTGAGCAGCGCCGGGGCGATCCACCAGGCGCTCTTGTCCAGCCGTAACCACATGTAGAAGGCGTAGCAGCCGGCGATCTCGAACACGGCGGCAAAGAAGAACAGCAGGTAGTTGATCACTGGTATCCCCGGTACTGGCAAAAAGCCGAGGATACCTGATCGCACGCCTCAGGATTGGCCCGGACGGGCCTTGGCGCGCATTTTCTCGGCCATGCTGGCCATCTCGTCGTAGAGCGCCTGCGGGTCATGCTGCTTGAGGTGCCAGGCCATGCGTCCCTGCTCGTGGGGCAGGATCATGAACTGGCCGCGGGCAACCTGCTGGTAGATGTACTCGGCGATGTCGCTGGCGCTGATCGGCGAGCTTTCCAGGAGCTTGCCGACCTGGGCCTTCATCGCCGGCGTCGGGCCGCGGAACGAGTCGAGCAGGTTGGTCTGGAAGAACGACGGGCAGACCACGTGCACGCCGACATCCAGCTGGCGCAGTTCCACCAGCAGGCTCTCCGACAGCGCCACCACGCCGGCCTTGGCCACGTTGTAGTTGCTCATCGCCGGGCCCTGCATCAGCGCGGCCATGGAGGCGATGTTGATGATCTTGCCCTTGCTCTTCTCCAGCAGCGGCAGGAAGGCCTTGCAGCCCTTGACCACGCCCATGAGGTTGATCGCGATCTGCCAGTCCCAGTCTTCCAGGGACAGTTCGGCGAAGAAGCCGCCGGAGGCGACACCGGCGTTGTTGACGATCACGTCGATGCCGTCGAAGTGTTCCTCGCAGGCCTGGGCCAGGGCGATCAGCTGGCTGTAGTCGCGCACGTCGCAGCGCTGCACGAAGCCGCTGCCGCCGGCCTCGCGGACCAGGGCCAGGGTCTCGCGCAAGCCTTCGTCATTGACGTCGCTCAATGCCAGTTGCCAGCCCTCGCGGGCCCAGCGCAAGGCGATCTCGCGCCCCAGTCCGGAGCCTGCGCCGGTGATCATCATGCGGTTGTGCATAGACGGTTTGCCTTGTGTGCGTTTGGTCGATGAGGGGCAGTGTAGCGAAGGGTCTGCGCGGGCTGGAGGGGTATCAGGTTGCTGAATGGCGGGGGCAAAGCCCCGAGGTTTTTCGGTGACTTCGAGGGCCTCGAAAGCACCCCGATTAAACTTTCTGCTCCCGCCGGCAATCACAATTGCAAGCGGACCTGAACGGCAGGTCTGCCCATCCGACCGAAACCAGAGGAATCCGTCATGGGCACAATCCTGATCATCATCCTGATCCTCCTGCTGATCGGCGGCCTGCCGGTCTTCCCGCACTCCAGAAGCTGGGGCTACGGGCCGTCGGGGGTCATCGGCACGGTGCTGATCGTCCTGCTGATATTGCTGTTGCTCGGCTACATATGACCTGACCCGCGGACAAAAAAAGACGGCCCTCGAAAGGGCCGTCTTTTTCATTTCAGCTCGGGATCAGTGGGAAACCGCACCACTGGCACCCAGGCCTGTCTGCGAACGGACGAACTGCGGGAAGAACAGCGCGCGCTCGTCTTCAGCGGCCTTGGACTTGTCGGTGATCGAGAAGAACCAGATACCGACGAAGGCAATCAGCATCGAGAACAGCGCCGGGTACTCGTACGGGTAAATCGGCTTCTCGTGATGCAGGATCTGCACCCAGATGGTCGGGCCGAGGATCATCAGTGCCACGGCACTGATCAGGCCCATCCAGCCGCCGATCATGGCGCCACGGGTGGTCAGCTTCTTCCAGTACATCGAGAGCAGCAGTACCGGGAAGTTGCAGCTGGCCGCGATGGAGAACGCCAGGCCGACCATGAAGGCGATGTTCTGGCTTTCGAAGAGGATGCCCAGGCCGATGGCGAGGATCGCCAGGGCGATGGTGGTGATCTTCGATACGCGGATCTCGTCCTTCTCGTTGGCCTTGCCCTTGCGCCATACGCTGGCGTACAGGTCATGGGACACTGCCGAGGCACCGGCCAGGGTCAGGCCGGCAACCACCGCGAGGATGGTGGCGAAGGCCACGGCCGAGATGAAGCCGAGGAAGATGCTGCCGCCTACCGCGTCGGCCAGGTGCACCGCCGCCATGTTGTTGCCGCCGATCAGGGCGCCAGCCGCGTCCTTGAAGGTCGGGTTGGTGCTGACCAGCAGGATCGCGCCGAAGCCGATGATGAAGGTCAGGATGTAGAAGTAGCCGATGAAGCCAGTGGCGTAGAACACCGACTTGCGGGCTTCCTTGGCGTCGCTCACGGTGAAGAAGCGCATCAGGATGTGCGGCAGGCCGGCGGTACCGAACATCAGCGCCAGACCCAGGGAGAAGGCCGAGATCGGGTCTTTCACCAGGCCGCCGGGGCTCATGATCGCCTCGCCTTTCGGGTGCACGGCGATGGCCTGGGAGAACAGCTGGCTGAAGTCGAAGTTGACGTGTTTCATCACCATCAGCGCCATGAAGCTGGCACCGGAGAGCAGCAGCACCGCCTTGATGATCTGGACCCAGGTGGTCGCCAGCATGCCGCCGAACAGCACGTACATGCACATCAGGATGCCGACCAGGATGACCGCGATGTGGTAGTCGAGACCGAACAGCAGCTGGATCAGCTTGCCGGCGCCGACCATCTGGGCGATCAGGTAGAAGGCCACCACCACCAGCGAACCGGAAGCGGACAGGGTGCGGATTTCCTTCTGGCCGAGGCGATAGGAGGCCACGTCGGCGAAGGTGTATTTACCCAGGTTGCGCAGGCGTTCGGCGATCAGGAAGAGAATGATCGGCCAGCCGACGAGGAAGCCGATCGAGTAGATCAGGCCATCGTAGCCGGAGGTGAACACCAGGGCGGAAATCCCCAGGAAGGACGCCGCGGACATGTAGTCGCCGGCGATCGCCAGGCCGTTCTGGAAGCCGGTGATCTTGCCGCCGGCGGCGTAGTAGTCGGATGCCGAGTTGTTTTTCTTCGAGGCCCAGTAGGTGATGCACAGGGTGGCACCGACGAAGGCGACGAACATGAGGATCGCCGCGACGTTCAGCGGTTGTTTCTGCACCTCGCCGGTGAGGGCGTCGGCGGCCCAGACGGCGGGTGCGAACGCGCCGATGGCCAAGGTTGCCAGTACACGCCGGATCATTGCTGAACCTCCTTGAGGATTGCGTTGTTCAGCTCATCGAACTCGCCATTGGCACGACGTACGTAGATGCCGGTGAGGATGAAGGCCGAGAGGATCAGGCCCACGCCGAGGGGAATGCCCCAGGTGATCGACGAGTCGGGACTGATCTTGGCGCCCAGTACTTGCGGGCCATAGGCAATCAGCAGGATGAAAGCAGAGTAAAGGCCGAGCATGATCACCGAGAGAATCCAGGCGAAACGCTCGCGTTTTGACACCAGCTCCTTGAACCGCGGGCTGTTTTGTATCGATAGGTAAATGCTGTCGTTCATTGTTTTTGTCCTCGCAGCACAGATTAGGTAGAACCCGTCACCACTTTATGCTGCCCATGAACGCGCTCCAGACGACCTTAGTCTTAGATGTAAAAGTGTTTTGCGAACGCCGTAACAACCCGGAAACGACAAGGCCGCCCGCCGGGAAACCGGGGAGCGGCCTTGCAAGCCTCAGGATAGAGGCATCAAGCCATTACTTGGCGGTCCATTCGGCGACGCGCTCAGGGTGCTTGGCGACCCAGTCCTTGGCGGCGGCATCAGGCTTTGCGCCCTCTTGAATGGCCAACATGACCTCGCCGATCTCGTCCTTGGACTGCCAGGAGAACTTCTTGAGGAACTCGGCGACTTCCGGAGCCTTGCTCGCCAGCTCCTTGCTGCCGATGCTGTTCACGGTCTCGGCAGCGCCGTAGACGCCTTTCGGGTCTTCGAGGAAGCGCAGTTTCCACTTGGCGAACATCCAGTGCGGCACCCAGCCGGTCACCGCGATGTCCTGCTTCTTGTCGTAGGCACGACCCAGTTCGGCGGTCATCGCCGCGCCGGAGCTGGCCTGCAGCTTGTAGCCGGTGAGCTCGTAGTCCTTGATTGCCTGGTCGGTCTTGAGCATCACGCCGGAGCCGGCGTCGATGCCGACGATCTTCTTCTTGAAGCCTTCGTCGGTCTTCAGGTCCGCCACCGATTGCGCCTTGACGTACTCCGGCACGATCAGGCCGATCTTGGCGTCCTTGAAGTTGGGGCCGTAGTCGACCACGTTGTCCTTGTTCTTGGCCCAGTATTCGCCGTGGGTGACCGGCAGCCAGGCGGAGAGCATGGCGTCGAGTTTGCCGGTGGCGACACCCTGCCACATGATGCCGGTGGCCACCGGCATGAGTTTCACGTCGTACCCCAGCTTCTGTTTGATGACCTCGGCCGCCACATGGGTGGTCGCCACGCTATCGGACCAGCCATCGACATAACCGATACTCACTTCCTTGGCCATCGCCTGCGCGGCGCTGAATGCCAATACCAGGGCGGTGCCCGCCCCTAGGAGTCGTCGCATTTTCATCAAAGCTTCCCCTTGTCGCTTCACGGATAGAGTCAAGCGCCCGACGCAGATCGGGCTACGTCTTGTTCTGGTGCACGGCGCCCCCTTCACGCCATAAAACCTGGACCAGGACCGCATCAGCGGAGTACTGATGGCGTCCATCATCAACCCCGGGGCGCGATGATCCTGCTCTGTCAGCGACCTCGAAACATCGAGAAACGACACCATCTGGCCAGCATCTGCCCGGCTCCCGGGGGCTTGCGCAAAACCTGTCCGAACTTTGCATGCCAAGGAAAAATCCGCAGGCGTTTACGGGTAGTATTGGCGGCTTTGTTGGCCCACCGGAACGCTCCATGCCCTCGACCGCCCGCTTTGCGCTGCCGCCCTACCTGTTCGCCTGCCTGCTCGGCCTGTTCGCCCTCGCCGGGCTCTGGTACGGGCTCGGCAAGCCGGTGGTGCTGCCCGACGCCGCCAGTGCCACGCACAAGTTGCAGTGCGCGTCCTACACCCCGTTCGACAAGGACCAGTCGCCCTTCGACCAGCCCTTCACCCTGCGCCCCGAGCGCATCGATGCCGACCTGGCCTTGCTGTCGAAACGCTTCGAGTGCATCCGCACCTACTCCATGACCGGCCTCGAAGGCATCCCGGCCATCGCGCGCAAGTACGGGCTGAAGGTGATGCTGGGGGCCTGGGTCAACGGCAATCCGCTGGATACCGACAAGGAAATCAAGGCCCTGATCGCCTCGGCCAACGCCAACCCGGACGTGGTCCGCGCGGTGATCGTCGGCAACGAGACCCTGCTGCGCAAGGAAATCACCGGTGACCGCCTGGCCGAGCTGATCGGCCAGGTGAAAAGCCAGGTCCAGGTGCCGGTGACCTACGCCGATGTCTGGGAATTCTGGCTGCAGCACCCGCAGATCGCCCCGGCAGTGGACTTCCTGACCATCCACCTGCTGCCGTACTGGGAAGACGATCCACGCGGCATCGACGATGCCCTGGCCCATGTCGGCGAGATCCGCCAGGTGTTCGGCAACAGGTTCGCGCCCAAGGACATCCTGATCGGCGAAACCGGCTGGCCCAGCGAGGGCCGCCAGCGCGAGACCGCCCTGCCCAGCCGGGTCAACGAGGCGCGCTTCATCCGCGGCTTCGTGGCCATGGCCGAGAAGAACGGCTGGCACTACAACCTGATCGAAGCCTTCGACCAGCCGTGGAAGCGCGCCAGCGAAGGCGCGGTGGGCGGCTACTGGGGGCTGTACGACGCCGACCGGCATGACAAGGGCGTGCTCGAAGGACCGGTGAGCAACCTGCCGTTGTGGCCGCAATGGCTGGCGGCCGGCGTGGCGCTGTTCATCGGCGTGCTGGTGCTGGCCGGGCCGGTACGGGGCACGCGCAATGCCCTGGCTCTGCCGCTGCTGGCGGCGATCGGCGCGGCGAGTCTTGGCTTGTGGGGCGAACTGGCGCGGACCAACAGCCGCTTCATGGGTGAATGGCTGTGGGTGGTGTTGCTGGCAGGGCTCAACCTGCTGGTGCTGGCCCACGGGGCGCTGGCATTGGCCTCTCGCGAGGGCTGGCGCCAGCGGCTGTTCGCCTGGCTGGACGCGCGGGCGGGCTGGTGGGTCGTGGCGGCGGGCTTCGCGGCAGCGGTGAGCGTGCTGGCGCTGGTATTCGATCCGCGTTATCGCAGTTTCCCGAGTGCGGCGTTCGTGGTGCCGGCGCTGGTGTACCTGCTGCGGCCGGTCCGCGTGCCGCGGGCCGAGGTGGCCTTGCTGACCTTCATCGTGGGGGCGGGCATTGCGCCCCAGTTGTACCGGGAG
Organism: Pseudomonas ulcerans; assembly: GCF_036324125.1. Classification (NCBI taxonomy): domain Bacteria; kingdom Pseudomonadati; phylum Pseudomonadota; class Gammaproteobacteria; order Pseudomonadales; family Pseudomonadaceae; genus Pseudomonas; species Pseudomonas ulcerans. The sequence continues at coordinate 13,946 of NZ_JAZDQN010000011.1, read as the reverse complement.
GGGCTGCTGAGCCAGCAGGCCTGGGTCTGGGCGGCGGTCGGCGTGGCGATGGCCGCAGCCTTGTGGCGCTGCCTGCGGGTTCGGCGCTGAGTGGTTTTGGGACCGCTCAGCGGTCCCAAAACCTGCCTGCTATCCCTTTCTAACCAGACGTAACCCCGCCAGCACCACCGTGAACACGGCAATGCTCGCCGTGTACAGCACCAGCGCCGGAATCCCCGCCACCAGCGCCAGCACCGCCAGCCACCAGCCGGCACGGCGTGGCACCAGGGTCGCCAGCAGCGCCAGGCCCAGGCCGATCCACGCCAGGATCCGGAAGTGGATGGTCAGCCCCAGGGTCGAGCGCACCGAACACTCCCACACCTGCACCTGTGCCGAGCAGACCCCGACCCACTGCGGGTCCTCCATGAACCCGTAGCGCACGCCGTAACTGGCAGCCAGCCACAGCGGGATGAACAGCAGCAAGGCGATCAGTGGTAACCGCTGGGACATGGGGTACTCCAAAGTCAGAAAAATCGGTGGCCAGCATAATCCCTCGGGCCGTCTGCGCAAGGCGAAAGCGCCCGCCTCGGCTATTTTTACCCCAGAGAGAAATGCAACCCGGTGTTGCAGCCATCAAGCCGGGCGCGGCAACATCCGGGACAACAAAGACAGTGGCACTTGGCAACTTCTTCCGTCACACAAGTGTCCTAGGGTGCAATGCGATTTTTGTCTTTTCCGGGGATCCGTCATGTTTCGACCACTGCGCCTCGCTGCCCTGCTAGGCGGCCTATTGCTGAGTGCGGCCGCGTCGGCTGCGGATATCGATGCCGCCACCTACGGCTATCCACTGACCAATCCGTTCGAGGCGACCATCGCCACCACGCCGCCGGACCTGCGTCCCGAGCTGCCCACGGACGATGACATCACCCAGAACGACTACACCCTGAACATGCGCCCCGAGCGCGCCTTCACCCTGCCGGACAACTTCTGGCCGGTGAAGAAACTGACCTACCGCCTGGCCCGCCAGGACCACGAGGCGCCGCTGATCTTCCTGATCGCCGGCACCGGCGCACCCTATAACGCCAGCATCAACGAATACCTCAAGCGCCTCTATTACAAGGCCGGATTCCATGTGGTACAGCTGTCCTCGCCGACCAGCTACGACTTCATGAGCGCCGCCTCGCGCTTCGCCACGCCAGGCATCAGCAGCGAGGACGCCGAGGACCTCTACCGGGTCATGCAAGGCGTGCGCGCCCAGCACCCGCGCCTGCCGGTGAAAGAGTTCTACCTCAGCGGCTACAGCCTCGGCGCCCTCGACGCGGCCTTCGTCGCCCACCTCGACGAGACCCGGCGCAGCTTCAACTTCAAGCGCGTGCTGCTGCTCAACCCACCGGTGAACCTGTATACCTCGATCACCAACCTCGACCGCCTGGTGCAGACCGAGGTCAAGGGCATCACCAGCCACACCAACTTCTACGAACTGGTGCTCAACAAGCTGACCCGCTACTTCCAGCAGAAGGGCTACATCGACCTTAACGACGCCCTGCTCTACGACTTCCAGCAGTCGCGCCAGCACCTGTCCAACGAACAGATGGCCATGCTCATCGGCAGCTCGTTCCGCTTCTCCGCCGCCGACATCGCCTTCACCTCGGACCTGATCAACCGCCGCGGCCTGATCATTCCGCCGAAGTTTCCGATTACCGAGGGCAGCAGCCTGACGCCGTTCTTCAAGCGCGCGCTGCAATGCGATTTCGACTGCTACCTGACCGAGCAGGTGATCCCCATGTGGCGCGCCCGCACCGACGGCGGCAGCCTGCTGCAACTGATCGACCAGGTCAGCCTCTACGCCCTGCAGGACTACCTCAGCAAGTCGCCGAAGATCGCCGTGATGCACAACGCCGACGACGTGATCCTCGGCCCCGGCGACATCGGTTTCCTGCGCAAGACCTTCGGCGACCGGCTGACCCTTTACCCTCATGGCGGCCATTGCGGCAACCTCAACTACCGCGTCAACAGCGACGACATGCTGGAGTTCTTCCGTGGTTAAACGCCTGCTGATCACCGCCCTGCTGCTGGCCGCCGCGCCGGCCTTCGCCGACGAACCCGCCCCGGCGGCCAGCGTCCTCGACACCGACGGCTTCACCGAGCCGCTCAAGGAGCTCAAGTTCAACCCCGGGCTGGACCAGCGCGAATTCGAGCGGGCGACCCTCGACGCCCTTGAGGTCTACGACCCGCTGGAGTCGTGGAACCGCCGGGTCTATCACTTCAACTACCGCTTCGACCAATGGGTGTTCCTGCCGGTGGTCAACGGCTACCGCTACGTCACCCCGGAGTTCCTGCGCAGCGGCGTGAGCAACTTCTTCAGCAACCTGGGCGATGTGCCCAACCTGCTCAACAGCCTGCTGCAGTTCAAGGGCCAGCGCTCCATGGAGATCACCGGGCGCCTGCTGCTGAACACCACCATCGGCGTGTTCGGCCTGTGGGATCCGGCGGCGAAGATGGGCCTGCCCAAGCAGAACGAAGACTTCGGCCAGACCCTCGGCGTGTGGGGCGTGCCAGGCGGTCCGTACCTGATGCTGCCGATCCTCGGCCCGTCCAACCTGCGCGATACCGGCGGCCTGGTGGTGGACTACGGCGCGGAAAACCAGATCAACTTCCTCAACGTCGCCGAGGTCAGCAGCAATCACCCGGAAATCTGGGTGCTGCGCGCCATCGACAAGCGCTACACCACCAACTTCCGCTACGGCCAGATGAACTCGCCGTTCGAGTACGAGAAGGTGCGCTACGTCTATACCGAGTCGCGCAAGCTGCAGATCGCCGAATAACAGAACGACACAGCCCCCTGTGGGAGCGGGTTCACCCGCTCCCACAGGGGTCATGCGTCAGCTTTGATTTCCGGGCAAGCCCAGGAAGCTGCGAAGCTGGGCACTCTTGGCCAAGGCATCCCGCCGCCCCAGTTCGATCAGTTCGCTGCAGTACCCTGCCTCGAACAGCAGGTAGCTAAGCACCCCGGCTCCGCTGGTCTTGGTCGCCCCCGGCCCACGCAAGAACAGACGCAAGGCCGCCGGCAGCTCGCGCCGATGACGCGCGGCGATCTCGTCCAGCGGCTGGCTCGGCGCGACCACCAGCACCTCCACCGGCGTCAGCCCCAGGCGCTGCGGCCGTTCCTGCGCGGGGACCAGGTGGCTGAGGTGATTGAGACGCTGAAGCAGCTCCAGATCGTCTTCCAGGCTGTCGATGAAGGTACTGTTGAGCAGGTGCCCGCCGATCTGCGCCAGGCTCGGCGGCTGGCCACTGTAGACCCGCGCATGGGGCATGGTATCCGCCGGGCCGCGCGGGTTGCCGCTGACCCCCACCACCAGGATGCGGTTGGCCCCCAGGTGCAGCGCCGGGCTGATCGGCGCCGACTGGCGCACCGCGCCATCCCCGTAGTACTCGTGCCCCAGCTTGACCGGCGCGAACAACAGCGGGATCGCCGAACTGGCCAGCAGGTGCTCGATGCTCAGACGCGTCGGCAGGCCGATGCGGCGATGGCGCAACCAGGGGTCGATGGCACCACGCCCCTGATAGAAGGTCACCGCCTGCCCCGACTCGTAGCCGAACGCAGTCACCGCCACCGCGCGCAGATGCTTCTGCTCGATGGCATGGCCGATCCCGCCAAGGTCGAGGTGCTCGGTCAGCAGGCCGCGCAACGGCGAGCTGTCGAGCAACGCCACCGGCACCTGGCGGCCCAGGCCGAGCAGGCTGTGGCCGACGAAGCGACTGGCCTGGCGCACCACACCAGGCCAGTCGCTGCGCAGCACCTGGTGGCTGCGAAAGCCCTGCCAGAACGCCGTCAGGCGCCGGATCGCCTCGGCGAACTGCAGGGCACCACTGGCCAGGGTCACCGCATTGATCGCCCCGGCCGAGGTGCCGACGATCACCGGGAAGGGATTGGCCGCGCCTTGTGGCAGCAGGTCGGCGATACCCGCCAGGACCCCGACCTGATAGGCGGCACGGGCGCCGCCGCCGGAAAGGATCAGGCCGGTGACCGGTTCTGCTGCTGCCATGCGCTTACTCCCTGAGATGACCGATAAAGCCTGCTTACTTCTTGTACAGCTTCGGCTCTCCCGGCGGCCGCGACTTGAAGCGCCGGTGGGCCCACAGGTACTGCTCGGGGCACTCGCGCAGCGCCTGTTCGATCCACTGGTTGATGCGCAGGCAGTCGGCTTCCTCGGTCTCGCCGGGGAAGTCCGCCAGCGGCGGGTGGATGACCAGGCGGTAGCCGCTGCCGTCGGCGAGGCGCTGCTGGGTGAAGGGAATCACCCGGGCCCGGCCCAGGCGGGCGAACTTGGTGGTGGCGGTGACCGTCGCCGCCTGGATGCCGAACAGCGGCACGAACAGGCTCTGCTTGGCGCCGTAGTCCTGGTCCGGTGCGTACCAGATGGCACGGCCGGCACGCAGCAGCTTGAGCATGCCGCGCACATCCTCGCGCTCCACCGCCAGCGAGTCGAGGTTGTGGCGCTCGCGACCGCGGCGCTGGACCCAGTCGAACAGGGCGTTCTTGTGTTCGCGGTACATGCCGTCGATGGTGTGCTCCTGGCCGAGCAGTGCGGCGCCGATCTCCAGGGTGGTGAAGTGCAGGGCCATCAAGATGGCACCCTGGCCATCACGCTGCGCCGCCTGCAGGTGCTCCAGCCCCTCGATGTGCGCCAGGCGCGCCAGACGGGCCTTTGGCCACCACCAGCTCATGGCCATTTCGAAGAAGGCGATGCCGGTGGACGCGAAGTTTTCCTTGAGCAGGCGGGTTCGCTCGACGGACGGCAATTCCGGGAAGCACAGTTCCAGGTTGCGCGCCGCGATCGCCCGCCGGGAGCCGGCGACGCGGTACATCACGGCGCCGAGGGCACGACCGATCCCCAGCAAAACCGGGTATGGCAGCTGCACGATCAGCCACAGCAGGCCGAGCCCCAGCCACAACGGCCAGAAACGCGGGTGCAGGAAACGAGGTTGAAAACGCGGGCGATCCATTCAAGATTCCGGAAAGAAAAAGGCCGGGCATTCTACAACGGTTCCACGTGGGTTGCGGCTAACCGGCGTTCTCGTTATAAGTCTGGGCACTTTTCGCAACAAAGCCGCCTCGACGCAGACCATGAGCCAAAGCCAGACGCCAGACCAAGCCCCCGTGTTCCAGCTCAAGGGCAGCATGCTCGCCATCACCGTGCTGGAGCTTGCCCGGAACGATCTCGATGGACTCGACCGGCAGCTGGCGGCCAAGGTGGCCCAGGCGCCCAACTTCTTCAGCAACACGCCGCTGGTGCTGGCGCTGGACAAGTTGCCGGCCGGCGAAGGCAGCGTCGACCTGCCGGGGATGATGCGCATCTGCCGCCAGCATGGCCTGCGCACCCTGGCCATCCGCGCCAGCCGCATCGAGGACATCGCCGCGGCCATCGCCATCGACCTGCCGGTGCTGCCGCCGTCCGGCGCCCGCGAACGGCCGGTGGACCCGGTGGAAATCGAACCGGTGAAAAAGCCCGAACCCGCCCCTGCGCCACCGCCTCCGCCGCCCGAGCCAACGGTGCGCCCGACGAAGATCATCACCTCGCCTGTACGCGGTGGCCAACAGATCTATGCTCAGGGTGGCGACCTGGTCGTGGTGTCGGCGGTCAGCCCGGGTGCGGAACTTCTCGCCGATGGCAACATCCATGTGTACGGGCCAATGCGCGGTCGCGCCCTCGCGGGCATAAAAGGCAATACCAAGGCGCGGATCTTCTGCCAGCAGATGACCGCCGAGCTGGTCTCCATCGCCGGGCAGTACAAGGTTTCCGAAGACCTGCGACGCGATCCGCTGTGGGGTGCCGGGGTGCAGGTCAGCCTGTCCGGAGACGTGTTGAACATCACCCGCCTTTAACGGATACTGCCGCCATTTTCCGCGCAACTTCATCAGTTAGTTGCCGTTTTTTGTATTTTTGGGACCACGCGTCCATTTTCATCATTTTTAGGGGTGATACACCTTGGCCAAGATTCTCGTGGTGACTTCCGGCAAGGGTGGTGTGGGCAAGACCACCACCAGTGCCGCCATCGGTACCGGCCTCGCGCTGCGCGGGCACAAGACTGTGATCGTCGACTTCGACGTCGGCCTGCGTAACCTCGACCTGATCATGGGCTGCGAACGCCGCGTGGTGTACGACTTCGTCAACGTCGTCAACAACGAAGCCAACCTGCAGCAGGCCCTGATCAAGGACAAGCGCCTGGAAAACCTGTACGTGCTGGCCGCCAGCCAGACCCGTGACAAGGACGCGCTGACCCAGGAAGGCGTCGAGAAGGTCCTGATGGAACTGAAGGAAACCTTCGACTACGTGGTCTGCGACTCCCCGGCCGGTATCGAGAAGGGCGCGCACCTGGCGATGTACTTCGCCGACGAAGCCATCGTCGTGACCAACCCGGAAGTTTCCTCGGTACGCGACTCGGACCGCATGCTCGGCCTGCTGGCCAGCAAGTCGCGCCGTGCCGAGCGCAACGAAGACCCGATCAAGGAACACCTGCTGATCACCCGTTACCACCCCGAGCGCGTGAGCAAGGGCGAGATGCTGGGCGTCGAAGACGTCAAGGAAATCCTCTCCGTCGCGCTGCTGGGTGTCATTCCCGAATCCCAGGCCGTGCTCAAGGCCTCCAACCAGGGCGTCCCGGTCATCCTCGACGACCAGAGCGATGCTGGCCAGGCGTACAGCGACACCGTCGACCGCCTGCTGGGCAAAACCGTGGAACACCGGTTCCTCGACGTGCAGAAGAAGGGATTCTTCGAGCGCCTGTTTGGAGGCAATTGAACCATGAACCTTTTTGACTTCTTTCGTGCCAACAAAAAACCCAGTTCCGCGTCGGTTGCGAAAGAGCGTCTACAGATCATCGTGGCGCACGAGCGCGGACAGCGCAGCACCCCGGACTACCTGCCGGCCCTGCAGAAGGAGCTGGTAGAGGTGATCCGCAAGTACGTCAACATCGGCAACGATGACGTGCAGGTGGCGCTGGAGAACCAGGGCAGCTGCTCGATTCTCGAACTCAACATCACCCTGCCCGACCGCACCTGAGGCGTCCCGGGTAACCTGCCGCGGCGACGGCCGGGGCCAGGCTGCAAAGCCTGGACCTGGCCGTCGCCGTTGGCGTTTGCAGAGAACACGCAATGCCGTTGTCCAACGTCGAGATCCTGTACCAGGATGACGCCATCCTGGTGATCAACAAACCCACCCTGCTGCTCTCCGTGCCCGGCCGGGCCGAGGACAACAAGGACTGCCTGATCACCCGCCTGCAGGAAAACGGCTTTCCCGATGCCCTGATCGTCCACCGCCTCGACTGGGAGACCTCGGGGATCATCCTCCTTGCCCGCGATGCCGACAGCCACCGCGAGTTGTCGCGCCAGTTCCACGACCGCGAGACCGAGAAGGCCTACACCGCCCTGTGCTGGGGACAACCGGCGCTGGACAGCGGCAGCATCGACCTGCCCCTGCGCTACGACCCGCCGACCAAGCCGCGCCACGTGGTGGATCACGAGCAGGGCAAGCATGCCCTGACCTTCTGGCGCATCGTCGAACGCTGTGGCGACCACTGCCGGGTCGAGCTGACGCCGATCACCGGGCGCTCGCACCAGCTGCGCGTGCACATGCTGTCGATCGGGCATCCGCTGCTGGGCGACCGCCTCTACGCCAACCCCGAAGCCCTGGCCGCCCATGAGCGGCTGTGCCTGCATGCTTCGATGCTGAGCTTTACCCATCCGGTAAGCGGCGAGCGCCTGAAGTTCGAGTGCCCGGCACCGTTCTGAATGTCCGATCGCTGGGCTGATATTGCACAGGATCCTGTGGGAGCGGGTTCACCCGCGATTACTTTAGTGAATTCACCATCGCAATCGCGGGTGAACCCGCTCCCACAGGGTCCGCGTGCTCCCATAAGCACATCTGCGCTAAACTCGCGCCCACTGCTGTCTGGAGTGACTTATGCGCGACGCCCTGAACCAAGGCCTGATTGAATTCCTCAAAGCCTCCCCCACGCCCTTCCACGCCACCGCCAGCCTGGCCCAGCGCCTCGAAGCGGCCGGCTACCAGCGCCTGGACGAGCGCGACAGCTGGGCCACGGTGCCCGGCGGTCGCTACTACCTGACCCGCAACGACTCCTCGATCATCGCCATCAAGCTCGGCCGCCACTCGCCGCTGCTCGACGGCATCCGCCTGGTCGGCGCCCACACCGACAGCCCGTGCCTGCGGGTCAAGCCGCAGCCTGAGCTGCAGCGCCACGGCTTCTGGCAGCTGGGCGTGGAAGTCTACGGCGGCGCCCTGCTCGCGCCGTGGTTCGACCGCGACCTGTCGCTGGCCGGCCGCGTCACCTTCCGCCGTGACGGCAAGGTGGAAAGCGCCCTGGTCGACTTCAAGCTGCCGATCGCAGTGATCCCCAACCTGGCGATCCACCTCAACCGCACCGCCAACGAAGGCTGGGCGATCAACCCGCAGACCGAGCTGCCACCGATCCTGGCCCAGGTCGCCGGCGACGAGCGCGTCGATTTCCGCGCCCTGCTCACCGAGCAACTGGCCCGCGAGCACGGCCTCAACGCCGACGTGGTGCTGGACTACGAACTGAGCTTCTACGACACCCAGGATGCCGCCCTGGTCGGCCTGCACGGCGAGTTCATCGCCGGTGCGCGCCTCGACAACCTGCTGTCCTGCTACGCCGGCCTGCAGGCCCTGCTCGGTGCCGACAGCGACGAGACCTGCGTGCTGGTGTGCACCGACCACGAGGAAGTCGGTTCCTGCTCGGCCTGCGGCGCCGACGGCCCGATGCTCGAACAGACCCTGCGCCGCCTGCTGCCGGATGGCGACGAGTACGTACGCACCATCCAGCGCTCGCTGCTGGTCTCGGCGGACAACGCCCACGGCGTGCACCCCAACTACGCCGAGAAGCACGACGGCAACCACGGTCCCAAGCTCAACGCCGGTCCGGTGATCAAGGTCAACAACAACCAGCGCTACGCCACCAACAGCGAAACCGCCGGATTCTTCCGCCACCTGTGCATGGCCGAGGAAGTACCGGTGCAGAGCTTCGTGGTGCGCAGCGACATGGGCTGCGGCTCGACCATCGGCCCGATCACCGCCAGCCACCTCGGCGTGCGCACCGTCGACATCGGCCTGCCGACCTTCGCCATGCACTCGATCCGCGAGCTGTGCGGCAGCCAGGACCTCGCCCACCTGGTCAAGGTGCTGACCGCCTTCTACCGCAGCCGCGAGCTACCGTAAGCCCGAGGCGGGGCGCTCTGCCCCGCCCTTTTTGGCGATCCGTGACACCGGTCAAGCCGCTTCGCTCGTTTTGCGCCTATGCTTCTGCCTGACGTTTCCGAGGAAGAAGAAGGACCTTGCGCATGTCTGCGTTTCATTCGATGTTCCTTCCGGTGCTTGCCGGCCTGATCCTGCTGACCATCGGCTTCACCAAACGTGACAGCAACTGGGGCGTGTTGATGATGTGGCTGGGCATGCTGTCGATACTCGGCATCATGGTCTGGAAGATCCTCGAAAAACTGACCTGAGAAATCCTCTACACTGCGCCGATTACCGGTGTTCGAGGTTGATCGTCCAGTGTCTGTCGTCCTGCGTTGTCTCGCCCTGCTCCTTGTTCTCCTCGCCACCGCTGGCCCGGCCAACGCCGCCGGCCTGCCAGGCCTGCTTGGCGGCAGTGCCCCGGCCCAGCCACAAGCCAGCGAGCCGCTGGGCAAGTCCCTCGACGAAGTCATCACCACCCTGGAAAACGACCAGCAGCGCACGCGCCTGCTCAACGACCTGAAGAAGCTTCGCGACAGCACCCGCCAAGCCCAGCCGGAACCGGAACAGGGCGTGCTGGGCCTGATCGGCGGCACCCTCGCCGAGCTGGAAAAGCAGTTCAGCGGCGAGGCCAGTCCGTTCAAGCGCTGGTCCGACGAAATGGAGCTGGCGCAGATCGAGCTCTCTGCGCTCAAGGTCCCGGTCCAGCAGTTGCCGGGCCTGCTGTTCGGCTTCATCGCCATCATCGCCCTGTGGAGCCTGCTGGCCTACGCGCTGAACTGGGCCAGCCATCGCCTGCGGGTGAAGTTCGGCCTGACCGAGGAACTGCCCCAGCACCCGCGCACCTGGGACCTGGTGCGCTTCGCCCTGCGCAAGCTCGGGCCCTGGCTGGTGGCACTGGTGATCACCGTGTACCTGAGCTTCGCCCTGCCCTCGTCGCTGGGCAAGTCCATGGCCATGGTGCTGGCCTATGCGCTGGTGGTCGGCACCTGCTTCTCGGCCATCTGCGTCATCGCCTTTTCCCTGCTCGACGGCCCGCACCGCCATCGCGCCCTGCATATCCTCCGGCACCAGGCCTTCCGCCCGCTGTGGCTGATCGGCAGCTTCGCCGCCTTCGGCGAGGCGATGAACGATCCGCGCCTGTACCTCGCCCTCGGCACCCACCTGGCCCACGCCCTGGCGACCCTGGCCAACGTGCTGGCGGCGCTGTCCACGGCCCTGTTCATCCTGCGCTTCCGCCGCCCCATCGCCCACCTGATCCGCAACCAGCCGCTGGCCCAGCGCCTCAAGCGCCGCGCCCTGAGCGACACCATCGAGGTCCTCGGTACCTTCTGGTACCTTCCGGCGCTGGTGCTGGTGGGGATCTCCCTGTTCGCCACCTTCGTGTCCGCCGGCGACACCAGCACTGCCCTGCGCCAGTCGCTGATGTGCACCGTCCTGGTGATCCTGTGCATGGTGATCAACGGCCTGGTGCGCCGCCATTCGCTCAAGCCGCGCCGTGCCAATCGCCGCCAGGCGGTCTACGCCGAACGCCTGCGCAGCTTCGCCTACACCCTGGTGCACCTGGCGGTGTGGCTGGCGTTCATCGAGCTGGGCCTACGGGTCTGGGGCTTCTCGCTGATCGGCTTCGCCGAAGGCGAAGGCCATGAGGTGGCGATGCGCCTGGCCGGGCTCGCCGGTACCCTGATCGCCGCCTGGCTGGTGTGGATCCTCGCCGACACTGCCGTGCATCACGCCCTGACCCGCTCGCGCAAGGGCCTAGCCAATGCCCGCGCACAGACCATGATGCCGCTGATCCGCAACGTGCTGTTCGTGGCCATCTTCATCATCGGCCTGATCGTCGCCCTGGCCAACATGGGCATGAACGTCACCCCGCTGCTCGCCGGTGCCGGTGTCATTGGCCTGGCCATCGGCTTCGGCGCGCAGTCGCTGGTGGCCGACCTGATCACCGGCCTGTTCATCATCATCGAGGACTCCCTGGCCATCGACGACTACGTCGATGTCGGCGGCCACCTGGGCACCGTCGAGGGCCTGACCATCCGTACCGTGCGCCTGCGGGACATCGACGGCATCGTCCACACCATCCCGTTCAGCGAGATCAAGAGCATCAAGAACTACTCCCGCGAGTTCGGCTACGCGATCTTCCGCATCGCCATTCCCTACAACATGAACATCGACCAGGCGATCGCCCTGGTCCGCGACGTCGGGCAGAAGATGCGCACCGATCCGTTGCAGCGACGCAATATCTGGTCGCCGCTGGAGTTCCAGGGGGTGGAAAGCTTCGAGTCCGGCTCGGCGGTGCTGCGCGCACGCTTCAAGACCGCGCCGATCAAGCAGTGGGAGGTGTCGCGGGCCTTCAACCTGGCGCTCAAGCGCCAGCTCGACGAGGCGGGCCTGGACCTGGCCACGCCCCGCCTTTCCGTGCAAGTCATCACCGCCGGGGGCGGCAGCGAGAAGAGCTAGCGCTAGCCGGCATCGGCACGGATGCGGATCGCATCGTGCCGCCAATATTCCAGATCACAGTCGATCAGGCGCCCGTCCTGGTCGCTGTTGACCCGGGTGATGTGCAGCCCGGCACTGCCCGGCGACACCTTCAGTGCCGATGCCGCTGCCACCGGCAAGGCGGTCGGGAGGATCTCGAAACGCACCTTTCCGTACTGGATCCCGTAGTGGCGGCCATAGATCTCGGTCAGCGACTGGCCAAGGTCGTGGTCGAGAATGCCGGGAAAGTACTCCGGGTTCAGGTAGTGCTCGGCATACAGCACCGCGCGCCCGTCGATGCGGCGCAGGCGGCATATCTGGATCACGCTGGACAGCGCCGGCAACTGCAGACGCGCGCAGATCGCCGCGGCCGCCGGTTGCAGGCGCGCCGAAAGCAGCTCGGTGGCCGGCGTGCGACCCTGGTCACGCACCATGGCGTGGAAGTGGCTACGCTGGATCAGGTCGTAGGTCAGCCGCTGCGGCGCCACGAACCAGCCACGGCGTTCCTCGCGGTAGATCAGCCCCTGTGCCTCCAGTTGCACCAGTGCTTCACGCAGGGTGATGCGGGTGGTGTCGAACACTTCGCTGAGCTTGCGTTCGGCCGGCAGCTTGCCTCCCGGCGGGAGCAGGCCGTGTTCGATCTGCTCCTGCAAGGCATGGCAGATCGATGTAACTGCGCGGGGCGCCAGTGCGTGCATCAAAGGCTTCCTTTCTGGACTAGTCCAGCTTCGCATCGGTACCGCAATGGTGCGCAAATGCCGTGCCGGAAAACCCCTTGAGCTTAGGCAACGCAGATGAACGCCAGATGACAGGGCCGCCGAACGGTCATCCAGGGTAACGGCGAAAGCCCCGGCGGGCGGGCTTTCCAGGGTGGTCTACGCTGTATTTCCAGGGTCAGTTGGCGAACCTCGGTAGCGTTCATCGACATCAAACTGTCACGCAAGCCCCCTACCTTGGCTCAGGTATTGCTGACCTAGACCAACCGAAACGCAACCCGCCCCAACCTCTCACGTTGTGCAAGGCACCCATTAAGGAGCTTCGGATGAAACAGCTTTTCCTGGCCTCTCTGTTAGGCGCGAGCATTGCCCTGTCGCACTCGGCGTTCGCCGCCGACACCGACCTCAAAGCCCTGGAAGACGCCGCCCGCAAGGAAGGCACCGTGAACAGCGTCGGCATGCCTGACGCCTGGGCCAACTGGAAGGGGACCTGGGCCGACCTGGCGAGCAAGTACGGCCTCAAGCACATGGACACCGACATGAGCTCGGCCCAGGAAGTGGCCAAGTTCGACGCCGAGAAGGACAACGCCAGCGCCGATATCGGCGACGTCGGCGCCGCCTTCGGCCCGATCGCCGTGGCCAAGGGCGTGACCCAGCCGTACAAGCCGAGCACCTGGGACCAGGTCCCGGACTGGGCCAAGGACCAGGACGGCCACTGGGCCCTGGCCTATACCGGCACCATCGCCTTCATCGTCAACAAGCAACTGGTGAAGGAAGCAGACATCCCGAAGACCTGGCATGACCTGGAAAAGGGCAAGTACAAGGTCGCCATCGGTGACGTCGGTACCGCCGCCCAGGCCGCCAACGGCGTGCTGGCCGCGGCGATCGCCTACAAGGGCGACGAGAAGAACATCGAGCCTGGCCTGCAACTGTTCACCAAGCTGGCCCAGCAGAAGCGCCTGTCGCTGGCGAACCCGACCATCCAGACCCTGGAGAAGGGCGAAGTGGAAGTCGGCGTGGTCTGGGACTTCAACGGCCTGAGCTACCGCGAGCAGATCGATCCGAAGCGCTTCGAAGTGCTGATCCCGGCGGATGGCTCGGTGATTTCCGGCTACACCACCATCATCAACAAGTACGCCAAGCACCCGAACGCGGCCAAGCTGGCCCGCGAGTACATCTTCAGCGATGCCGGCCAGACCAACCTGGCCATCGGCCACGCCCGTCCGATCCGCGCCGAGCACCTGAAGCTGCCGGCCGAGGTACAGGCCAAGCTGCTGCCTAACGAGCAATATCGCGCGGCCCAGCCGATCAAGGATGCGGCGGCCTGGGAAGCGACCTCCAAGGCACTGCCGCAGAAGTGGCAGGAGCAGGTCATCATCGAGATGGAGTGAGGCTTTGGCAGGGACCGTGTGGGGGGGGGGGGGGGGGCGGGGCGGGGGGGGGGGGGGGGTGGGGCGGCCCCCGGGGGGGCGCCGCCCCCCCCACCCCCCCCCCA
>NZ_JAZDQN010000010.1:0-183193 GCF_036324125.1 Pseudomonas ulcerans | reverse complement strand
AGGTCGAGGTCGGCGGGATCGGGATCCTTGCGCAGGCTGCCGGCCCAGAGCAGGACGGTGCGTTCTCCCACCAGCCAGCGTTGCTCGCTGAGGCCCGGGGCGATGGCTTCGATCTGCTCGGGTTCGCCGGCGACCAGGAGCAGGCGGGTCTTGCGGCGCCAGAGGGGGCCGTAGAGACCACGCAAATGGTGAACCAGCGTGCCGGCCGCGAGCTTGTCAGGCCGGTAAGCCGGTTCGGGATGCTTCTTGCGCAGCGGCGCAATAAAGTCCACGGCACCCAGCCTGCGGCTACCCAGCACGCCCATCCACTGCAAGAACAGCAGCACAAACCCACAGCCCAGCAGCGCGGCCGTGGCCATCCAGCGAGCATCCTCCGAGCGGATCCGCACCAGGTCGTTGTCCTGCCAGATCAGCAGGAAACCGCCCAGGAACAGGCAAGCGATCAGCACCCAGATCGCGACGGAAGTCTTCTTCATCGGCATTCCTTGATCGTTCATTGCACGGGCCGGACGACACACCACTGCGGTGTTCCGTCCTGCACCATCAGAAGTTGCGGCTGCTGGTCCGCCGCTGCCTGCTCGCTGCCAACGATCAGCGCGATATTGCCGACCGCGCTGCCCGCTGCGCCCAGGGTTTCATCCAGGGACAGGCTGGCCTCGCTCGCCAGCGGGCGCCCCTCCTCCGCCAGCGACCTGGACAGATCGCGCAGCAGCGCGGACGGCACCCGGGCCTGCCAGGCGAACGGCAGAGCGTCGCCAGACACCCCGCCCCACAGCAGGACTTCGCGCAGGGAATGGGGCTCGCAGCTCATGACCACGGGACGGTGAACCCAGGCAGCGGGTTGCAGGCCTTGCGCCTGGCAGAAGGCGGAACGCGCCAGCAACACCGCCGAGATCGACTCGGCCTGATCGGCGGCAGGCTTGTCGAACAGGTTGAGCTCGATGGAAAGCACCAGCGGAAAAGCCTTCTCCTGATCGAGCCAGGTATCCAGCCACAGCAGGCCGTCGTCCTCGCTGGCGACGCTTACCGACTCGATGTACAGCGCCCGTTGCCGGGCACAGGACTGCCAGAGATCAAGCAGTACATCATCGGCCACCACCCGGTTATGGCGGATTCGCACCCGCACGGCCTGACCGGGAAACAAGCGTTCGAGGTCCAGGGCGGGAGCTGCCAATACCCGGTCAAGCCAGATCTGCACCCGCAGTGCATGTTCCTCGGGTGTCAGCGGCTGCGGATCCAGCAAGGGGCTCCAGCGCATGGTCTTGCCGTTGAACGGCAGGAATACCGTCTGCAACGGCTTGCTGCCGCTGCGCAGCGACTCGGCCAGGCGCTCGCTGCCACCGGCCGTGCAATAGGAGGTCGCCAGCAGCGCAATCGCCTCTTGTCCTTGCGCGATAAGGGTCGATTCCAGGTCTGCCCGGGTGCTGTTCCAGCCGTTGACATAGGCCTCGCGGTTTTCATGGGCCAGCAGCCGCAGCCCATACAGGAACACGCCGATAACCAGCGGCAACGCCAGGGCACGACTCCAGAACCACAGCGAATCCGTTTGACTCTCGTCCGGCCGGAACAGCAGCGCCAGGCCGAAGCCCGTCGCGGTACACAGCAGGATCACCAGCAACCAGCGGACCTTGCCCGGAAATGCCGGGGACCCGAGTTGTTCCGGGAGTTCACGCAGATTGACCGGCATGGTCTGGCCTCCCCTTCAGGTCGCTTTTATCGAAAGGCGGGGTCAGGGCCTTGTTGAGTACCCAGCGTTCGGGTGGGCAACGCTGATCGTGATTGCAAGCACCTGACGGGACGTGTTCGGCCTTGAACGCCGGGGTTCCGGGCAGTGGTTTTCCGGTGGCAGGATCCAGGCCTTTTTCCTTGGCCAGTTTCTCGATCAGCGATTCGTCCGGCTTGGGGGGCGGGATATTGGCGAGGCGCTCTTCCAGCCATTGGAGTTTGCCGTCCCATGGGGGGAGCTTGGCGGGTGGGAGGGGGACGATTTCGTTGATTTCAGGAACTTTTGGATTGGCGTAAGAATAATTGGAAAGGATTCGCCAAATTTTTTTATAGCGGTCTGCACGCTCTAAATCTTCCTGTTGACCAAGATAATATAAGGCATCAGGAGAACTTTGATTTCGGAAACCTTTTGCCAGAAATGATGCACCGTTCCCATGCCCGGCTGCAGCGGCAATCTGAAAATATCTCAGCGCATTCTCATAATCCTCAATTCTTTTATAACGGATAGCAGAAGCGACAGCGGTATTCCCGTTACCTTGGCCGGCTGCACAAATACGCATACCCACCGCAACATCAGGAGCAATATCAATAGGCGCTAGTTTATTGGCCACATACTCTTGGGCACTTGAACTCCCCTCATCAGCAGCTTTGCGAAAGTAACGTAGTACCATCTCGCCATCTTGCGCCAACCCGGCAGACCCTTGCCTCAGAAAAATAGCGACAAAGTAGTAACCAGTAGCGACATTCGTATCGATCAACTCCTGGCTCAAACGCAGATGCTCATGGCCCCGCAACTCGAATTCTCCACGCATCGAACCGTTCTGCAGGTTAATGTTGACTTTCGAATGTCCTTGTTCTGCAGAAACTCTATACAAGCGCTCAACCTCAGCATTTACGACCGAATCCCCCTTCAACAAGTTACCTTTCTGCAACCACCGTGCATATTTAAAGAGCAGATCCGACTCTGGTGACACTTGAGGAAACCTTTCGACCTGGCACGTAAACTCAAGATCCACACTAGCGACCTTTGACTCACTCAAACCAAGATTACTTTTCGAAGCCGCACTTCTGTCATCCGCATGGCAACCTGCCGTTAGCAACAATAATAAAATCAATCGTCTCATGAACGTTATCCTTGATATCCAGCCGACATTGACGAAACCGTCACCCCAGCAATCCCCACTTCACGTATATCGGACCTCTCACCAGCTTTCTGGGCAGAGGCCAGATTCGATGAAGGTAATAATTGCCTTCCGGATGAGGCATCAAATCACCTTCATTGAAATGCTGAATCACTTCCTCGTTGCGCACCCAACGTTCGGGCCACATGACTTTCCAATAGCCCTCTTGCGGGCAAGGATCACTGCTGTTGCAAGTATCCGCAGGGAAGTATTCGGCCTTGAAGGCCGGAGAACCGGGCATGGGTCTTCCGGTGGCAGGATCCAAGCCTTTTTCCTTGGCCAGTTTCTCGATCAACCATTCTTCCGGCTTGGGGGGCGGGACATTGGCGAGGCGTTCTTCCAGCCATTGGAGTTTGCCGTCCCATGGGGGGAGTTTGGCGGGTGGGAGTGGGACGATTTCGTTGATTTCCGGGACTTTTGGATTTGCATACGAGTAATTAGCAAGGATTTCCCAAATTTTTTCATAGCGTTGGGCGCGCTCAAGATCCTCTTGTTGGCCCAAATAATTAAGCTCGTCATTAGGGTCCGGATTTCGGAACGCCTGCCACAGACCATAAGCCGAGCTTTCATCCCCCGCAGCCACTCCAATCTGAGAGTACTTCAGGGCACTATCATAGTCTTTGAGACCTTGATATCGAATCGCGGCAGCCACAGCAGCATTTCCATTTCCCTGCCCAGCAGCGCATAGACGCATTTTCATCGCCACATCAGGAGCGACATTAATAGGATAAATCTTATTAGCTACATATTCTTGAGCGCTTGAACTTCCCTCATCAGCAGCCTTACGGTAGTACCTAAGCGCTAACTCTTCATTTTTTTCCAGCCCGGCAAAACCATGATCCAAGAAAATAGCGATAAAATTATATCCCGATGCTACGCCAGCTTCTATCAAGCTTTCACTAAAACGCAAATGTTCACTACCGCGCAGATTTAACTCCCCCCTTATAGATCCATTTTGCAAATTTACATTTGCCTTTGAGTGCCCATGTTCTGCAGCAACCCGATACAACCTTTCAATATTTGAATTTACATTCAAATCCATTCTCAGGATATTATTTTTCTGCAGCCACCTCGCATATAAATAAAGAACATCAGACTCAGGCGAGACCACAGGAAACCTCTCACTCCGACAATTAAAATCAATTTTTTTATCAGTTTTTTCCATACCATTCATATCAATATACCTTCCCGTTGACGCAAGCCCTTGACCACTCCAGACAGCCATCAGTAGCAGAAACAGAAAAATGCACTTTATCAATCCTGATCCCTTAGCTCAGAAGAACCAAAATAAAACTCCACCAACGGAGCTTCTGGCGGCTTCTTTCCGCCCATCAAATCTCTATTTTTATTCATTATCCTCCGCCAACTTATGAATGCCTGGCGCGGATCATCCTGCGCTCCCTTCTTGTTAGTATGAAGATCCCACAACCGCCGCCTCAGATCCCGAGTAACACTCATCCATTCATGAGCAACATTCATTTCGGTATCCACCTGCATACTGCGCGTATTGATATTCGCCGAGCCGAGAGTGGTGAAGACGTCGTTTACGATCATCAACTTGGAGTGGATATAAACAGGAACCCAGTCGTCCCAATCCATGGTGTCAGGCGCCACCAACGAACAGATATGTACCTTGAGCCCGGGTATGGCTCGCGGGACTATCGTGCTTTTCTTGATGTCTTCGATCTGCTGCGCAAGCTTGAGCTGCTCCGGAATATCACGGGGATGCCGCAAGGGGTCGCTCTTGATCGCTTTCTGGATCCTGCGCAACTTGGTTATCTCAGGCATGGTGTCGGCACGCCCGAGACTTTCGACCATGCGCTGGGTATTCACAGTGCCCGGACCAATACCGTCCTTGGCGGCGTTGGTTAGGACGAACAAATGCAACGCGCCATGCTTGCCTGGGTCACGTCCGGCGGCGGTCTGTTTTGCTGCGATTTCCTTTATCTTTTCGGCGAAAGGTGGCCAGCGGAAGTACTGGTTTTCGATGTAGATGAACTGCGTAGCGTTGTTCGCCGCCTGCATGTACATACGCTCGATATCGCGAGTACCTGCCTGGGCCTGAGTCCGCAGCAACTGGGCCAGTTGCGGAGTGCCGTCGTGACATTCGAGCTCCCGGGCTAGCTCTTGCGCAGACCTCAGGCCCAACAGTTCCTCACCGGTTTCCATGAGCCAGGAATGGGCAAAGTTATGGTGCAGATGCTCCAGGATCGGCCCGGTCAGTCGACTGGAAATATCCTGGCGTGGCTTCTCACCACGTGGCCCCCGGTCAGGAGCGGGTTTACTGTCATCCGTACGGTTTCGTGCAGAGTGGGCATCGGTGTCCCAGTACTCGTCGAGCATGTTGTGGCCCATGACGAAACCGACAGCGACCTCGGGTTGCTCATAGTCGACCAGCACCGTCTTCTGATGGTGGGTCACCGTGGCGGCCATGATGCTTTTGGTTTCCAGGCTGAGGTCCCGGTCCAACGCGTTCTGGTCTACATCATTGAAAATCCTGTTGCGCTCTGCGGCAGTGAAACCACGACTGACAAACAGGGGAATACCGTCGCCTGCTTTCCCTGGTGCCTTTTGGTCAAGTACTGAACACTCGGCGAACCATTTGCGGTCATAGGCATATTGCTCTTTGGTCGAACTTTGCAGCGCTCGGTTCTTGATGCGCAGAAGGCCCTTCCCCGGCAGGTTCGCCTCACCACCAGCACCGGCAGTGTTGAGGGGCATTTCCCAACCCAGAACGCGAACCTTCACGCCTTCCTTGGCTTTCAATCGCAACAACTCGCCGATGCAAGGAGACTTGCCATCACGAATGAAGTACATCGACGGCTGAAATCCCCAGCAACTGATGTCGATGCTCTTCTGGGCTTTAGCAATGGCCTCGTGTACCGCCCGAAATGCTTCTTCGCCATTGACCAATGGATGAAACGTCGCTTTGACCGGGTGGTACTCAGTGTTCTGCATGAACCACGGCGAGGTGCAGGTGGCCTGGTTGGTGTGTTTGAGACAAATGGGTACAACGATATCGTCCTGACTCATCGCTCTTCTCCTTTTAGATCGGTGCTGCCGTTCAGCAGCTCGGAATAGACCCCTCTCTGCTCGGTGTGCCCCATGGGTGGGACAAGGCCACTTGCGGTCGCGGATTTATGGTTCTGCAATCCCTCGTTGGCCAGATGGGCTTGCTGCGGATTGCTGTAGTCGCCCGGCACCGGAAGCTGGTAGCTGACACCGTTGAGCAATTGCAGGCGGTAGGAGTGGGTAACGGCCTGGTGCTCGACCTGGATGCGCCCGGTTTCGTCCAGCACACCCTCGGCAAGCAGCGCCGAGCCCGCAAACAATTGATAAGGCATGCCAGCCCAGCTCAAACCAGGGGCATTCGGGACCTGGTCGACGCTAAACCGCAGCGCCTGCTTGAACTGACTCAGCGGATACTCCGGGTGCGCCGCACTCATGCTTGCCGCCCCGGTAAACGCCACCCTTGGCGCCTTGACCAAGTAGTCGCCCTCGGTGCCCGCCTCGATCCGCGTCGGGTCGAGGATCAGGTAGCTGCCACCAGCGTTCAGGGTGATCTTCTTTTTCGCGACGATGCGGATCTCGTCCTCGGTGCTGACGACCTCCAGTCCTTCCCGGGCCATCAGGGTCAGGGTATCGTGCTGCGCCTGGATCTGCACCGGGCCCTGGTTGGCGATCAGCTTGATGCCGAGCTTGCGCACGAACAGGCTGAGGCCCTGGCCGACACCGATGAACAGGCGCTTGACCACGCTCATGTCGGCGTGCGCTCCGGCGTTGAGCAGCAGGTTGTTCTGCGCTGCCAGTTGCAGGTGCTCGCCACTGGTCAGGGCGATGCCCTTGGGCGCGCTGAGCAGCAGCACGGCGGATTTCAGTTGTTCCAGGTCGTCCTTCAGCAGCTTCAGCTGGGCCTGCACGTCCGCAGCGTCGCCGCGACTGGCCTCGGCGTCGCAGGAGAGGCTTTCCAGCTGTTCAGCGGCCTGCTGCAGGCGGTCGAGGGCCGGGTTCATGGCGAGCACTTCGCCCTCGGCCTTGGGCTGGGCATCGGCACTGATGAACAGGCCCTTCCCCGCCCTGAGCACGCCCCAGTGATCGCTGCGCAGCTCGAAGCCTTCACCGCGCTTCTTGCGATCCTTGCCCACCAGGTGCCCCAGATTCAGCTGGCTCTTGCCGCCAAATTCGGTGCTGACCTTGACGTGCTCCTGCCCCTTCTGGTCCTCCATCCGCAGCTTGTTGTTGCTCGGCGTGCGCAGCACGTTGCGGGTGTTGTTGTCGCGGGCGACATGGTCCGGATGGCGGTCATCGTGCAATGCATGAGAGATGTACGGCCGGTCCGGGTCGCCCTGCTCGAAGGCGATCGCCACTTCGGTGCCCGCCAGCAGCGGGAAGTGCAGGCCGTACAGGTCGCCGGCATAGGGCCGCGCCAGGCGCAGGGCCAGGCTTTCATAGCCGGGCTCGCGAGTGTCGCGGTCGAACATGAAGCTGACCCGGTAGCGGCCTTCCAGGTCGATATGGCTGTAAGGGTCGTTTTTCTGCCGGCTGGTGATTCGTGCGGGGATGGTCCCGGCAATCACCGGCTTGGGCTGCAACGGTGGACGGAAGCCCACCAGCCCGGCGTAAGGCAGACCTTCGAATTCGACCAGGTAGTTCCTGTTGCGCCCACCGCTGATCCGCGTGGTGTGCACCATCACGCTCTTGGCGCAGTCCTCGGGCACGTCGCCGCGGAGCTTGAGCATGCGAGCAGGTTCCACCTGCGGGCTGCTGCTGAAACCCCTGACCTGGCTGCGCAGGTTCATGTTGCGTTCGTAGGTCAGGCGGGCGAAGAAGCGTCCGGTCTCGGGGGTCGGACGGTCCGAGTAGATCTGGCCCAGTTCGGTGTAGGCCCAGCCGTATTCGTAGGTTTCGCCATAGACGGAATGCTCCAGGCGCCATTGCTCGGTTTCGCCCTGCAGGTGCTTGTTGGCCTGGCGCGGGTCGTAGGTGCGGAAGACCAGGTCCTTTTCCACCACCTGGTGGCGGGTGCCGATGTCCCAGACGCAGTCGGCGCCGTTGCTGTTCATGCCGGCGCGTGGCAGGTAGGGCAGCTCGACCCTGTGGTCGTGCAGCGGCAGATCACGGAAATGCACCACCTCGACGCGGTGCTCGGAGTTGATGTCGAAGCGGTACCAGATGCCTACCTCGGCCAGTAGGCGCTGGACGAAGGCCAGGTCGGTTTCCTCGTACTGCAGCACGTGGTCACGCACCGGGTAGTCGCGGTCCAGGTCGAGGAAATACTCGTGGCTGAACAGCTTGTGCCGTTCCTTGAGGATGTGCTTGACGATCTGCGGCACCGATTTGCGCAGGTACAGGCGGGTCTGCTTGCTGCGCGCCAGCAGGCCGAAACGCGGTTCTAGGACGATCTCGTACTGGCCTTCGTCCACCGTGGCGCGGATGCGCTTGAACGAGGTGATGACGCCGAACAGTTCGCGGACCGGGTTGTGCTTTTTCTTCTTTTCTTCCCAGGGGTAGGTGACCGGCGGCTCACCGTAGAGGGCGAAACGGGCGGTGCGGTTGAGGAACAGGGTCTTGTCCAGGTCGAGGGGCTTGGGGCGGTCCGGGTCGTCGTCCTCCACGTCGGGCTGCGGCAGGGCGCAGCTGAAGCGGATGGTGTAGCGGAATGGCTGGCTAAGGTACTCCTCACCTTCGAAGGCGAAGATGTCGAGCGGCACGTCGACGTTCTGGACGTTGAGCTGGTAGGGATTGCGGGTGGTGGGCGACGGGTAGCGGCTGACGATGTCGGTCATGCTTGAGCCCCCTGCTCGTCGAACGTCAGTTGCACGCCCTCCTCCTCGTCAAAGCCCAGCAGCACCCGCGCCACGGCCTGCTTCAATGCCTGGCGCTGCAACAACTGCTGGCTGAGCACTGGCAGGATCTGCTGGTTGAGCAGACTGTCGATATTGCGTGCGCCGCTGTCCGGCAGCAGGCAGGCGGTGACCAGCGCCTGGGCGAGGGAGTCGTGGATCTGGCAGTCGAGCCCGTAATGGCGCTGCAGGCGGCGGGCGACCTTGGCCAGTTTCAGGTCGACGATGCGCTTCAGCGCTTCGGCGCCCAGCGGCCGATAGACCAAGGTCTGGAAGCGGGCCAGCAAGGCCGGCTGGAAATGCTCGCGCAGCAGCGGGCGCAGCAGTTCCTGCAGGGTTGCGTCAGTGGCCTCGGGTTGTTCTTCCAACAGTTGCTGCAAGACATCGCTGCCCAGGTTGGAGGTCATCAGGATGACGGTGTTGCGGAAGTCGATTTCACGCCCTTCGCCGTCGCGCATGAAGCCGCGGTCGAACACCTGGTAGAACAGGTTGAGCACATCGCGATGGGCCTTTTCCACCTCGTCCAGCAGCACCACGCTATAGGGGCGCTGACGCACGGCTTCGGTCAGCACGCCGCCCTGGCCGTAGCCGACGTAGCCCGGCGGCGAGCCCTTGAGCTGGCTGACGGTGTGGGCCTCCTGGTACTCAGAGAGGTTGAGGGTGACCAGGGATTTCTCGCCGCCGAACAGGCTGTCGGCCAGGGCCAGGGCAGTTTCGGTCTTGCCCACCCCGCTGCTGCCCACCAGCAGGAACACGCCCTGCGGCGCCTGTTCTTCGCAGAGCCCGGTCCTGGCCGCGCGCAGGCGCTGGGCCAGGGCGCCAAGGGCAGGGTCCTGGCCGATGATGCGCGCACCCAGCTGCTGCTCCAGTTGCAACAGCCCGGCCTGTTCATCCTTGAGCAGGCTGCCGAGTGGAACGCCGGTCCAGTCGGCGATGACCTCGGCGACGCCACGCGGGTCGACATCGAGGTTGAGCAACGGCTGTTCACCCTGGACCTCGGCGAGTTGCCGTTGCAGGCGCTGACAAGCAGCCAGGCAAGGAGCCTCGCCCTGGCGCGCATCGAGCAGTTGCCGGCTGAGCTCCAACTCCTGGCGGTACTGCTGGTCCAGGCGGGCCTGCTGCTGTTGCAGCTCATCACAGAGAGCGTTGATGGCAGCGATCCGCTCGACGGCCTCGACAGCGCCCAGGGCAGCATCCTGTTGCAAGGCTTCACGCTCCAGGTGCAGCCCGGCCTGGCGGGCCTTGAGGCGCACCAGCACCTGCGGCTCGCAGTCCAGGCTCATGCGTACCCGTGCACTGGCGGTGTCGAGCAGGTCAACGGCCTTGTCTGGCAGTTGCCGGCCGGTGAGATAGCGGCGCGACAGGCCGACCGCCGCCTGCACCGCCGCATCCTGGATATGCACGCCGTGATGGCTGGCGTAGCGCGCCTTGAGACCGCGCAGCATCAGGCAGGCGCCGGCATCGTCCGGCTCGTCCACCTTGACCATCTGGAAGCGCCGTTCCAGGGCCGCATCACGTTCGAAGTATTGCTTGTATTCGCTCCAGGTGGTGGCGGCGATGCTGCGCAGCTCGCCGCGGGCCAGGGCCGGCTTGAGCAGGTTGGCGGCATCGGCACCACCGGCCTGGTTGCCGGCGCCGATCAGGGTGTGGGCTTCGTCGATGAACAGCAGCACCGGTTGCGCGGACTGCTGCACCGCCTCGATGACGTTCTTCAGGCGCTGCTCGAACTCGCCCTTGACCCCGGCCCCGGCCTGCAACAGGCCAAGATCGAGCACGCGCACGGCGACGCCCTTGAGGCTGTCCGGC
The DNA here is from genome assembly GCF_036324125.1 of Pseudomonas ulcerans. Taxonomy (NCBI): domain Bacteria; kingdom Pseudomonadati; phylum Pseudomonadota; class Gammaproteobacteria; order Pseudomonadales; family Pseudomonadaceae; genus Pseudomonas; species Pseudomonas ulcerans. The sequence continues at coordinate 172,638 of NZ_JAZDQN010000010.1, read as the reverse complement.
ACGTTGCCTTCGGCGATGCGCAGCGCCAGGCCTTCGACCAGGGCGGTCTTGCCCACCCCCGGCTCGCCGACCAGGATCGGGTTGTTCTTGCGCCGTCGACTGAGGATGTCGATGACCTGGCGGATCTCGTCGTCGCGGCCGAAGACCGGATCGATCCGGCCCTCGGCCGCCTTGGCGGTGAGGTCCTGGGTGAATTTGTCCAGCACGCCGTTGGCGGGCAGTGCCTGGGGTAGTTGCGCCATCTCGCGCTCGCTGCCGATCTCCTGTTGTCGCTGCGGGCGCTCTTCGGAGTGGTGGTCGAGCACCACCAGCAAGCGCTGGAGCTGCGCCCGGCTGATGCTGAGCAACGGCCAGGCGGCCTCGCAGGCCAGCAGGTCGGGGCTTTCCAGCAACGCATCGAGCAGGTGGAGGGAGCGCAGTTGCTCGTGGTCTTCGTCCAGCGAGGCCAGCAACCAGGCGTTCTTGATCAGTTGCTGCAGGCGCGGACACAGCTGCGGCCGGGCCTGGACCCGGCGTGGCAGGCTGTCGAGGTGATCGAGCAGGCCCTGCCACAGGGCGTCCATGTCCCATTCATAGCGGCGGGCGATCAGGGTCAGGTCGCCCTCGCCCTGCTCCAGCAGCTTGAGCAGCCAGTGCTCGATGCTGATATCGGCGTGGGCGCGGCTTTGGCAGAGTGACGCGGCGGCGCTCAGGGCCTCCGCGCAGTAGGGGTTCAGGCGGCGTAGCAGACGGGAGGGACTGATGGCCATGCAAGGCGTCCTTTGGCGGGATTGCGGGCGGCAAAAAGGAAATTGAAACCGTGGAAAGAATGAGCGCCCTGAACGGGCGCCCACTTGCTCTGGCTGGAATCAGCCGGCCGCAGCGGCCATTGGGCGGGTGTCCCAGCTGTCGGTATGCAGGTGGTTACCGTCCTTGAAGTTCCAGGTGATCTCCTCGTAGCGCAGTTCCACCTCTTCCAGGTGCTTGTAGCCCTTGTTGTCGGGGTCCTTGATGTCCAGCATCTTCTTGGTGACGCTGGCCACCTTGACGTTCTTCAGCAGCATGCTGAAGTACACCTCGACCTCGCCGTTCGACAAGACCTGCTGGAAGTCGAAGCGGGCTTCCTGCCAGGTCTTGCCTGATCCAACGGCACGGTCCAGGTAAACGCTGGATGCATCGACCTCCTTGGTGAACATGATCGGCGAATGCACCCGCTCGCCGGTGTACTTGCCGGTGTTGTCATCGGTAGGCCGGGACACATTGTGCTCGAACTCGATCAGTTCGATGCAGCCTTCGAGATCCTTGGTGGTGACCGAGCCCTTCAGGTGATTGCCGGTCTCATCGGTGATGGTCAGGTAAATGGGAAGTGCCATGTGAAACTCCTTGTTCAGGTTTGAATGTCGCGGCTGCGACAGGGTTTTCAGCCCGCCACCGGCGGAGCGACCAAACAGGCCCCCTCCGCCGGCAGCAGGCGAATATCGACACGACGGTTGCTCATGCGCCCGTCCTCGTGGTCATTGCTGGCAATGGGCTGACTGGCGCCAAAGCCCTGGATGGCGAAACAGCTGTCGGGGATGTCGCCCATGCGCTGCATCCAGTCGCGTACCGCTGCGGCGCGGGCACGGGAAAGGCGCAGGTTGTGTTCGTCGCTACCGGTGGCATCGGTGTGCCCGGCGATGACGATCAGCCAGCCCGGCTGGGCCTTGATATCGACCAGGGCATTGACCAGCACCTTGGTCGACCGCGGCTTGAGCTGCGCACTGCCGGAACTGAACAGCGACAGGCTGTCCAGGCGAACCATGCCGGGGGCCCTGGCCACTGCCAGCGGCATCACCGGCTGACGATGCCCCAGCAGTACGGCCAGCAAGCGCTCGCGCAGCAACTGGTCGCGGTACAGTCCGAAGCCCAGGGACAATGGCTCGCCATTGCTGCTGTAGTACTCCAGCAACGTCGCATGCCGGTGCAGTACCGCCAGGGCTTCCTCGCGCAGGCCATAGGCTGGCTGATCGGCGTGCGCGGGCGAAGGAATCGAGGCATAACGGTGAAGGTCGGCAGTAACCTGGCGCATCAGGCGGTCGTTGTTCCAGGCCGAGCTGGCCAGGGCGACCAGGCCCGCCAGGGTGAACATCCAGATGGCCTTGACCGTGGCCCGCTGACGCGGGGTCGCGCGCAGGCGCAGCGGCATCAGTGAGAGCGCGACATCAGGAAACTCCAGCATGCCGCTCGACGCCGCCGGAGCCACATCCACGACCTGCAACGCCAGCCGCTGGCGCAACCATTGCTGCCAGAGATTGCCGCTGCGCTCGCCAGGCAGTGCTTCGACGAAGGTCATGGCGCAGGCAACCGGCGTACAGCCAGCCAGATGCACCAGCACCTGTTCGCGCCACCACTGCGCAGCACCGTTCAACTGCACTGCGGCGCGCATGCGTGCAATGTCGTCAGCGCTGTCGTCGGCCTGTCGCTGCCACTGCTCCAGAGCGCTGCAACTGCCGGCCTCGTGCACCTGCGGACAGGCTTCGTCGTCGCCCCAGACGAACCAGGGTGCCTGACCCTGGGCGCCACGCAGGTAGCTCGCCAGCAGCAGGGGCAGCACCAGCCCCTGCTGCCTGCGCACCAGGGCCAGTTGATGAGCGAGTGCCCGGGCCTGGCTGGTGAGCAAGGTCGGGTCGTCCTGTTCGCCAGGGTTGACCACGAACAGCACGCCAAGCTGCCCGCTCCACGCCGGGCGCCGCGCCAGCAGGGCGGACACCAGCGTCGGCAGGCGGCGCGTGTCGCCGACATCGAGGTAGCAGGCCCGCGCGGTCATGCGCAGGCGCGGTCGCTCGTTGTCCTTCTTGCCGAACAGCCCGTCCTGGCCATCACCGCACACCAGCAGTACCGGCTGGCGATAGCCGGCCGGAGGCAGAGGGACGTCGTCGGCCAGGCGCAACGACTCGCGCAGTTGTCCGGCACGGCGCCCGGCACGACGCCAGCCCTGCACCACCAGCGCGGTGACCAGTACCGCCGCCAGCACCCGCCAGCCATCGTCGAACGGAACCACGAGCAACACGCCCAGGGCCAGGAACATGCCCCACAGCCAAAGCCCGCGAATCAACTTGAGAGTCATCCGCGCTCCTCAGCCCTGTCCGGGCAGCAGGCTGGTCAGCAGGTGCCCGAGCCATTGGTCCAGCCCCCACCACACGCAGGCCAGCAACAGCACGGCGAGCAAGCCGTGCCGCCAGGGCGAATTGGCCCAGGCGCCGCCCAGACGTTTCCGCCCCGCGCTGCCCGGCAGGCCGTGCTGCGGGACGAAAGGCGCGACCCGCTCGTCCAGCGCGGCGATCAGCTGCTCACGCTCAGGGTCCTCAAGCGTGTCGTAGCGACCCTTGAACCCCAGGCCGAGCACTCGCTGGAACACCGTCAGCACCAGCGGATCCGGCGACGGCTCGCGCAGCACTTCGCGTATCTGCTCGTACAGCGACTCCCCGGCCTGGTGGCTGTTGAACAAGCGCGCCTGCAACGGCTCCCTGGCCCAGGTCGAATGCTCCGCGCCCTTGCTCTTGCCGAGCACGGTCTCGTCGAGCAGCGCGCACTGGGCGTGGCTGATCAGGTCCATGGAGCGCTGGCTCAGCCCGGCATCGCTCAAGCGCCCGCGCAGCCCTTCCACCAGTTCCAGGCAGCGCATCCACAGGGCCTGGCTGCCTTCCAGCTCCTTGCTGTTGCTGACTTCCACCACCAGCAGATAGCTGTCCTGCAACAGCGCGTCGATATCGAGGCCTTGCACCTCACGCCGGCTCATGAGCGCAGTACCGCGTAGAGTTCGAGCCTCACCTCACCCAGCGAGCCTGGCACGTAGAAGGCGCAACTCTGCGCCTCCAGCGCGGCCAGTCCCTTCGGGTGCCTGAAGTCGAGGGCGAAGTACTGGTTCTCGAGACGCAACGGGATGGCCGCCGGCACGTGGGCGAGCGCTTGCAGCGGCACGCCGTCGAGGGCGGAGTTGACCAGTTGATCGATATCGTCCGGCGCCCCCACCTTGCACAACCGCGGGAACTGCTCCTGCAGCTGCACGGCCGACAGGCGACAGCGCACCGACAGGTAGAAATCGACGCCCTCGGGTTCGCGCAGGCGCGGATCGTTGAGTTGTACCTTCCAGCGATGGCTGCCCTTGGAGGTCAGTTCAAGCGCGATCACCCGCGACGGCAGGCTGGCTTCGAGCAGGGTCGAGATGGTCTGCATCAACGGTGGCAGCACCTGTTCCAGGCACTCGTGCCGGTAGGCCGGGATCTGGTCGAGGTCGTGCTCCAGGGAAAAGGTCAGCAGGCTCCCGGCCAGCTTGGCCAGCTCGACATAGACCTGTTCCGGTGCCCGGGAATGCGCCTGGAGATCGCTGAGCACCGGCTGATAGCTGTTCAACGCGTTGAGCAGCCAGAACAGCGAGACATCGGCGACAGCGAAATCGGCCATGCGCTGGTTGCTTTCCCGGCGCATGCCCATCAGGCGCTGGCGCTTGACGGCGAGCTGGATCAGCAGGTTGTCCAGTTGCGCCACCAGCCCGGCATGGGCAGAGAAGCGCAGCAGTGGCGGTACGTGGCTGGCGTCGATGCTCCACTCGCCCTGCCCGTCGCGCACCAGGCGCAGTAGCGGGCAGGTCGACCAGGCGGCGTTGTCGTCGCTGTCCAGGCGCAGGCTCAGGTTATGTTCCACGACGCTGATCTGTTGCCGATCCTCGTCGTACACATCCTGGACCTCGCGCCAGTCCTGCTGGTAGCGCAACGGCCGCTCGGCCTTGCGCCCCTCGAACAGGCAGTTCTCGCCATTGGCGTGTTCCCGCGGCAAGGCCAGCAGCACGGTGGCCTGTGCTGCGTCCGCAGGCAGCAGCCGGGCCAGTTCCACGGCCGGCGGCAAGCGGTCGCTGTGCAGGGTGTCGATCAGCGTGCCATCGGGCATGCGTACCAGTAGCTCGCTGGCCTTGAGCACGCCAAGGCGCAAGGCGTCGCGGTCGAAGCCCGCGACCTCCACGCCCCATGGATGAACCAGGGCCAGGCGGGCCACGCTTTCGTTGGTGCGCGCCTCCCAGCGCGCCTGTTGCTGGAACTGCTGCGGGCACAGCAAGGCACCCGCGAACCAGAGTGGACGATGGATCTTCATCGGATGGCCTCCCTCCGCGCGCATCAGGCCTTGGCCTTGGGCATCCGGGAAACCAGCGACAGGTTGACGTCCATCCCCTCCACCTGGAAGTGCGGCACGGCATACAGCTTGATCCGGAAGAAGCCGGGGTTGTCATCGATGTCCTCGACCACCACCTTGCCTTCGCGCAGCGGATGGGACGCCTGCAGGTCGTCGCCCGGGTCGGTCATTTCGGTGACCAGGCCCTTGATCCAGCGGTTCAGCTCCTGCTCCAGCACGCTGCGGTCCTTGGTGGTACCGATGTTTTCGCGCTGGATCAGCTTCAGGTAATGGGCGATGCGCGACAGCAGGAAGATGTACGGCAAGCGCGCGTTGATGCGACTGTTGGCGGTGGCATCGGCGGTGTCATAGAGAGCCGGTTTCTGCGTCGAGTTGGCGGAGAAGAAACAGGCGTAGTCGCGATTCTTGTAATAGGACAGGGGAATGAAGCCGAGGTTGGCGAACTCGAATTCGCGGGTTTCGGGAATCATCACTTCCGACGGGATCTTCGCCTGGTTGCCGGTGCCCAGGTCGTACAGGTGGATCGGCAGGTCGCTGACCGCACCGCCGGATTGCGGACCGCGAATCTGCACGCACCAGCCATTGGCGATGAAGCTCTTGACCATGTTCGCGGCGAAGGCGAACGAGGCGCTGGTCCACAGGTACTTGTCGTGGTCCGGTCCCTTGACGCTCTCGATGTAGTTGAAACTGCGCACCGGCGTGGTGTCGGGACCGTATGGCAGGCGACCGAGCACCCGCGGCATGGTCAGGCCGATGTAGCGTGCGTCGTCGGTATCGCGAAACGCCTTCCACTTGAGGTATTCGGCGCGGTCGAAGTAGTTGCCGATGTCCTTGATCGCCGCCACCTCCTCCATCGACTGCTTGCCGAAGAAGGCCGGCCCGACCGCGCCGATGAAGGGCATGTGCGCCGCCGCAGCGACCTTGGAGATGTTGCGCAGCAGGGCGATGTCCTGGGGCCCGCGACCGAACTCGTAGTTGGAAATGGCAGCAGCGATCGGCTCGCCGCCGGGGGTGTCGTACTCCTGGGTGTAAGTTTGCAGGTAGAGACCGCTCTGGGCGATTTCCGGAGCGTCCTCGAAGTCCTGGACCAGGTGATCCTTGCTGATATCCAGCAACTCGATGCGCACGTTATGGCGGAAATCGGTCTGGTCGATAAGTTGCTTCACCCCGCGCCAGGTCGACTCGACGCGCTGGAAGTCAGGGTGATGCATTACCGCATCGAGTTGCCGGCTGATCTGTGCATCGAGCGCAGCGATATGCTCGTCGAGCAGTGCCTTGTCCAGGCGCTCGACCTTGCGCGACGACTGCTTGACCAGTTTCAGCAAGACATCGACGGCGGCCGTGACCCGCTCGTCGGCGGACACTTCGGAAAGTGCCTCGGTATGCTGGAAAACTTCGATATCACCCAGTTCCGAAACCGGGTTCAAGTTGATCTTGCTGAACAGGGAACTGTAGATACCCTGGTTGTCTTCAGACACGGTCGAGGTGCCACGGGATGACGCGGAAGAGTGTTCTACGGACATGCTGTAACTTCCTGTAGTGTGAAACGAAGAGAGTGAACGGATTTATTGCGGCGCCAGCGCGGTCAGTTCGCGGCGAAGTTCGTCGCTCAGGCTTTCATCCTTGAGAATCCGTTCCAGTTCCTGGCGGAAGGTGATGTTGTCGAGCAGGTTGGACTTGAGATCGCGCAGCAGATTGCGCATGGCCAGCAGCGCCCGCAGCTCAGGGATCTGCCGGGCCACCTGCTCGGGCTCGAAGTCCTTCATGTGGCGGAAGCCGAGTTGTACCGGCATGTCCGAGGCATCGCCGGCGAGGGTGTTCTCGACCGAGAGTTTCAACGCCGGGGAGAAGTCGGCGAGGACGGCATTGAAGTTGTTCCTGTCGATATTGATCTTGCTGCGCTCGGACAACGGGCGTTGTTCGCGGCCATTGCTGTAGTCGCCCATCATCATGAGCTTCAGCGGCAGTTCGACCTTCTTCTGCGCGCCGCCGGTATGCAGGTCGAGCTTGATATTGACGCGGGCCTTGGGTACTTCGTTCTGGAAACTGTTTGAAGCCATTGAATCCTCCGAGATCAGGGAGCTGGATAAAACTGTCCGAAGGGCCTGAGAAACACCAGGCCCTTCCAGTCATTTATAAAAGTTCGTTCACCCAAGAAAGACCTACACCGAAGTCGTTGAGCAAATTACGCAAAACAATGAACTATCTTATCCGGGCGCGCCAGACCTCTACTCGCACTTGAGAATTTTCCCACACAGAGCCTGGATTATTCGCGAACCTCTTCAGAACAAAATAAGAAACAACTTAAAACATAAAATATATAGCCCAGCAAAACCGGGCCTCAGGCAGTTCAACGCTGAAATATATGAGAAACATTCAATTACGAATGTAATTTTGGCGGCTTGTGACAGAACTGCCAGATAGGAAGAGAGAAAGGACAAACTGGTAAGTTGGCCTGGGGGTACATCGGAGGGAGTTTCGCGGCGAGGCTGGCGGGGCGATCTGGAGGCTGCGAGCGGGGCGGTGACGTCAGGGAAAGTGCCCGCGCCCACAGGGTCCGTGGCGACACTGACCCTGTAGGCACTGGCGTTGCAAGCGAACGGATCGTCAGGACACGGACGAATCCACAGCCTCATCCACCAGCAACGGCTCCGGCTTGAACAACGGCTTCTTCATCACACACTTCACCCACGCCACCGCGATCAGCGAAATCACCCCCAGTACCACCCCTGCTGCGCCGAAGATCTTGCCGGTCATCTCCGGCGACGGCGAGGCATGCCAGATGGCGAACAGCATCCCGGCGATGCCGATGATCTGTGGCAATGGATAGAACGGCGTGCGGAACGGCCGCCTGGCATTCGGGTAGCGCCGGCGCAGGGCGATCACGTCGATGTGCACGATGATATAGGCCAGCAGCCAGGCCAGCGCGGCCGCCAGCAACAACAGGCTCACCGCGTCCGGGTTCTGCCCGAGGATCAGGATCGGCAGGCCGGTGATCGCGGCGATGAACAGCACCGCTACCCACGGCGTGCGGGTGCGCGTGCTCAGCCGGCGGAACTGCGGGAACGCCTGGCCGTTCTCGGCCATGCCGTAGAGCATCCGTGGCAGTGCCGCCAGGGACGAGTTGACGGTGCTCGCCGTGGCGGTCACCGAGGCGGCCACCAGCAGCGCCTTGCCGCTCTCGCCGAACAGCGTGGTGGCGTAGAGGAAATGCGGCAGCGGATCGCTGGCCAGCAGGTCGCGGGGAATCAGCAGCAAGGCCCCCAGGCAGTACAGGACGATCACGCCGAAGATGATGGTCAGGCCGAGCATCATCGAACGCGGGATATTGCGCTCCGGTCGCTTGGTCTCTTCCACCAGCGGACAGACGAACTCGGCGCCGACGAAGCCCCAGATGGCCATCGCCGCCAAGGCCAGCGCCCCTGCTCCCAGCGGGTTCCAGCCCTGATCCATGGACGTCTGCAGGCTGCCTCCCGCGTGCCCGAGGGCACCGATGCCCAGGGCCAGGAGCATGACCACCATCACCACCGCAAGAACCGTCTGCAGCCTGGCGAACACGTCGATGCCCAGCAGGTTGAGGCCGGTGAACAGCGCCAGCATGCCGCCGGCCACGACCATCGGCGGCAGCACGCCGGGGTAGACCTTGCCGATGATCAGGTCAAGCAACAGCAGCTCGGCGGACAGGGCGAACATGGCCACCACCATGTAGCCGGAGAAGGTGGCGAGGATCGCCGGGAAATGACCGATGGCAACTTCCGTGTAGCTGCTCAGGCTGCCGGCGCGCGGCACCATCAGCGCCAGTTCGGAGAACGACATGGCATAGGTCAGCGCGAGGATATAGGCGATACCCAGGGGAATGATGAAACCCAGCCCGGCCATGCCCGCGCCTTGCAGCATCAGGACCATGACGCCCTGGGACACGACCAGGCCGATGGCCACCGACAACAGGGCCCCGAGGCCCAGAACCCGGCGTAGCCCGCCGGAATGCACAGGCGTCGCCGCCGTCACTGAAGCGTTCATTGCAGCATCCTTCTTATCGTTGTTGTGTGCAGCGTTATCGCCCGGCGCCGCACGCACGACGCCGGGCGGGTGAAGCGGATGTCAGCGTGCGGCCCACGCGTTGAAGCGCTCTTCCAGCTCTTCGCCGTGGTCGACCCAGAAACTGGAGTCCACCAGCAGGCCCTGCTCAAGATTGGCCGGGGCGGTGGGCAACTGGGCCTGGATATCGGCCGGCAGGGTGCCGAGGGTCTGCTTGTTGACCGGGCCGTAGGGGATGTTCGAGGAGAAGGTCTTCTGCGTGTCCGCCTGGCTGGCGAAGACGATGAAGCGTTCGGCCAGGGCCTTGTTCGGCGAGCCCTTGACGATGGCCCAGTGGTCCGGGTCGTAGAGCCCGCCATTCCAGACGATGCCCAGGTGGGTGCCCTCTTTCTGCGCCACGGCGATGCGACCGTTGTAGGCGGCGGACATCACCACATCGTTGGCGGCCAGCCACTGCGGCGGCTGGGCGCCGGCTTCCCACCACTGGATCGAGGACTTGATCTGGTCGAGCTTGGCAAAGGCGCGGCTGACGCCCGCCGGTGTGGCAAGGACCTTGTACAAGTCGGCCTTGCTTACGCCGTCGGCGAGCAGCGCGGCTTCCAGGGTGTACTTGGCGCCCTTGCGCAGGCCGCGTTTGCCGGGGTACTTGGCGGTGTCCCAGAAGTCCGCCCAGGACGCCGGCGGCGTGCCGACTTTGGCCGGGTTGTAGGCCATGACCATGGACCAGACGTAGCTGGCCACGCCGCATTCGCTGACGGTGTTGGCGATGTAGTGATCCTGGTTGCCGAGCAATGCCGGGTCGAGGCGCTCGAACAGGCCTTCCTCGCAGCCGCGCAGCAGCTCGGGGCTTTCCACCTCGACCACGTCCCAGGAGATCTGGCCGACGCTGACCATGGCCTTGACCTTGGACAATTCGCCGTTGTAGTCCCCGGCCACCACCTTGCCCGCGCCGCTCTGCTCGAACGGCTTGAAATAGGCCTGGTCCTGGGCCGCCTTGGTCGCGCCGCCGAAGGAGATGACGGTGAGCTTGTCCGCCGCCGCCATCGTATGGCCCGCCATCAACGCGGATACCACTGCCAGTGCACACGCATGCATTTTCAAAGACATCGACATTTCCTCACTGCTTCTCGAAGTAAATGCCGGGGCATCGCGCACGCGCGAGCGGGCGCGGGAATGAAACCCCGACACAGTTGGAACGGACAGGCTTGAAAAGGGCAGCTAAAGGCGGGTGCGGTTTATTGTTCTGTGCCCGCTTATGGGATGGGTCGCGGGGTCCGGCACCGGCCTGGTATCGATCGCTCTGGGGCGTCGTTGGTTGTTCGTATGGGTTCGATTCTGCGGTGTTTCGTGGAACAGGAAAAATATGAAATATGTTTTGTGAAGGTATGAAAAAGCTTTGTAGTGGCAGTCGGGATCCTCATCGCGGGCATTACCCGCGATGAGCTTTCTACACATCTTTGATCTGGTGGAACGCGGACCTTGTGGGAGCGGATTCATCCGCGATCGGCGGCGAAGCCGTCGTAAAACCTGAGTCCCAAGTCTGCCTGACACACCGAGGGCACAGGCTCTATGGCCGCTTCGCGCCCAATCGCGGATGAATCCGCTCCCACAGGTATGGACTGAAGATGTGTAGATACCCATACCGCGATGGGGCCATCAAAGGCTCAGAGCACGCCAATCTCCCGCGCCGTACGATCCACCGCCCGCCGGGTCTTCTCCACCAGCTCTTCCAGGTCAGTTCGGGTCGCCACCAGCGCCGGCGCCATGATCATCCGGCCCAGGGTCGAACGAATGATCAGCCCTTCCTCGAAGCCGATGGTGCGGCAGCGCCAGGCGATGTCGTTTTCATTGGCGAAGCGCTTGCGCGTGGCCTTTTCCTCGGCAAACTGCAAGGCGGCCACCAGCCCGGCGCCCTGCACGTCGCCCACCAGCGGATGATCGGCGAAGGTCTCGCGCAGCAACTGCTGCAGGTAAGGCCCGGTATCCTGCTTCACCCGCTCGACGATCTGCTCGTCGCGCAGCGCCTTGAGGTTGGCTATTGCCACCGCCGCCGCCACCGGGTGGCCGCCGTAGGTCAGGCCGTGGGCAAACACCCCGCCCTCTTCCACCAGGGTCTCGGCAATCCGCTTCGACAACACCAGGCCGCCCATGGGCACGTAGCCGGACGTCAGGCCCTTGGCGATGCTCAGGGTGTCCGGCTCGAAGCCGAAGTACTGGTGGGCGAACCATTCGCCGGTACGCCCGAAGCCGCCGATCACTTCGTCGGCGCACAGCAGCACATCGTACTGGCGGCAGATGCGCTGGATCTCGGCCCAGTAGCTGGCCGGCGGGAAGATCATGCCGCCGGCACCCTGGAACGGTTCGGCAACGAAGGCGGCGACGTTCTCGGCGCCCAGCTCGAGGATCTTGGTCTCCAGCTCACGGGCCGCCTGCAGGCCGAAGGCGTCCTCGGACAACCCGCCGCCATGCACGTAGTAGTACGGCTCGCCGATATGGGCGAAGTCCGGGAGCATGCCGCCCATCTCGTGCATGAAGCCCATGCCGCCCAGCGCGGTGCTGCCCAGGGTCGAGCCGTGGTAGCCGTTCCAGCGGCCGATCATGATGCGCTTCTGCGATTTGCCCGCGACCTGCCAGTAACGGCGCACGGTGCGGATCAGCAGTTCGTTGGCCTCGGAGCCGGAGTTGGTGTAGATGGCATGGCTGTAGTGCCTGGGCAGCAGGCTGAAGAGCAACTCGGACAGCTCGATCACCCGCGGGTGGGTGGTCTGGAAGAACAGGTTGTAGTACGGCAGTTCTTCCAGCTGGCGGGTGGCGGCAGCGGCCAGGTCGGCACGGCCGTAGCCCAGCGCGGTGCACCACAGGCCGGACATGCCGTCCAGGTAGCGCTTGCCCTCGGTGTCCCACAGGTTCAGGCCCTGGCCCTTCTCGATGACCAGTGCGCCCTTCTCGTTCAATACCTTCTGGTCGAGGAAGGCATGGATATGGTGCGCCGCGTCGAGTTTCTGATAGGCCTTGGTGGAGGTGCTGTTGTTGTTATTCATGGCGGTCATCGAGGATCTCCGTGCTGACGGGATGGCGACCTACCGATTGGTAGGCTTGCTGTCCCGCATTGTGCGCGAGCCGATGGAAAGCGGAAACCAGTAAAAATATGCTTGGGCAATAGGGGAAAGCTTTGCAGGGCTGCCACGACAAAATGCGAGAAGCGCATAAAAATAATATTTTTTATGCGCAATGTTATTAACAAAGCACCAACCGATATTTCACAAAGCCCTCTGCGCCCGTTACCGTGCCGGGCTCCTTTCCTGTGTCGAAGCTTGCGCCATGCCCGAATCTACCTCCCTTGCACCGCTGTTCCAGCGCAAGGTCCCTATGATCGTCGGCTGCGCGCTGTTCATGGAACTGCTCGACTCCACCGCCGTGCTCACCGCCCTGCCGCAACTGGCAACCGACTTCGGCGAGCCCGGCTTGCGCATGAACCTGGTGGTGACGATCTACCTGCTGGCGGTGGCGATGTTCATTCCCTTGAGCGGCTGGCTGGCCGAGCGGCTGGGCCCACGCCGGGTGTTCATAGCCGCCATCGGCCTGTTCGCCCTCAGCTCGCTGGCCTGCGCGCTGTCCGCAAGCCTCTGGCAACTGGTGGCGGCGCGCTTCTGCCAGGGCATGGCCGGGGCGTTGATGGTGCCGGTGGGACAGGTGATCCTGCTGCGCTGGTCAAGCAAGGAGGATCTGCTCAAGGCCATGGCCTACCTGACCATGCCGGCGCTGCTCGGGCCGGTGTTCGGTCCGCCGCTGGGCGGCCTGCTGGTGACCTGGCTGTCGTGGCACTGGATCTTCCTGCTCAACCTGCCCATCGGCCTGCTGGGGATCACCCTGGTGCTGCGCCATGTCCCGGACTATCCGGGGCAACGCGGCCGGCCCCTGGACCTGCGCGGCTTTCTCCTCGGCAGCCCGGCGCTGGCCTGCCTGGTCCTGGCGTTCGAAAGCCTCGGGCACGGCTCGCTGCGCTGGCAATGGTCGTGCCTGCTGCTGGCGAGCGGCGTGCTGTTCGCCGTGCTTTACCTGCGTCATGCCCGACGCGCCCGCGCGCCGCTGCTGGACCTTTCGCTGCTGCGCATCCGCGGTTTTGCCGTGGTGCTCTGCGGCGGCACGCTGTTCCGCCTGGGCAGTGCCGCGCTGCCGTTCCTGCTGGTTTTGCTGTTCCAGCTCGGCTACGGCATGAGCGCGCTGCAGGCGGGCCTGCTGACCTTCGCCAGCGGCGCAGGTGCCCTGCTGATCAAGTTCATTTCGGTGCCCCTGGCGCGACGTTTCGGCTGTCGCGACCTGCTGGTCTGGAACAGCCTGCTGGGCGCCTTCTCCATCGCGGTATGCGCACTGTTCAGCGCCGACACCGCACCGCTGCTGGTGATGACGCTGCTGTTCATCGGCGGGCTGTCGCGCTCGCTGCAGATGACGGCCGTGGGCGTGCTGACCTATGCCGACATCCCGGCCGAACACTCGGCCAACGCCGCGACCCTGTCGGCCACCAGCGTGCAGCTCAGCCTGAGCCTGGCGGTGTGCCTGGCGGCGATGATCCTCGGCCTGGTCCAGGGGCTGCGCGGACATGCGCAGCCCGAGGCCGGTGACATCCAGTTGACGTTGCTGCTGGTGAGTTCGATGTGCCTGGCGGCAGGCCTGGTGTTCAGGCGCCTGGCGCGGGACTGAACACCTTCAGCGCTCCTCCAGGACATACCCCACTCCGCGCAGGGTATGGATCAGGCGGTTGTCGAAGGGATCGTCGATCTTGGCGCGCAGGCGTCGCACCGAGACCTCCACCACATTGGTGTCGCAATCGAAATTCATGTCCCAGACCTGGGAAATGATCTGCGTCCGGCTCAAGACCACGCCGCTGTTGCGCATCAGGTAGTGCAGCAAGGCGAACTCCTTGGTGGTCAGGTCGATGCGCCTGCCGGCGCGAAACGCCCGGTGGCGGCCCTGGTCCAGCTCCAGGTCGGCAACCCGGATGAGCTCCACCGCCTGCGCCTGGTCGCTGCGACGCAGCAATGCCCGGACCCTGGCCAGGAGCTCGGGAAACTGGAAAGGCTTGCTCAGGTAGTCGTCCGCACCGCCCTCCAGCCCGCGCACCTTGTCCGCCAGGCGACTGCGGGCGGTAAGCAGCATGATCCGCGCCATGCAGTGGTCACGGCGCAAGGCATCGAGCACCTGCCAGCCATCCAGTTGTGGCAGGTTCACGTCGAGGATGATCAGGTCGTAGTCCTGCTGCCGGGCAATGAACAGGCCCTCCGCGCCATTATGGATGCAATCGACGACGAAACCACTTTCAGACAGTCCCTGGCGAATATAGTCGGCAGTCTTTATTTCATCCTCGATAACCAGGACGCGCATGTTTCACTATCTCTTCGGCACTTGTCGATAACCACCGGATAATAGTCCAACAGCGTTGCCAGTAGTTGCGAATGACAGCTTTGTAATAGCCTCGTCATGTACGCGACATATAAAAACGACAGATAAAAAAAGCGCCCCGACGGGGCGCAAAATAATCCACCTTCAACCAAAGGAGTTGTGGAGCCAAAGGTGAATGGGGGGCCTGTCGAAATACCGCTTACAGTACCGACAGCGGGTATTCGACGATCAGGCGAAATTCGTCCAGGTCCGACTCGAAGGCCGTCGCGCGGGTATTGGCCTGGCGGATGCGGAAGGACAGGTCCTTGGCCGCACCGGTCTGCACCACGTACTTGACCTCGATATCGCGTTCCCAGCGTTTCTGGTCGGTGAGCGGATCGCCATTGGCGTCACGGCGCATGTACACGGCGTTGGCGTTTGAATAGTCGGCGTCGCTGCCCTTGCCGTAGCGGGTCATGAACGACAGGCCGGGAATCCCGTAGCTGGCCATGTTCAGGTCGTAGCGCAGCATCCACGAGCGCTCCTTCGGCGAGTTGAAGTCGCTGTACTGGATCGAGTTGTCGAGGAAGATCGAGTCGGACTGGCGCAGGTAGTCGAAGTCATCGTCGCCATTGTTGCGCTGATGGGTCAGGGCCAGGGTATGGGCGCCGAAACGCACGCCGAGCTTGCCGCTCCAGATGGTGTTGTCGAACTCGCCGAGCAGTTGCCTGCCCTCGTCGACGGCACGGTAGGCGTTGAAGCCGGTGATCAGGTCGAGATCGGCGGCCAGCGGGTAAGTGAAGCTGGCACCGGCGTAGTACTGGTTCCAGGCGTCCTTCAGGCGGCTGCCGTAGAGGCTGACGCTCAGGTGATCGGAGACGGCGTAGTCGCCGCCGCCATAGGCGACCCAAGGCGAATCGACCGCGCCGGCATAGAAGGTCGCGAAGCCATCGCGCAGGTTGCTGGACACTGGCTGGCTCATCGAATGCAGGCGTCCGGCCTGCAGGGTCAGGCCCTCGAAGCTGGTGTTCTCCGCGGTCACGCCACGGAAGCTTTCCGGCAGCAGGCGCGAGTCCCCCGCCGCCACCACCGGCGTGGCCGGGAACACGTCGCCGACCCGCACCACGGTGTCGAGGAAGCGCACTTTCGCGGCGCCCCCCAGCTTGGTGTACTCATCGCGGGCCTCGCCATCGCGGTTCACCGGCAGCACGTCGAAGGAACTGCGGCCACCATTGCGACCGTCACCGGTGTCGAGTTTCAGGCCGATCATGGCGAAGGCATCGACGCCGAAACCGACAGTGCCCTGGGTGAAGCCCGAGGAGAACTTGCCGATGATGCCGTGGGCCCAGGCTTCGGAATAACCATTGTCCCCGACCTTGCCATAGGTCGGTGCGGGACCGTCGCGATTGTCCCGGTTGAAATAGAAGTTGCGGTTCAGCACGGTCAGGTTGCTGCCCTCGATAAAACCTTCGGCCGGTTCTTCGGCATTGGCGGCGTAACTTGCGGATAACGCACAGAGCGCCACCAGATAACGTGGAAACGTGTAACTCATGCAATGCTCCTTCGGGGGACGGCAGTTTTTATTATGAAGTGCCCGGCAAGCGATATAGGAAGATTGTTCTGGCTGCGGGGCGCCAGATGAAAGCGCCGCTGCGATAGTTGCAAACCGTGGATAACGACAGGGTGATGGGATAATTACAATTTCGTCATGCTGCTGTTATCTGCAACTTCCAGTGGATTACAGAATTGTAATTTTGCCGCCACCGCGCTGATAGCTGCCTCTAATTAGAGTGCCACGACTCTTTCCATCAGGGCCTGGCGGCACGTTCGGCGTTCTCGTCAGGCCTGGCGCCCATGAGGACCCGCCCGTGCTCCGACTCCCCGCCTTTCCCTCCTTTGCGCGAAGCATCGCCACGCTCTGCGTGGTGCTGGCATCGCCGCTGACCCTGGCCGACAGCCTCAGCCTGCCCCAGGCCATCGCCACGGCCATGGAGCGCAACCCGGAAATGTCCGCCGCCCGCCAGGAAATCGGCATCGCCGACGGTGCCCGGCGCCAGGCCGGGCTGATCCCCAACCCGGAGCTGTCCTGGGAGGTCGAGGACACCCGGCGCGACACCAGCACCACCACCGTGACCCTCAGCCAGCCGCTGGAACTGGGTGGCAAGCGTGGCGCGCGGATCGAGGTGGCGCGGGTTGGCCAGAGCCTGGCGCAGATGACCCTGGAACAGCAGCTCAATACCTTGCGCGCCGACGTGGTCCAGGCCTTCTACAGTGCCCTGCGCGCGCAGACCGGCGTGGAGCTGGCGCAGCAGTCCCTCGACCTGACCGAGCGCGGCCTGCAGGTGGTCGAGAGCCGTGTACGGGCGGGCACCTCGTCACCGGTGGAAGCCACCCGGGCCCAGGTGCAACTGGCCGAAGCACGCCTGCAACTGAGCCGGGCGCAGAGCGAAAAGAGCAACGCCTACCGGCAGCTGGCCCAGGTCACCGGCAGCGCCGTCGACAGTGTCGATCGTCTCGACGCAGCGTCGCTGTCACCCGGCCTGCCGCCTGCCGACGACCTGCTGCTGGGCCGCCTGGAGCAGACCGCCGAGCTGCGCCAGGCCATGGCCCGCATCGACCAGAACGACGCCGCGCTGGGATCGGAAAGAGCCCAGCGCATCCCCGACCTCACCGTTAGTGTCGGCAGCCAGTACGACCGCCTCGAACGCGAGCGGGTCAATGTGGTCGGCGTGTCCCTGCCGCTGCCGCTGTTCGACCGCAACCAGGGCAATGTCCTCGCTGCTGCGCGCCGCGCCGACCAGGCCCGTGACCTGCGCAACGCCGTGGAACTGCGCCTGCGCAGCGAAACCCGCACCGCGCTCAACCAATGGAGCACGGCCATGCAGGAAGTGGCCTCCTACGACAGCACCATCCTGCCCGCCGCCCGCCAGGCCGTGGACACCGCCACCCGTGGTTTCGAGCGCGGCAAGTTCGGCTTCATCGAAGTGCTCGACGCCCAGCGCACCCTGATCGCCGCCCGCGAGCAATACCTCGCCTCCCTGGCCACCGCCAGCGACGCCCGGGCCCGCGTGGAACGCGTCTTCGGCGACCTCGACGCCCTCACTGCCACCCCTTGAACCCGACCGAACCTCGCTCTGGAGCAACAATGGACAACACACGCAAGATCGCCCTCGCCGTAGCCGCGCTGGCGGCCCTCGGCTTTGCCGGTGCCGCCTGGAATGGCAGCGATGCCGGCCATGGCGCCGACGATGGCCACGGCCATGGCAAGGCCGCCAGCACGGCGGCCAAGGATGAACATGGCGATGAAGGCCATGGAGAAGAAGGCCACGCCGATGAAGAAAGCGGCCATGCCGAAGAAGGCAAGCTGGTCCTCAACGAACAGCAGATCAGCAGCGCCGGCATCGAGTTGCAGGCTGCCGCCCCGCGCGAGCTGGGCAGCGTGGTCAGCTTCCCCGGGGAAATCCGCTTCGACGAGGACCGTACCGCCCACGTCGTGCCACGGGTGCCCGGCGTGGTCGAAAGCGTCCAAGCCAATCTCGGCGAGACGGTGAAGAAGGGTCAGTTGCTGGCGGTGATCGCCAGCCAGCAGATCTCCGACCTGCGCAGCGAGCAGCAGGCCGCCCAGCGCCGACTCGAACTGGCGCGGGTGACCTTCGAACGCGAGAAGCAGCTGTGGCAGGAAAGGATCTCCGCCGAACAGGACTACCTGCTGGCCCGCCAGGCGCTGCAGGAGGCCGAGATCGGCCTGAGCAATGCCCGGCAGAAGGTCGCCGCCCTCGGCGCCTCGGTCACCGCCGCCGGCGGCAACCGCTACGAGCTGCGCGCGCCGTTCGACGCCGTGGTGGTGGAAAAGCACCTGGCCCTCGGCGAGGTGGTCAGCGAGGCCAGCAACGCCTTCACCCTCTCCGACCTGTCGCGGGTCTGGGCCACCTTCGCCGTCCCGCCCCGCGACCTCGACAAGGTCGCCAGCGGTCGCCCGGTGCGGGTGTCATCGCCAGACCTGAACACTGAGGTCGACGGCACCATCGGCTACGTCGGCAGCCTGCTGGGCGAGCAGAACCGCGCCGCCACCGTCCGCGTCACCCTGACCAACCCGGACGGCGCCTGGCGCCCGGGGCTGTTCGTCAGCGTCGCGGTCACCAGCCGCACGGCGCCAGCGGCGGTCACCGTGCCCTTCGAGGCGGTGCAGACCGTGGAAGAGCGCCCATCGGTGTTCGTGCGCAACGCCGACGGCTTCGACACCCGCCCGGTGACCCTGGGCCGGCGCGACGGCAACCACGTGGAAATCCTCGACGGCCTTGCGGTCGGCGACCAGGTCGCCACCCGCGGCAGCTTCACCCTCAAGTCCGAGCTGGGCAAGGCGTCCGCCGAGCACAGCCATTGATGCGTTTGCACAGGATGACTTCGCATGTTTGAACGTCTGATTCGCTTCGCCATCGAGCAGCGCATCGTGGTGATGATCGCCGTGCTGCTGATGGCCGGCATCGGGATCTACAGCTACCAGAAGCTGCCGATCGACGCGGTGCCGGACATCACCAACGTCCAGGTACAGATCAACGCCGCCGCCCCCGGTTACTCGCCGCTGGAAACCGAGCAACGCATCACCTTCCCGGTGGAAACCGCCATGGCCGGCCTGCCCGGTCTGCAGCAGACCCGCTCGCTGTCGCGCTCGGGGCTGTCCCAGGTCACGGTGATCTTCGCCGACGGCACCGATATCTTCTTCGCCCGCCAGCAGGTCAACGAGCGTCTGCAGGTGGCCCGGGAACAACTGCCCGAAGGCGTCGAGGCGGTGATGGGCCCGGTATCCACCGGCCTCGGCGAGATCTTCCTGTGGACCGTCGAGACCGAGGACGGTGCACGCAAGGCCGATGGCACGCCGTACACGCCCACCGACCTGCGCGAGATCCAGGACTGGATCATCAAGCCGCAACTGCGCAACGTACCGGGGGTGGCCGAGATCAACACCATCGGCGGGCATGCCAAGCAGTACCAGATCGCCCCAGATCCAAAGCGCCTGGCTGCGTACAGGCTGACCCTCAACGACCTGGTCGCCGCGCTGCAGAGCAACAACGCCAACGTCGGCGCCGGCTTCATCGAACGCAGCGGCGAGCAGTTGCTGATCCGTGCACCGGGCCAGGTCGGCAGCGTCGAGGACATCGCCAACATCGTCATCTCCAGCGTCGACGGCACGCCGATCCGGGTGAGCAATGTCGCCGAGGTCGGCATCGGCCAGGAACTGCGCTCCGGCGCGGCCACCGAGAATGGCCGGGAAGTGGTGCTGGGCACGGTGTTCATGCTTATCGGCGAGAACAGCCGTAGCGTCTCGCAAGCGGTGGCGGCCAGGCTGGAAGAGATCAACCGCACCCTGCCGGAAGGCGTGGTCGCGGTCACGGTCTACGACCGTACCCACCTGGTGGAAAAGGCCATCGCCACGGTGAAGAAGAACCTGGTCGAAGGCGCGATCCTGGTGATCGCCATTCTCTTCCTGTTCCTCGGCAATATCCGCGCCGCGCTGATCACCGCCATGGTGATTCCGCTGTCGATGCTGTTCACCTTCACCGGCATGTTCAACAACAAGGTCAGTGCCAACCTGATGAGCCTCGGCGCCCTGGACTTCGGCATCATCGTCGACGGCGCGGTGGTGATCGTCGAGAACGCCATTCGCCGGCTGGCGCATGCCCAGCACAGGCACGGGCGCATGCTGACCCGCGTCGAGCGCTTCCAGGAAGTCTTCGCCGCCGCCCGCGAGGCGCGCCGGCCGCTGATCTTCGGCCAGCTGATCATCATGGTGGTGTACCTGCCGATCTTCGCCCTCACCGGGGTCGAGGGAAAGATGTTCCACCCCATGGCCTTCACCGTGGTCATCGCCCTGCTCGGCGCCATGCTGCTGTCGGTCACCTTCGTCCCGGCGGCCATCGCCATGTTCGTCACCGGCAAGGTCAAGGAAGAGGAAGGCGTGGTGATGCGCAAGGCGCGCCTGGGCTATGCCCCGGTGCTGCGCTGGGTGCTGGAACACCGTAACGCGGCATTCGCCGCTGCAGTGGTCGCGGTGCTGCTGAGCGGCGCGCTGGCCAGCCGCATGGGCAGCGAATTCATCCCCAGCCTCAGTGAGGGCGACCTGGCCTTGCAGGCCCTGCGCGTGCCCGGTACCAGCCTGAGCCAGTCGGTGGACATGCAACAGCGCCTGGAGAAAGCGGTGATGCAACAGGTACCGGAAGTGCAACGGGTGTTCGCCCGCACCGGTACCGCCGAAATCGCCGCCGACCCGATGCCGCCGAACATTTCCGACGCTTACGTGATGCTCAAGCCCAGGGAACAGTGGCGCGATCCCGGCAAGTCCCGCGAGGCGATCATCGCCGCCGTGCAGCAGGCCGCCGCCAGCGTGCCGGGGAGCAACTACGAGCTGTCGCAGCCGATCCAGCTGCGCTTCAACGAGCTGATTTCCGGGGTGCGCAGCGATGTCGCGGTCAAGGTGTTCGGCGACGACATGGACACCCTCAACCGCACTGCGGCGAAGATCGCCACGGCGCTGCAGGGCGTGCCGGGTGCCTCGGAGGTGAAGGTGGAACAGACCACCGGCCTGCCGGTGCTGACCATCAATATCGACCGGGAAAAGGCTGCGCGCTACGGCCTGAACATCGGCGAGGTGCAGGACGCCGTGGCCATCGCCGTGGGCGGACGCCAGGCCGGCATCCTGTACGAGGGCGACCGCCGCTTCGACATGGTGGTGCGCCTGTCCGAGACCCTGCGCACCGATGTGGCGGGCCTCTCCGAGCTGCTGATCCCGGTGCCGGCCAATGCCGCGCTGGGTGCCGAACGCATCGGCTTCATCCCGCTGTCGCAGGTGGCCAGCCTCGACCTGCAACTGGGCCCGAACCAGATCAGCCGCGAGAACGGCAAGCGCCTGGTGGTGGTCAGCGCCAACGTGCGCGGTCGCGACCTTGGCTCCTTCGTCGAGGACGCCAGTACCACGCTGGAGCGTGACGTGCAGGTGCCGGCGGGCTACTGGACCACCTGGGGCGGCCAGTTCGAGCAATTGCAATCGGCGACCAAGCGCCTGCAAGTGGTAGTGCCGGTGGCGCTGCTGCTGGTGATGACCCTGCTGTTCCTGATGTTCAACAACCTCAAGGACGGCCTGCTGGTGTTCACCGGGATTCCCTTCGCCCTGACCGGTGGCGTGCTGGCCCTGTGGCTGCGGGATATTCCGCTGTCGATCTCGGCCGGGGTGGGCTTCATTGCCCTGTCGGGGGTGGCAGTGCTCAACGGCTTGGTGATGATTTCCTTCATCCGCAACCTGCGCGAGGAAGGCGCGAGCCTGTCCAGCGCGGTGACCGAGGGCGCCCTGACCCGCCTGCGGCCGGTGTTGATGACGGCACTGGTGGCGTCGCTGGGCTTCATTCCGATGGCGCTGGCGACAGGCACCGGGGCCGAAGTGCAGCGGCCGCTGGCGACGGTGGTGATCGGCGGGATTCTCTCGTCCACGGCGCTGACCTTGCTGGTGTTGCCGGCGTTGTATCAGTGGGCGCATCGCAAGGATGAAGACCCGCCGGAACCGGCCTGACCGGCGACGGCGGACAAACGAACCCGCGCTGCAAGGCGCGGGTTTTCTATTGCTTGCGCCACTGCATGTGGCTTGCAGAATTGTAAGTCTGCCGTCACCCCTGCGTTGGGCGGCACTGGTTAAGGTGACCTTCAAACCCATTGAAGGAAAACCACTTCATGAAGAAGTCCATCGTCGTCACCGCCCTTGCCCTGTTCTCCAGTCTGGCGTTGGCCAATACCCCGGATCTTCGCGAAAAGCAGTTGCTGGAGGAACACCAGCGCGCCGTGGCCGCCTATGCCGAGCGCAACGGCAAGCCAATGCCCGAGATCGAGGATTTCCGCTATGGAATGAAGATCGACGTGGCCCGGTATGTCCGCCAATCCAGGGATCCTCGCAATTGCGAGATCTACCCGCGCCTGATGACCTACGAGGACTCGGCCGGCACCCTGCGCACCGTGCGTTATCGACTGCATGCGCAGTGCACGAACAACAACTGAGCGGCAAGAAAAAACCGGGACGGCAAGGCAGTCCCGGTTTTTTCTTGGGTTGCAGCCGGTCAGAACACGTACTGAACCCGTGAAACAATGGCCTTGCCGCTGTCATCCCCGACGGCGTTGCCAGTATTGTCGGTACTGGTCGCAATGTAGTCGGCACTCACCTTCAGCGCCTCGTTGAGGTACCAGTTGACGCCGATGGTATGGCTCTTCGCCTTGCGCTCGTTGTCGGGGTTCAGCGCCGTGACCAGGTTGTCGTCCTGGACCTTGATGCTGTCGAAGCGGTAGAACACTTCCCAGGCGCCCAGCGCCTTGTCCTTGGGCTTGATGCTGTCGAACTTCGCGCCGTCGAGCTTGTAGATGCGCGGCTCGCCGGTGAGGGTCCAGGCCAGTTGCGCATAGTAGCCGCTGGCCTTGACGTCATTGAGCGCGCGATCGGCCTCCAGCGTACGTCGCAGGTACTCACCCTGCAGTGAGACCGGGCCGTTGGCCCAGGCGCCTTCAACACCCCACACCGCGTCGTCGCCCCACAGGCCGTCCTGCGCAGCGGCACCGCCAAACAGCAGGCGGTTGCCGTTGTCGCCGGCATCGCTGCCGCCATTGGTATCGACACCGCGCACGCCCAGGCGGGAGCGGATGCGGGTGTCCACGGCGCTGTCCTTGAGGTCGCGATAGGCGTACTGCGCCCCCAGATGGAGGACGTTGCCATCGCTGTGCAGTGGCGCGAATACGCCACGCAGGTTGTAGCGCTTGACGCTGTCACCATCGGTGTCGCCATTGTTCTCACTGAAGAGACTGGCGGACAGCCAGGCCATCTCCGCCACCCTGGCACCCGCCTGCACCCCCATGCCGGCGTTGTCGTTGACCCACTCGGCAAGGTCATAGGACAGGTTGCGCTCCAGGCCGGTGATCCATTTGGAGCTGGTGGCTTTCTCCAGGCCGAAGTCGGTATAGAACCGCCCGAACTTCAGTTGCAGCGGATCGAAGCCGGTATAGGTCAGGCTGGCTTCGTCGAAATAACCGGTGCTGTCGTTGCCGGTATTGCGAGACAGGTCGTAGTTGACCTGGTATTTCCAATCACGGTACAGCGTCCCGCCAAACTCGATATAGGCACGGCGAAAATACGCGGCATCCGCCGTATCACCATTGCGGGTAAATACACCATCGAACCGGCCATAGTCCGCCTGGACCCTGCCGCCGAGCTTGAAGCTGAAGGCTTTATCGGTCGTGGCAAGTTCCAGGCCGCCCTTGGTCTTCAGGACAATATCCGCGCCATCGGTAGTAACCGTGCCGGCAAGTGCATGCGTCGAAAATGCACCGGCCACCGCAACGGCCAGGAGCTGTTTGCACAGTTTCATCGTTTGCCTCTCATACTGAATGTTGGCCACCGGCAACAACCAACTCCCCGTCGCCGGCGCTAATTGAAAAAACATGTTGAATACAGACAACTTGCGCCATCTGCGCCACACAGCATGAGGGCATTGAAGGTTAACTTTCCAGCCCGGAAAAATTAATGACAGAACCATGACAGCCCTATAAAAGACTTATTGCACCCTATCATTCAAGCGAGCCAGGAACAGCGCTCGGCGAAACTATTGGTCATTAATCGCAGCATCTCGTCGAACAGCGGTTCGCCCAATCGTTCCAACTTGAAATACAGGTTGATGTCTTCGCGTCGCGTATCATCGATCAACCCAGGCAGGGCCAGGATGTTCCGTTCCAGTTCGCGGCTGTAGCTGGGAAGCACCCCGACACAGGCGCCCCCCAGGACCATGGTGCGAACCAGGCCATGGCTGCGAACCCGCGTACTGCCGCCGCGGTGTCCAGCCAAGAGTTCGGCCACCACTGGACGCGCTTCGGCGCTGGCCACAAGCATGAAATCCATCAGTTCGTCACGGTTGGCCGGCAATCTGCCGCTGCGGCCATAGCGGCTGGCGATGAACAGCGACCAGCCCAGTTGTCCCAGGCGCTCTGCCCCGTAACCAGCCACCGTTTCGACGCTGCCCAGGGTTACGCCGATATCTACCTCGCCCCGGCGCAGAGCCTCTGTGTCGCATTCCGGGCGAATACTCAGGCGGGCCTGCGCACGCTCGCGCACGTAACCGACCAGGTCACGGCAGGCGATGTCGCTGAGCAGCGGCTCACAGATGGCAATACGCAGCAGACCGCGCCCGAGGTCGTCCGGCGGGCCCTCGGCCAGCTCACGGCTCGCCTGCAGCCAGTGCGCCAGGCGCTGTCCCGTTCGAGTCGGGACCAGGCGGTTGTGCCTGTAGACCAGCAGTGGCGCGCCCAGGCGTTCCTCCAGGCGCTCCAGACGCTTGCGCAGGTCCAGTACCGGGGTATTCAGCGAACGTGCTGCTTGTTTGAAACAGGCACAGCGCACACTGGCAAAAAACGATGCGGCAAGCGCATCGTCTATGTCCAGATCATCGAACGCGCCCTCGCGCGACGTGGCACCTGGCGAAATAAAAGTTTCAGGCTTAATGTTCATGAGCATCCTCTTCGATTATCGAGAGGAATCTAACGCGACATCGGCCCCATGAATCTTTACTTGCAGGATTGTAATGAGCTCGACATACAAGCGACAGGCAAGGTCAATACCTCACAAAACCAACCCCCACAAAAAAGCCAGGCATCAGCCTGGCTTGATAAAACTTCAAGTTCCTTAACCATCAGACTTGTCAGTGGCCGTTTCCTTCTCCACCACTTGCTCTTTTCGCTGCTCGGACTGATCGCCCCACAAGCGATCCTGTTCGGCCTGGAATTTTGCCTGGAACTGCTGGATGCGTTCCATGCCATCCGCCGCCTGTGCCGTACCGACAACACTGGAAAGTACAACCGCAACTGCCATCACTCGCACGATATTCATCTGTCACCTCGACTGTTCCAGGGCCCGGGGAAAGTTGGCCCTTGTTGAGTCTCAGTTTAAGAAGCGGTGGCTAACGCCAAGGTGAGGCGCAAATGACAATATCGACATCTTCACAATGTCTCATTGTCCGGAAAGCGCAGGTGGAACCAGGTGAAGTCATCGGCGCAGACCTCGACCACCGCCGATCCACGGTGCAGCCCCATGATCGACTGCACGATGGCCAGGCCCAGCCCCGTGCCACCCTCGCTGCGCGCACGCCCCTGATCCGCACGGTAGAAGCGTTCGAACAGATGCTGGCGATGC
The DNA here is from genome assembly GCF_036324125.1 of Pseudomonas ulcerans. NCBI lineage: Bacteria > Pseudomonadati > Pseudomonadota > Gammaproteobacteria > Pseudomonadales > Pseudomonadaceae > Pseudomonas > Pseudomonas ulcerans. The sequence continues at coordinate 146,867 of NZ_JAZDQN010000010.1, read as the reverse complement.
TCCGCAGCAATGCCGGCCCCGGGATTGCCCACGCTGACGCAGACATGGCAATCCACCCGGCGCACCCGTACCAGCACCGCACGTCCCGCCGGGCAATAACGCAGTGCATTGGACAACAGGTTGGACAATGCCCGCTGGATCATCAGCCGATTGCCGCGCACGCCGTCGGCACTCCCGGAAATGTGCAAGTCGATGCCTGCTTCCTCGGCGGGCAGGCCGAACAGGTCACATACTCTCTGAGCCTCATCCACCAGGACCACGGTCTCGAACGCCACTCCTGCGGCAGGATTGCTGACATTGGCCAGGAACAACATGTCGGCCACCATCCGCGCCATGCGCTCAAGTTCCTCGGCGCATGACTCCAGGGTCTCGCGGTACTCCTCGCCGCTGCGTCCGCGGCTCAACGTGACCTGCACCTTGCCGGTGAGATTGGTCAGGGGCGCGCGCAGCTCGTGGGCAAGGTCGTCGGAGAACTGCGACAGCTGACGCACACCGTCATCGAGACGGCCCAGCATGATGTTGATGCCTTCGGCCAGGCTCTTCAGCTCGCGAGGCAGCCCCTGCACCGGCAAACGGTGTTCCAGGCTCTCGGTGGAAATGCGCGAGGCAACCCCGAGGAAACGACTCAAGGGCAGCAAGCCGCGGCGCACGGTCCACCAGGCGATGCCCAGCAGCATCGCCAGCATGAACGGCGACGCCAGCAGCGCCCAGGCGAGCATCGACTTGAGCAATGCGACACTGGCGGACTGGTCGAGGGTGAGGTAGACCGCGACGCGGCTACCGTCCCCCAGGCTCAGCAGACGACTGACACTGAGCAAGGGACGCCCCTGGTCATCGCGCCATTCGTGACGTTGCGCGAGGTCGGCGACCGCCAGGCCGCGTACCTGCCTGCCAATCGACCACGACCCGATGACAAGTAAAGGCTCGTCGGCGCGTTCCTTGAAAATGCTGACGTGAAGGTTGTCGTGGCCCAGCACCAGGTCCACCAGATGATGAGTCCCAGCATCGATCTCGGCCACGCTGTCGATAGCGGCAAGGTTGTGGGCCAGGCCAGTCATTTTCACGTTGAGGTCTTCACGGGCGCTGTTTTCCAGGGCCTGCCCCAGCATCAGGTAGCCGAGGCAAGCGAACAGGAACAGGAGCATCGCGCTCAGCAGCCCCACCTTGAGTCCCAGCTTCTCCGCCAGGCTGACAGACTTCATCCGCGCTCTCCGACAATGACCCGCGACACCGCGGGCGCGGATCTTAGCGTGGGACGACGACCGGCCAGGGATTCCTGCAAACTTGTAATCCGGCCGTCATGTGGCTGCCAGACGCAGGCGTCAGTAGCGCCGCGTACTCATCAGCTCATCCAGCACCCGGTTCGGCACGCGGAACGGAATCGCCGCGTGATCCTCCCCCGCCTCGATCTGGAAGTCGCTGCGCAGGCCGTACTGCGAGAGGTTCTCCAGGCGCAGTTGCAGGGAGCGCACGTCCTGGATCTCCTGGGGCATCTCGCGATCACCCGCGATCAGGCTCAGGCTGCGGTGGATCAGGTCGAGCTTGCCGGCATGCGCCTTGGCCGTGAACGCCTTTTCATGGGCCAGCAGGTAGCGGTCCTGCCACCACAGGCTCGGGCTGATGGCAACGTAGTGCTGGAACAGCTGCGGCCGGGTGAACAGCGTGTAGATGCCGAACATCCCGCCAAACGAATGCCCGACCAGGCTGCGCTGGTCCTGGTCGACCTTGAAGCGCTGGTCGACCCTGGGCATCAGGCGCTTCTCGATGAAGTCGAGGAACACGTCCTGCCCGCCCTGGGGCGGGTCGTTGCGCTCTGCCGGGGCCGGCGGCGACAGGTCGTAGGCGCGACGGACGAAGTCCAGCGGCGTATCGCTCGGGTAGCCGATGCCCACCAGGATCGCCCCGCGCAGGCGCTCCTGGGCGCGCTTGGCGGCGTGGAACGCCGGGAAGTAGGCATTGCCGTCGAGCAGGTAGATCACCGGGTAGCCGCCGGTCCAGGGCACGTCGCCCTCCGGCAGGCTGATCATGATCCGGTATTCGCGACCTTCGTCGCTCTTCATCGTCCATTGCTCGGTACCGTCCAGGGTCACCGGATCGGCCTGGGCCGCAGTGCTGAACAGCAGGATAGCGAGGGCTTTCATCAGGTTGCGCAGCATGCTTCGCCCTCCCCTTACCAGCGATAGCTGAGGCTGGTGACCACGCTGCGCGCCTCGCCGCGGTAGCAGTAGCCGTCCTGGCAGTTGATGAAGCGCTTGTCGAACAGGTTGCGGGCGTTGAGCGCCAGGCGCACGCCATCGAGGCCGCCGCCGAAGTCGTAGTGCACGCCGGCATCGACCAGGGTGTAGCCCTCGTTCTTCACCTCGTTGGCGGCATCGCCGTAGGTGCTGCCGGTGTAGCGCGCACCACCCGAGACACCGACGCCGAACGGCAGCTTGTAGTCCAGCCACAACGCGGCCAGGTGGCGCGCCACGTTCTTCGGTACCTTGCCCTGGTCACCGTTGTTGCCCTTGGTCACCTCGGCATCGTTGAAGGCGTAGCTGGCGGTCAGGCGCAGGTTGTCGCTGACATCCGACACCGCTTCCAGCTCAAGCCCGCGGGACACCTGCTCGCCGGTCTGCACGTTGTTCAGCGGGTTGACCAGGTCGCGGGTCTGCACGTTGCTCTGGGTCAGGTGGTACAGCGACCCGGTGAGCAAGGTGCGGCTGCCCGGCGGCTGGTACTTCAGGCCGACCTCGAACTGCTCGCCCTCGGTGGGCTTGTACGGCTGGCCGCTGGTGTTCACACCGCTGACCGGCAGGAACGAGGTGGCGTAGCTGGCGTACGGCGCCAGGCCGTTGTCGAACAGGTAGAGCACGCCCAACTGGCCGGTGGTGGCGGAATCGCTGGTGGTGCTGTTGATGTCGGTGAGGTTGTCGTCACGCCGCACATGCACCCAGTCGCGGCGCAGGCCGGCGGACAGGCGCCAGTTGTCCAGTTCGATCTGGTCCTGGACATAGGCACCCATGCGGTGTTCCAGGCCGTCCTGGTCGGCCAGCGGGTCGGTTGGTTTGACCACCGGCTGGTGGTAGTCCGGTGCCCAGCGGTCGATGCTCGGCGCCGCGCCCCAGGCGTACAGCAGCGAGGTGTCCAGCCAGGCGTAGTCGATGCCGCTGACCACGGTGTGGTGCAGGTTGCCGGTGGAGAAGCGACTGACCAGGCGGGTGTCGGTGGTCAGCGAACTCATGTCCTCGTACAGGCCGACGGCGTAGCGTTCGAGGGTGTGCCCGTCGACCAGCGCGGTGGGCTGCAGGTACTGGTTGGTGGTGCTGACCTGGCCATAGCGCAGGTTCTGCTGGACGCTGAAGGTGTCGTTGAAGCGGTGTTCGAATTCGTAGCCGAAGGTCCACTGCCGCTGGTGCAGCTTGTCGTAGTACTCGTCGCCCTGCCAGAAGTCGGTCAGGTGGTCGCCTTCCTGGAGCATCATCGGCGAGGCCGCGGTCTGCCGTTCCTGGTACTGGGCCAGCAGGGTCAGGCTGGTGTCCGGGTCGATCTGCCAGCTCAGCGACGGCGCCAGCAGGCGTGACTGGTTGTCCATCTGGTCGACCGAGTAGCCGGAGTCGCGGTACAGGCCGACCGTGCGGAACAGCACGTCACCGGCCTCGTCGAGCTTGCCGCCGACATCGAACTGGCCCTGCTCGTGGCCATAGCTGCCGGCCTGCACCTGCACTTCGTTCTTAGCCAGCAGGCTCGGGCGCTTGCTGACCCGGTTGACCATGCCGCCGGGGCTGATCTGGCCGTACAGCACCGAGGCCGGGCCCTTCAGTACCTCGATGCGTTCCAGCGCGTAGGCCTCGGTGGAATACAGCGACAGCCAACCGCTGCCGGGCTGGCGCAGGCCGTCGAGGAAGTCGGCGGCGATGGTGGTCTCGAAGCCGCGCACCTGGATGTTGTCGAAGCGCGGGTCAAGGCCCGAGCTGCCGACCCGCACCCCGGCGCTGTAGGCCACGGCGTCCTCGACCTTGTTGACCTTGCGGTCGTTGATCTGCTCGGCGGTGACCACGCTGACGCTCTGCGCGGTTTCCAGGATCGACTTGTCGCTCTTGGTGGCGCCGCTGGCGTTGCTGGCGAAATAGCCGTCCACCGGGGCGAAGGCGCTCTGCAGCGCGGTGCTGTCGACGCTGGTCGGTTCCAGTTGCAGGTCGGCGCCGCTGTCGCGCAGGACGACGAAGCCGGAAGCGGTCTTGTGCGCCACTAGGCCGCTGCCCTTGAGCAGTTTCGCCAGGCCTTCCTCCAGCGAGCCGCCGGCCCCCAGGCCCTGGGTGCTCAGGCCGCGGACATCGTCAGGTGCATAGGACAGGGTGATTCCGGAACGCTCGGCGAAACTGCTCAGGGCCTGGGCCAAGGATCCCGCCGCGACCGCCGGGGCGACCGGCGCCGCCGAGTCGGCGAATGCCGGCACGGCGGCGAGGGCCAGCGCCAGGCACACGGCGCGGGTCAAGGAACGAGGCTGAAAGGGAAACGGCTGGGGTCTGGCAGCGTGCATGACAACGTCCAATGAGGGAGAGATATCCCATAACCGGACGAGTCCTTGAAGTCCGACAAAAAATTTTCCCGGCGTCTATGCCGGGACCAGGCGCACCCACCAGCGCGTGCGTTCGACCACCTTCACCGGCAGCAGATGGGTCAGGTTGTCCAGCAGCGAGGCCGGCTCGTCGAGGCGGAACACCCCGGACAGGCGCAGGTTGGCGATGCGCTCGTCGCAACCCAGCCAGCCGTGGCGATAGCGTCCGGCCTCGGCGAGGAATTCGCCCAGGCGGATGTCGTTGACCACCAGCAAGCCACGGCTCCAGGCGAACGGATCGAAAGGACTCTTGCCCAGCACGGTCATCGCCGTCGCCGACACGCCCAGGCCCTCGCCGGCCTGCAGCTGCCGCTGGCCGAGCGGCGAAGTGACCAGCACGGAACCGCGGTCGACGCGAATCTCGCTGAAACCGTCGCGCTCGCGCAGCGACACCCGGGCATCGCTGCCGCTGCATTCGGCGTAGCGGCAGCGCGCATGCCAGCGCGGGCCGTCCACCAGCACCTCGCCAGCGCGCAGGAGCAGTTCGCTGCCCTGGAGATCCACGGCGCTGTCACCGTTGAGCAGCACCTGGGTGCCGTTGCCCAGGCTGAGGGTACGGCGCTCGCCAAGGGCCGTGGCATAACCGGCATGCCAGGCCGAGGGCACGCTCACGGCGGTCAATGCGCCACCGCCGACGATCAGGCCGAGCATCTTCAGGGTGCGCCGGCGACTCAGGTCGGCGGACGCGCGCTTGAGCAAGGGGATACTCTGTTCGGCGTCGGGCAACTGGCTGGCCTGGAACATCCCGGCCATCTGCTGCAGGCGTTGCCAGGCCAGTTGATGGCGCGGATCGCGACGCAGCCAGTCCTGAAAGGGTTCCTGCAACTGTGGATTGCCGCGCAGGCGCATCTGCCACTCGATGGCGCTGCGCACGATACCTTCCGGGACGCGCTCGTTGGCCAGGCTCATGCCGGCGTCTCGAAGCACAGGCGGTAGCAGTGCAGGAGCGCGTTGGCCACGTGGCGTTCCACGGTGCGGCTGGAAACCCCCAGTTGCGCGGCGACCTGGGCATGGGTCAGGCCGCCCAGCTGATACAGCAGGAAGGCTTCGCGCACCGCCGGCTTGAGGCCTTCGAGCATCTGCGCGATGCGCTCCAGGCACTGCAGGGCTTCGTGGCGCACTTCCGGCGAGGGGTGGCTGGCCTCCGGCAAGTGCGCCAGGGCTTCAAGGTAGGCACGCTCAAGCGCATCGCGACGCCAATAATCGATCACCAGGCCGCGGGCGATGCGGGCGAGCAAGGCCCGGGGGGCCTGGGCGGTGACCGGCTGCCTGCGCACCAGCAGGCGCACGAAGGTGTCCTGGGCCAGGTCCGCGGCCTGCTGCGAACAGCCGACCGAGCGGCGCAACCAACCGTTCAGCCAGCCATGATGGGTGCCATAGAGCACTTCGAAAGGAACGATGGAATCCGCTTCTTGTAGCGACATGGCACTCCCCGTAGCCGGAACGGCTGGATACGGGGCGGCACCTTAATAGCGAATCATTCTTATTTCAACCTTTTGCAGACGAAGACCTTCCGGGCGTTATCGCACTACAGGACGACCGGATCGATCACCTGGGTCAGCAGGTGATCGTGTCCCTCGACATGCCAGTTGGCCCAGATCCGGCCTTTCGAATCCGGCTCCAGGCTCAGCCAGTTGCGCTCGGGCACCAGGTAGTGCCCCTTGAAGCCGATGGGCAGCATCCGCGCGCTGACACCGTATTCGATGGTTTCCTGGCCTGCGCCGAACTTCTCCATGAAGTACACCGCCACTGCGGGCGGCGGCGTGTGCACGATGCCGGTCGAGACCAGCTGGAAGATCACCCCGGCACCGTTGCCGTGTTGCGGCAAGGTCGATTCGATGACCGCGGCCGCGGCCACATGGACGTCCCCCGAGACGATGGTGACCCGCGTGCCGAGGGCGGAGAAATTCAGCAGGCGCTTGATCAGCCGCTGGCGCTCGTCGCGGTGCGGCTTGCTGCGCCAGTGGTCGCGCAGGTCGTCTTCCAGTTCCCAGGTGCCCGGCAGCGCATTGAGCGCCACCTCGGCGGCGTTCAGGTCCAGATAGGCCACCGGCAGGCTGGAGCACAGCAGAAGATGCCGGGGCCTGGCGGCGGCCAAGCCATCGAGCCAGGCGAAGATGGAATCCCAGGTGGCCTCGGAGGCGATACGGGTAGGGGTGAAACGGCCGTTCTTGTCCTTGAGGTCCGGGTGGCGTTCGCTGCGCAGGTCGGGCACCAGGATCGCCAGATCGCCAAGCCCCCGGTAGGCCAGTGTGAAACCCTGCAGCGGCGCCGGCTTGGCAGAATCGATGGGCAGCGCGGAGGGGTGGGTCTCGCCGGCCTTGAGGTGTTGCTGGAACAGGCGGTAATACGCGGAAGCCAGCCTGAACAGGTTCTGGTAGACCGGGCACTCGTGCAGTTCCTGCGGGTAGGAACCCCAGCCGTCGGTGATGTCGTGGTCGTCCCACATCGCCACGTAGGGGATCGCCTGGAGCATCTGCCGCACCCCGTCCTGGCTCCAGCGCGAGACGTAGAGTTCGGCGAGGAACTGGTCGACCTGGTCTTCCAGCTTCTTGTTCCAGGGTGCCGTCACCTGCTCCTTGTGCGAGCGCTCCGACCAGTCCTTCATCGGCCCGGTCAGCACGGTGAGGGAATCGGTGTAGACCTGGTCGCCGCCCATCAGCAGCAGGTGGAATTCCTTGTCCTTGACGGCGTGGCGCTGGCCCATGTCGAACCAGCGCTCGTTGGCCCGGTCGATGACTTTCTTGCGGTACTTCTCGGCGGAAAAACCGTTGCACGACTCGTAGGCGATACGCGGCGATTCGCCCGCCGCCGGCACGTGAAAGCTCGCCAGGCCATCGCCGACATCGATCTCGCAGCGCAGCGCGGCGTTTTTCTTCTGGGTGGCGGCGACCTGGATTCGCCAGACATCGCGGGTCGGTTTCGAGAAGGGAATGGCGGCGATCTTCTCGATATCGAGCAGCTTGCAGTTGGTCAGCCTGGCCGCTGGCTGCGGATCACCGAGGTCGGTGACCAGCAACGCGGAAACGCGGTACTTCCCGGCGTGGACTCCCTGGAAATGCACGATAGGGCCGAGTCGCAGACTCATGGCGGATCCTCCTTGATCGTTGGGTGGCGGTGTAGTGGCGGGCGTCTTGTAGTAACAATTGGATACTAGTCAGCGCGCAAGAAACTGCCACACCAGCAATCGTCAAGGACCGTCCCGATACCCCAGGTTCCACGACGCCCGCAGCGCCGCCTTCTTCAACGCATGCACCTGCGCCGGGTCTACCTCGCGGGCGATGTTCTGTACCGTCGCCACCAGCGCCACCGCACCGATGAACTCGGCATTCATGCCCAGGATCGGTGCGGCGATCGCCGAAATGCCCAGGGTTTCTTCCTCGATGGCAGCGGCCCAGCCCTGCTGGCGGACCGCACTGACCTGCTGCTTGAGCACCTGGCGGTCGGTCACGCTATTGACCGTCACCGCCGGCAACTCGCCCAGCTGGTCGACACTCAGTTGCCGGGCAAAGGCCAGCGCCACCTTGCCCTGGGCATTGCAGTGCAACTGCAGTTCGGTGCCGGTGCGCACGCCGATTTCCAGGGCTGACTTGCCCAGCAAGGTGTCCATCACCACCAGGCGCTTGCCCTGCAGCACCGAGAGCACCACCGACAGGCCCAGCTCGTCCCGCAGGTCGCGCAGGGCGTCGGCCGACGCGGTGAGCAGGTCGAGCCCGCCCGCCGCCGCATGCCCCAGCACATAGGCCTGCACCCCCAGGCGATAACGCGAGGTCTGCGGGTTCTGGCTCAGGTAGCCACGCTCCACCAGGGTCTTGAGATGGCGAAACACCGAGCCCTTGGTAGTGCCCAGTTGCACCGCCAGCTCGCTGACGCCGATCTCTTCCGCCGCCCCCGCCACCCGCTCCAGCACGTCCAGCGCCAGTTGCACCGAGCGCACCCCGCCCGTCGCTGTATCACCACTCATGTCGAAGATCCTTTCAGGGCCAGCCGCAGGACTGGCAGGTTTTATGCTGGGAATTGGCACCGCGTTCGCACAGGCGAAACGCGTCGATGGCGCGACTATCGCCCATCCTGGAGAAATCCTGCAAGCCCCGGCGCGGTCACTACCAAGCACCCTGCAAACGCCTAGAACGCGCAAGCCCATGATTTACCTGGCCTTGCGCCGACAAGTCTCCTTGAAATCAACAGCCTTGTTCTCTCAGCGAAAAATAATTCCTCACAGAGAAACACAAAGCATTTGACGACACCGGTGAATGGTCGTAAAAATGAAACCACGTACCGCATACGCATACAAAAATCGCAATGAGGATCAAGTCATGACAGCTCGTGGTTCGGCGCTGGCCCAACGGGATATCGCTCACCATCTCCACCCGCAGACCAACCTGCGCCTGCACGAAGAGGTCGGCCCGCTGCTGATGGAGCGTGGCGAGGGCATCTATGTGTTCGACGAACAGGGCCAGCGCTACATCGAGGGCATGTCCGGCCTGTGGTGCGCGACCCTGGGCTTCAGCCAGCCGCGCCTGGCCGAGGCGGCCTACGCGCAGTTGCTCAAGCTGCCGTACCAGCAGACCTTCGCCCACCGCAGCCATGGCCCGGCGGCAGAGCTGGCGGCGATGCTGATCGAACATGCCCCCGCCGGCCTGACCAAGGCGGTGTTCCAGAGCTCCGGCTCGGAGGCGGTGGACACTGCGATCAAGTTCGTCCGCTACTACCACACGGCCATCGGCAAGCCCGGCAAGACCCGCCTGATCGCCCGCCAGCGCAGCTATCACGGCACCACCCTGGCCGCCGCCAGCCTCACCGGCCTGCCCAACATGCATAAAGGCTGGGGCGAGCCGCTGGCCGACGTGATCCACGTACGCTGCCCCCACCTCTATCGCCAGGGCCTGCCGGGCGAGAGCGAGGAGGCCTTCGCCACGCGCCTGGCCGAGGAGCTTGAGCAGGCGATTCTCGATGCCGGCCCGGACACCATCGGCGCCTTCTTCGCCGAACCGGTGATGGGCACCGGCGGCGTGATCCTGCCGCCCGCCGGTTACTTCGCCAAGGTCCAGGCGGTGCTGCGCAAGTACGACATCCTGATGATCGCCGACGAGGTCATCTGCGGCTTCGGTCGCACCGGCCATTACTGGGGCTGCGACGCCATGGGCATCGAGCCGGACATGCTGACCTGCGCCAAGGGCCTGTCCGCTGCCTTCCAGCCGATTTCCGCGCTGCTGCTCAGCGACCGCCTCTACCAGGTCATCGCCGACCAGAGCCAGGCCCTCGGCGGCCTTGGCCACGGCTACACCTATGGCGGGCATCCGGTGGCCGCCGCCGTGGCCCTGGAAACCCTGAAGATCTACGACGAGCTGGATATCGTCGGCCATGTCCGCGACGTGGCGCCGGCCTTCCAGGCAGGGGTCAAGGCCCTGGCCGACCACCCGTTGGTGGGCGAGGCCCGCGGCATCGGCCTGATGGCGGCGCTGGAGTTCGTCGCCGACAAGGACAGCCGCACGCCCTTCCCCGCCGAGGCGAAGATCGCCCAGCAGGTCAGCAATGCCCTGCAGCGCAACGGTATCCTCCTGCGCGCCCTCGGCGACACCCTGGTCATGGCACCGCCACTGATCGTCGATGCCGAACAGATCCAGACTATCCTCAAGGCACTGACCCAGGCCCTGGACGACGTGCTGGCAGGTATCCGGCCATGATCGCCCGTGACCTCCGCCCCCAGCCCAAGGCCGCCATGACCCAAGCGCCCGATAGCCCCGATCCGCTCGCCGATGCCCCGGTCCTGGTGCGTTTCGACCAGGTCTGCAAGACCTACGACGAACGCTCCTGGGTAGTCGACAACCTGCACCTGGACATCCGCCAGGGCGAGTTCCTGTCGCTGCTCGGCCCCAGCGGCTCGGGCAAGACCACCACGCTGATGATGCTCGCCGGCTTCGATGCCCCGGACCGCGGCCAGATCCTCATGGACGGCGCCGACATCAGCCGCCTGCCGGCCTATAAGCGCGACATGGGCGTGGTGTTCCAGAGCTACGCGCTGTTCCCGCACATGAGCGTGGCGCAGAACGTCGCCTTCCCCCTCAACCTGCGCAAGGTGCCGGCCGCCGAGAGCCGCGAGCGGGTGCGCGAGGCCCTGGCCCTGGCGCGCCTGGAAGGCTTCGAGGATCGCCAGCCGGGCCAGTTGTCCGGCGGCCAGCAACAGCGCGTGGCCCTGGCCCGCGCCCTGGTCTATCGCCCGCGCATCCTGCTGATGGACGAGCCCCTCGGCGCGCTGGACAAGGCCCTGCGCGAGCACATGCAGCTGGAGCTGAAGGCGATCCACAAACAGCTGGGCATCACCTTCGTCTACGTCACCCACGACCAGGACGAAGCCATGACCATGTCCGACCGGGTGGCGGTGTTCAACGACGGGCGCATCGCCCAGATCGCCCCGCCGCAGACCCTGTACAACCGCCCGGCGACGCGCTTCGTCGCCAACTTCCTCGGCGAGACCAACCTGCTGGAAGGCACGCTGATCGGCCGTACCGGCGACTTCGCCACGATCCGCCTGCAGGAGGACGGCTCGCTGCACCAGGCGCGCTGCGCAGATAGCAGCCTGGCGCTCGGCGACAGCGCGGCGCTGGCGATCCGTCCGGAAAACCTGCGCCTGGCCAGCACGGACGATGCGGCGATCGCCGCGCGGGTGGTCGACAGCATCTTCCACGGCGCCCATTGCCGCCTGCGCCTGCGCATGGCCGGCGGCAGCGAACTGTCGATGACCTACAACCCGGGCAGCCTCGGCCGTGCGGCGCCGCTCCCAGGCGAAGCCGTCGCCCTCGGCGTGCCGGCGGAGCTGGCGATGGTCCTGCGCTGAACCACCACAAGAACAAGCACCGCCCGATTCGATGAACCGCTCTACCACTGCCGTCCAAAACCAATTTCAAAGGCTGGGAGTCACATCATGTTCACACCCCGTTCCGTACGCCGCTTCACCCTCGCCCTGTGCGGCCTTGCCCTGCTCGCCGGCCAGGCCCAGGCCCGCGACCTGACCGTCGCCTCCTGGGGCGGCGCCTACCAGGACGTGCAACGCAAGATCTTCTTCGAACCCTACGCCCAGGCCAGCGGCAACAAGGTGGTCGATGACAGCTGGGAAGGCGGCATCGGCCTCCTGCGCACCCGCGCCGAAGGCCAGGATGGCGGCTGGGACCTGGTCCAGGTGGAAGCCGAGGACTTGCAACTGGGCTGTGGCGAAGGTCTGTTCATGGCCCTGGATTTCAACCGCATCGGCGGCAAGGACGCCTACATCCCCAGCGCCGTGAGCGAATGCGGAGTGGGCAACGCGGTGTACAACTTCGTCATCGGCTACGACACCAGCAAGGTCTCCCGCGCCCCCACCGGCTGGGCCGATTTCTTCGACACGCAGACCTTCCCCGGCAAGCGCGCATTGCGCCAGGGCCCCAAGGGCAACCTGGAAATCGCCCTGATGGCGGACGGCGTGGCGCCGGCCGACGTGTACAAGACCCTCAACCTGCCAGGCGGCGTCGACCGCGCGTTCAAGAAGCTCGACAGCATCAAGTCGCAACTGCTGTTCTGGAAGGCCGGCGGCCAGCCGATGCAGTTGCTCGCTTCTGGCGAAGTGGCCATGACCACCTCCTATAACGGCCGGGTCACCAACGCCATCCGCCAGGACCACAAGCCCTTCGGCCTGGTCTGGAACCAGTCGCTGCAGACCATGGACAGCTGGGTGATCCTGGCCAACTCGCCGAACGCGGACAAGGCCTACGGCCTGCTCAAGGTGATGGGCGAAGGCGAGCACCAGAAACTCTGGCCGGCCCTGCAGCCCACCGGCATCACCTCGGTCAAAGGCATCGCCGATACCGACCCGGCGGCCCTCGCCGACTCGCCGAGCGCCCCCCAGAACGCCGCCAACGTGCTGGTGCTCGACGACAAGTTCTGGGTCGACCGCATCGACGAACTGAACGCCAAATGGACCGCCTGGTCGGCCAAGTGATCGCAGTCGAGGAATCGAGATGAGCGCTGTAGCCCTCACCCCATCATCCACGCCGGTGGTCGCGCGCAAGGACCGCGCCGCCCTCTGGCGCGCCTATGCCCTGCTGGCGCCGCTGGTGCTGTTCCTGTTGCTGACCTTCGTCGGGCCGATCGGCACGCTGCTGTGGCGCGCCGTGGCCGACAACGAACTGCCCCAGGCCCTGCCCGCCACGGCGCAGGCGCTGAAGGCCTGGGACGGCGTATCGGCACCGGACGAGCAACTGTTCAAGCCACTGGTGCAGGACCTGCGCCAGGCCAGCCCGCGCGACCTCGCCGGCCTGGCCCGGCGCCTGGCCTATGAAACGCCGGCCCTGCGCAGCCTGCTGACCACCGCCAAGCGCGAAGCCGGCACCCTCGACGGCAGCGCGGCCAGCCTCGCGGCATTGGACCCGCGCTGGCTGGACAACGCCACCTGGCAGACCTTCAAGCGCGCTGCCGGCCCCGTGGGCAGCTATCACTTGCTATCGGCGCTGGACGTCAAGCATGACTACAAGGACGGCATCGTCGCCAAGGACGAAGCGGGGCTGTACCGCTCGATCCTGGCGCGGACCTTCAGCATCGCCGCGATCACCACCCTGTTCTGCGTGCTGCTGGCCTTCCCCCTGTGCGTGTTCCTCGACCGGCGCACGCCGCGTACGCGCAACGCCTTGCTGCTGCTGATCCTGCTGCCGTTCTGGACCTCGATCCTGGTGCGCACCACCGCGTGGATGGTGCTGCTACAGGACGAAGGCATGGTCAACGCCCTGCTGCTGGCCACGGGGCTGACCGACAGTCCGCTGCACCTGCTCTACAACCGCTTCGGGGTGATCCTCGCCCTGGTCCACGTGATGCTGCCGTTCATGGTCTTCCCGCTGCTGGCGGCCATGGCCGGGGCCAACCGCCTGCTGGTGCAGGCCGCCTATTCCATGGGGGCGCGGCCGTTACGGGTGTTCTTCCAGGTGTACCTGCCGCAGGTGCTGCCCGGGCTCGCCGCCGGCGCGCTGATGGTGTTCATCGTCACCCTAGGCTTCTACATCACCCCGGCACTGCTGGGCGGGCCGGCGGACCAGATGATCAGCTTCTACATCGCCCAGTTCACCACCGGCACCCTCAACTGGGGCCTGGCCTCGGCGCTGGGCCTGGTGCTGCTGGTGGCCACCACCCTGCTCTACCTGATCCAGGCGCACCTGGCCCGCCGTGGCGCGGAAGGAGTCCAACGATGATCCGCAATCCCAACAGCGGCCGCGTCGCCTGGTTCGGCAACCTCGGCCTGTCCCTCAGTGGCTGGCTGGTCCTGGCCTTCCTGCTGCTGCCGATCCTGGTGGTGCTGCCGCTGTCGTTCAGCGACAGCCGCTACATGTCGTTGCCCCTGGGCAACTTCACCCTGCGCTGGTACGAGGACTTCTTCGCTTCGCCGCAGTGGCTGGGCGCCTTGTTCAACAGCTTCGCCATCGCCCTGGCCAGCACCGTGCTTGCGGTGGTGCTGGGTGGCCTGGCGGCGCTGGGCCTGCGCCATCCGGCGATGCCCGGCAAGCGGGTGATCGAGGTGCTGCTGATCGCGCCGATGATCGTGCCGGCGGTGATCGTCGGGGTGGGCATGTACTTCGTGTTCTCCAATGCCGGGCTGACCCGCAGCTACCTCGGCTTGATCCTGGCCCACACGACGCTGGCGGTGCCCTTCGTCATCGTCAACGTCGGCTCGGCGCTGGGCGGCTTGAACCAGCGCCTGCTGTGGGCGGCGGCGAGCATGGGGGCGACGCCCTGGATGACCCTGCGCAAGGTGACCTTGCCACTGATTTCGCCGGGGCTGATTTCCGGCGGGCTGTTCGCCTTCGCCACCTCGCTGGACGAGGTGGTGGTGACCTTGTTCCTCGCCGGCCCCGACCAGCGCACCTTGCCGCGGGAGATGTTCACCACGGCGCGGGAGGCATTGAGTCCGGTGCTGTTGTCGGCGGCCACCATCATGGTGCTGTTCGCCACCTTGCTGCTGTTGCTATCGCGCTCGCTGACCCGCCGCAGCTGACTCCCTGAGTACACGAAAAACCTGTGGGAGCTGGCTTGCCAACGATTTGGCCAGTCCTGACAACCTCTTTGTCAGTACCGGCCTCATCGCTGCATGGGTATCCACACATCTCAATCAGCCGCAACACAGAACCCTGTGGGAGCGGATTTATCCGCGATTGGACGCGAAGCGGCCATAAAACCAGTGCTCTCGGTGTGTCAGACAGACTCGGGACTTAGGTTTTACGACGGCTTCGCCGCCGATCGCGGATAAATCCGCTCCCACAGGTCCCCGTTTTGCCCCGGATCTGCACTCGGCAAAAGTTGTATAGATACCCATGCTCATCGCTGGCAAGCCAGCTCCCGCAGGGTTCTGGGCCGCGCCAGGAAAAGCCTGCGGAAATACCCCTGAAAGTGCCTTGACAGCCCTCCTTACCAGTCCATATCCTCACCACTCAGAGAAACACTGTTTCTACAAAAAGAACAAAACACATTGCTCACTGCCAACAACAATTCCCATAACAGAGAGACGCAATGAACCTGATCTCCCGTCGCACCTTCGCCTCCGACCAGGACTGCGCGTTGTACAACCGCATCGCCTGGCGCATCCTTCCGTTTCTCTTCGTGCTCTATGTCGTGGCCTTCCTCGACCGGGTCAACGTCGGTTTCGCCAAGCTGCAGATGGCCGCCGACATCGGCCTCAGCGACATGGCCTTCGGCTTCGGCGCCGGGGTGTTCTTCCTCGGCTACTGCCTGTTCGAGATCCCCAGCAACATGATGCTGCAGAAGGTCGGCGCGCGGCTGTGGATCACCCGGATCATGGTGGTCTGGGGCCTGATATCCACTTCGATGATGTTCGTCTCCTCCCCCACCTCGTTCTACATCCTGCGCTTTCTGCTCGGGGTGGCCGAAGCCGGCTTCTACCCCGGAGTGGTGCTCTACCTGACCTACTGGCTGCCGTCCTACGCCCAGTCCCAGGGCCTGGCTTGCCTGAGCCTCGGCGTGGGCATCGCCGGGGTACTCGGCGGGCCGCTGTCGGGCTGGATCATGCAGACCTTCGCCGGCATGGGCGGCCTGGCCGGCTGGCAGTGGCTGTTCCTGCTGGAGGGCCTGCCGGCGGTGATCCTCGGCATCGTGGTGTTCTTCTACCTCGACGACCGCCCCGGCAAGGCCCACTGGCTGACGCCGCAACAGAACGCCAAGGTGGTCGCCGACCTCGAACGCCAGCGCCAGACCCACGAACGGGCCGGCGCCCCCCACACCTTCGCCAGTGCCTTCCGCCATCGCGGCCTGTGGTGCCTGGTGTTCGTCAACTTCGCCCTGCTCTGCGGCACCTACGGCGTGTCGTTCTGGCTGCCGCAGATCATCCGCAGCCTCGGCGAGCAGACGCTGCTGCAGACCGGCCTGATCTCGGCGATCCCCTTCGCCGTAGCCTCGGTGTGCATGCTGATCGTGGGCAAGCACTCCGACCGCACCCGCGAGCGGCGCTGGCATGCCGCGCTGTCGATCCTCGCCGCCTGCCTCGGCCTGGTGCTCAGCGCCGCCCTGCACGCCCAGCCCTTGCTCTGCCTGTTCAGCCTGTGCATCGCCATGGCCGGCTGCCTGTCGGCGTTCAACGTGCTGTGGGCGATTCCCGGCACCCTGCTGACCGGCAGCGCCACCGCCGCCGGCATCGCCCTGATGACCACGGTGGGCAACCTGGGCGGCTATGCCAGCCCGTTCATGATGGGCTGGGTCAAGGAAGCCAGCGGCCACCTGGAGTACGGCCTGTACATCCTCGCCGCGCTGACCTTCGCCGCGGCCCTGGTGATGGCGCGGGTTCGTCCCCGCGTCCAGCCGCTGCCCCATGCGCCGCTGGCGTCCTGATCCAGCGCCCCACTGCACCGACAAGGAAAGACCATGACCCGAACCCGATTTTTCTACGACGAACACTGCTTCTGGCACAGCGGCGGCCTGTTCGCCCTGACCCTGCCGGTGGGCGGCTGGGTCGAACCGCCCTCCGGCTCGGCCCACGCCGAGTCGCCGGAGTCCAAGCGCCGCCTGAAGAACCTGGTGGAGGTCTCCGGCCTCGGCCGCGCCCTGACCCACCAAAGCGGTACGCCGGTATCCCTGCAACAGATGCTCAAGGTGCACGGTGCCGCCTACCTCGAACGCTTCCGCCAACTCTGCGAGACCGGCGGTGGCCTGCTCGATCCCGGCGCCCCGGTGGGCCCGGACACCTGGCAAGTGGCGCGGGTGTCCGCCGGCCTGGTGTGCAACGCGGTGGACCAGGTCCTGCGCGGCGATTGCAGCAATGCCTACGTGCTCAGCCGGCCCCCGGGACACCACGCCCTGCCCGACCAGGCCATGGGGTTCTGCTACCTGAACAACATCGCCATCGCCCTGGAAAACGCGCGCGAACAGTTCGGTCCGAAGCGCGTGGCGGTGCTCGACTGGGACGTGCACCACGGTAATGGCACCCAGGCCATCTACTACGAGCGCGCCGACACCCTGACCCTGTCGATCCACCAGCAGCGCGCCTACCCCCGCGGCTACACCGGCGAGCGCGATGTCGGCAGCGGTGCCGGACGCGGCTACAACCTGAACATCGCCCTGCCCCCGGGCAGCGGCCACGACGCCTACCTGCACGCCATGCACAGCGCGGTGCTGCCAGCGCTGGAGCGCTTCGAGCCGGAGCTGATCGTGGTGGCCTGCGGCTTCGATGCCAACGGCGTCGATCCCCTGGGCCGCATGCTCCTGCACAGCGACAGCTACCGCGAAATGACCCGGCTGGTGCGCGAAGCGGCCGAGCGCCTGTGCCAAGGCAAGCTGGTGCTGGTGCATGAAGGCGGCTACGCCGAAGCCTACGTGCCGTTCTGCGGCCTGGCGACCATCGAGGCGCTGAGCGACGTGCGCACACCAGTGGTCGACCCGTTGCTGGACATGCTTGTCGCCCAGCAGCCTGACGCCGACAGCCTGGCCTTCCAGCGTGGCGTCATCGATCGCGGCATGCGCCTGTGGCGCGAGGCCGTCGACGGTTCCTGAGCCGTACCACCCGACTTTCTTTCACAACCCTGCGGCCAACGTCCGGTCCCTTCACGGCACCGGGCGCGAACCCGCGCACCTGCCTGGAAACCTAAAACAATGAACGGCAAAACCCTCCTGGCCCTGGCCATTCCCTGCGCCCTTCCCTTCAACGCCCTGGCGGACGCTGGCGGCTTCGTCGAGGACGCGCATTTCTCGATTAAGGCGCGCAACTTCTACATGAACCGCAACTTCCTCGATGACCGCACGGCGCAGAACTACTCCGAGGAATGGGCGCAAGGCTTCATCGGCGTCTTCGAATCCGGCTTTACCCAAGGGACGGTGGGCTTCGGCGTGGATGCCATCGGCCTGCTCGGCGTCAAGCTGGACACCGGTAATGGCCGCAAGGGCGGCGGCACGCTGCTGCTGGAAGAGGACAGCGACGGCGCCAAGGACAGCTACGGCTATGGCGGCGCGGCGATCAAGGCGAGGATCTCCAACACCGTGCTCAAAGTCGGCGACCAGTTGATGAACCTGCCGGTGCTGGCCACCAGCGACAACCGCCTGCTGCCGGAAACCACCCAGGGCTGGCTGCTGACCAGCAAGGAAGTCGAGGGCCTGACCCTGCACGCCGGCCACTTCACCGCCCTGCGCAGCCGAGACCAGAGCGAGCACGACAGTGGCCGCATGACGGCTCTCGACCTGGTGGGCGGCAACTACCAGATCAACCGCGACCTCAGCGCGCGGGCCTACCACTCGGACGTCGACGACTACTGGCGCAAGACCTACGCCGGTGCCACCGCGCAATGGCAACTGGCGCCGAACTGGCTGACCAAGTTCGACTTCAACGGCTACGACACCCGCAGCCAGGGCCGCGCGCTCGGCGGCAAACTGGACAACCGCATCTGGAGCCTGTCGGCCACCTTGAGTACAGGGGCGCACAGCGTGATGATCGCCCACCAGCGGGTCAGTGGCGACGGCAACTACACCTACGGCGTGGACGGCAACAGCACGGTGTTCCTGGCCAACTCGGTGCAATATTCGGACTTCAACTACGAGAACGAACGCTCGTGGCAGGCGCGCTATGACTTCGACTTCGCCGCTGTGGGTGTGCCGGGGTTGAGCTTCATGACCCGCTACCTGCGCGGCAGCGATTTCCATACCGCGCAGACCGATGATGGCAAGGCCTGGGAGCGGGATATCGAGTTGAAGTACGTGGTGCAGTCAGGAAAGGCCAAGGACCTGTCGGTGCGGGTGCGCCAGGCGAGCTTCCGCAGTGCCGACCGGGGGCTGAACTTCAATGAGGTGCGGGTGATTACCGAGTATCCGTTCAACCTGTTCTGACGCTAGCGCTGCGGTTCGGCGTCCCGACAAGCCCGCTCTCATGGAACACCGCATAACTCATTGATTCAGCGGGGACTTGTGGGAGCGGGTTTACCCGCGATTGCGATGGAGGCATCACCGACGCAATCGCGGGTGAACCCGCTCCCACAGGTATTGCGCCGTTCTCAAGAACAGTGGCGAACCTGTGGGAACCCGCTTGCCGGGGCGCCGAACCGCAGGGATAACGTCAGCTGAACTGCTCGCGATACTCCCCCGGCGTCAGACCCAGCCGCTCGCTGAACACCTGGCGCATGTAGCGCACACTGCCAAAGCCGCTGCGATAGGCCACGGTCTTCAGCGGCAGGTCGCCACTTTCCAGCAACGCCCGCGCCCGGTCGATCCGGGCGTTCTGCAGGAAGGCCATCGGCGTCATGTTCACCTCGCGGTTGAACACCCGGGAAAAGTGCCGCGGGCTCATGGCCGCCAGCGCCGCCATGCGCTCGATCCCGATAGGCTCGTCGAGGTGCTCCAGGACATGCTGCTGCACCCGGCTGATCGGCGTCTCTTCCTTGGCCACCGCCCCCGCCAGCGGACTGAAACGCGCCTGCCCACCCTGGCGCTTCATCACCACCAGGAGCACCTTGGCCACGTCCTGGGCGACCTTCTTGCCATGGTCCTCGGCCACCACCGCCAGCGCCAGGTCGATGCCTGCGGTCACACCACCCGAAGTGATCAACTGGCGATCACGCACGTAGATCTGGTCGGTTTCCACCTGGGTGCGGGGAAAGGCCCGGGCCATGCGCTCGGTGTAGTGCCAGTGGGTGGTGACGCGATAGCCGTCGAGCAAGCCGGCATGGCCGAGGATGAAGGAGCCGGTGCAGATCGAACCGTACTGCCGGGCACGCCGGGCGACGTCCTGCAACCACAGGCTCAGCGGCGGGCAGATCTCGTTGTAGGCGCCAGGGCCACCGGGTACCAGCAGCAGGTCCCAGCCGCCATCGTCATCGGCAATCGACCGGTCCGGCTGCACCGCAACACCATTGGACGCGCGAATCGCGCCGGGCAGCGCACCCAGGGTGGTCAAGCGGTAATGGTCCTCGGGCGGCAGGTAGCGATTGGCGATGGAGAACACTTCCAGCGGTCCCGCCATGTCCAGCAGGAGAAAGTCGGGGAACAGCACCATGGCCACGCTTTTCATCGAAGGGGGTCACCGCAGGTCGAGAGTACAGGTGCGACGCATTATGACCTTCTCACAGAGCTATCGGAATGTTCCTGCGAATTGTCCACACAGGCGGGACAGTGATTCCATTCCCATCTACTTATTGCGCCAACGGGTAAACAGTAATCTACACCCATCGCATCGACGGTTGCCTTCCGCAACCCGACCAGACAAGGAGATTCACCATGCTTACCCTGCGCAAAGCGTCCGACCGCGGCCTGGCCAACCATGGCTGGCTGAAGTCCTACCACACCTTTTCCTTCGCCCATTACCGCAACCCCGCCGAACAGGGCTTTTCCGACCTGCTGGTGATCAACGACGACCGCGTCAGCGAGGGCAAGGGCTTCGGTCAGCACCCGCACCGCGACATGGAGATCTTCTCCTACGTCCTGGAAGGCGCGCTGGAACACAAGGACACCCTCGGCACCGGTTCGGTGATCCGTCCGGGCGATGTGCAACTGATGAGTGCCGGCAGCGGCGTGGCCCACAGCGAATTCAACCACTCCCATGACGAGCCGGTGCACTTCCTGCAGATCTGGATCGTCCCGGCGGTACAGGGTGCCGAGCCGCGCTACCAGCAGGCGCATTTCGCCGCCGAGGAAAAACGTGGCCGGCTGAAGCTGATCATCTCGCCCGACGGCGCCGACGGTTCGCTGCATATCCGCCAGGATGCGCGGGTCTACGCCGGTCTGTTCGATGGTGACGAAAGCGCCGTGCTGAAGCTGCCGGCCAACCGCAACGCCTACGTCCACGTGGCCCGCGGCAGCGTGGTGCTCAATGGCCTGCAACTGCGTGAAGGCGACGGCGTGCGCCTGCGCCAGGAGCAGATCGTCGAGCTGCGCAACGGCGACGATGCCGAAGTGCTGGTGTTCGACCTGCGCCCTCACGAACTGCCAGGCATGGAATGACCCTCTGTGCGCCCTGGACCGAGCTTCGGTTCAGGGCGCATAGCCTTCGACGATGATCACTTCCGCCTTCGCCGCGCCCTGCCGATAGCCGCAGGCTTCCTGATACTGCGCCGAGCGATAGCAGGCCACGGCCTGTTCATAGGATTCGAACTCGATGACCACGCTGCGCTGCGGCGTCGGTCGCCCTTCCATCGCCTCGCTGCGCCCGCCACGGGCCAGCAGCTTGCCGCCGAACGCGGCGAACGCCGCCGGGGCGCGCTGGGTGTAATGCTGGTACTGCTCGGGATCGGTCACATCGACATGGGCAATCCAGTACGCCTTCATCGGAACATGCTCCTCAACTGGGTAAATTCGTATTATGGTATACCATAATTCTTGTCGAACCACAGTGAGCGCGCAGCATGGCTTTCAACAGCATCGAAGAGATTCTCGAAGACTACCGCCAGGGCAAGATGGTCCTGCTGGTGGATGACGAAGACCGTGAGAACGAAGGTGACCTGCTGATCGCCGCCGAGCGTTGCGACGCCGCCGCCATCAGCTTCATGGCCCGCGAGGCGCGTGGCCTGATCTGCCTGACCCTGACCGACGAACACTGCCAGCGCCTGGGCCTGGAGCAGATGGTGCCGGCCAACGGCAGTGCCTTCAGTACCGCCTTCACCGTGTCGATCGAGGCGGCGCGTGGGGTCACCACCGGCATTTCCGCCGCCGACCGCGCCTGCACCGTGGCTGCCGCCGTGGCGGCCAACGCCACGGCGGACGACCTGGTCCAGCCGGGCCATATCTTCCCCCTGCGCGCCCGCGAAGGCGGCGTGCTGACCCGTGCCGGGCACACCGAGGCCGGTTGCGACCTGGCGCGCCTGGCCGGCTTCAGCCCGGCGTCGGTGATCGTCGAGGTGCTCAACGACGACGGCACCATGGCACGCCGCCCCGACCTGGAAATCTTCGCCGCCCGCCATGGCATCAAGATCGGCACCATCGCCGACCTGATCCACTACCGCCTGAGCACCGAGCAGACGGTGAAGCGCATCGGCGAACGGGAGCTGCCGACGGTGCATGGCACCTTCCGCCTGGTGACCTACGAAGACCGCATCGAAGGTGGCGTGCACATGGCCATGGTCATGGGCGATATCCGCCGCGAGCAGCCGACCCTGGTGCGGGTGCATGTGATCGATCCGCTGCGCGACCTGGTGGGTGCCGAATACGCCGGACCGGCCAACTGGACGCTGTGGGCGGCGTTGCAGAAGGTCGCGGCCGAAGGCTGCGGCGTGGTGGTGGTGCTGGCCAACCATGAATCCTCCCAGGCCCTGCTGGAACGGGTACCGCAGTTGACCCAGCCGCCACGGCCGTACCAGCGCGGGCAGTCGCGGACCTATTCGGAAGTGGGGACCGGGGCACAGATTCTGCAGGACCTGGGGGTGGGCAAGCTGCGCCACCTCGGCCCGCCGCTCAAGTATGCCGGGCTGACCGGGTATGACCTGGAGGTGGTGCAGAGCATTCCGTTCGAGGAAGGGATGCTCGGCTAAGGCCTACACCGATCGCGTCGCGCTTCTGGCTGTAAACATTCCACCGAGTGATAGCCGGTAGCCTCCAACCTCTTGCCAAAAGTTTGGAATACCATAATATGATATCCCGTAGACCTTAAAACTGCAGGCCGGCACCTACAATCACAAACGGCCATCCACACTTTGTAAAAGCTGCTCCCCGAACTGATTGGCGGGCGACAGAAAGCCCGCCTCGAATAACAAAAGCAACGAGGGCGTAACCATGCTGTTGAGCAAACGTGTAACCGCAGTGCTGTCCGCCAGCCTGCTGACCCTGGCCTGTCAGGCCACCCAGGCTGCCGACAGCCTGAACTTCGTCAGCTGGGGCGGTACGACCCAGGACGCCCAGAAACAGGCATGGGCCGATACCTTCACCAAGGGCAGCGACATCAAGGTCGTCCAGGACGGCCCGACCGACTACGGCAAGCTCAAGGCCATGGTCGAGAGCGGCAACGTGCAGTGGGACGTGGTCGATGTCGAAGCCGACTTCGCCCTGCGTGCCGCCAGCGAAGGCCTGCTGGAACCCCTGGATTTCAACACCATCAAGCGCGACCGCATCGACCCGCGCTTCGTCTCCGATCACGGCGTCGGCTCGTTCTTCTTCTCCTTCGTCCTCGGCTTCAACGAGGGCAAGCTGGGCGGCAACAAGCCGCAGGACTGGAGCGCGCTGTTCGACACCAAGACCTACCCCGGCAAGCGTGCCTTGTACAAATGGCCAAGCCCCGGCGTGCTGGAGCTGGCCCTGCTGGCCGACGGCGTACCCGCCGACAAGCTCTACCCACTGGACCTGGACCGCGCCTTCAAGAAACTCGACACCATCAAGAAGGACATCGTCTGGTGGGGCGGCGGCGCCCAGTCGCAGCAACTGCTGGCGTCCGGCGAAGCGACCCTCGGCCAGTTCTGGAACGGCCGCGTCTACGCCCTGCAGCAGGACGGCGCTCCGGTCGGCGTGAGCTGGAAGCAGAACCTGGTCATGGCCGATTTCCTCGTGATCCCGAAAGGCGCGAAGAACAAGGACGCGGCCATGAAGTTCCTGGCCAATGCCAGCAGCGCCAAGGGCCAGGCCGACTTCGCCAACCTCACCGCCTACGCCCCGGTCAACCTCGACAGCATCAGCCAGCTCAAGGCCGATCTCGCACCGAACCTGCCGACCGCCTACGCTCAAGAGCAGGTCACCCTGGACTTCGCCTACTGGGCGAAGAACGGTCCAGCCATCGCAACCCGCTGGAATGAGTGGCTGGTGAAATGAAAGTCGCCATCAACGCCTTGCACAACGCGACCGGTGCCGGTGGCACCGGCGCCAAGGGAGCGGCCATGTCGTCCACGCCCCCGCTGCGCCAGCGCTGGCGCGGCAGCCGCAACCTGCTGCCGGCCCTGCTGTTCCTCGGCCTGTTCTTCTTCGCACCGCTGATCGGCCTGCTCCTGCGCGGCGTGCTGGAACCGGTGCCGGGGCTGGGCAACTACGAGCAGCTGTTCGCCAATTCGGCCTACGCCCGGGTGCTGTTCAACACCTTCTCGGTGGCCGGCCTGGTCACCCTGATCAGCGTGCTGCTCGGCTTTCCCCTGGCCTGGGCGATCACCCTGGTGCCGCGCGGCTGGGGCCGCTGGCTGCTGAACATCGTCCTGCTGTCGATGTGGACCAGCCTGCTGGCCCGCACCTACTCCTGGCTGGTGCTGCTGCAGGCCTCGGGGGTAATCAACAAGGCGTTGATGGCCATGGGCATCATCGATGCCCCGCTGGAGATGGTGCACAACCTCACCGGCGTGGTGATCGGCATGAGCTACATCATGATCCCGTTCATCGTCCTGCCGTTGCAGGCGACCATGCAGGCCATCGACCCGATGGTCCTGCAGGCCGGCTCGATCTGTGGCGCCAGCCCGTGGACCAACTTCTTCAAGGTGTTCCTGCCGCTGTGCCGCTCGGGCCTGTTCTCCGGGGCGTTGATGGTCTTCGTCATGTCCCTGGGCTACTACGTGACCCCGGCGCTGCTCGGCGGCGCACAGAACATGATGCTGCCGGAGTTCATCGTCCAGCAGGTGCAGTCGTTCCTCAACTGGGGCCTGGCCAGCGCCGCCGCGGCGTTGCTGATCGTCATCACCCTGGTGCTGTTCTACTTCTATCTGAAGCTGCAACCGGAATCCCCGGTTGGCAACGCGAGGTAAGCGACCATGCTCCTGACTCCCAATGCCATGAGCCGGCGCATGCGTTTCGGGCTCTACGCCACCACCGGGCTGATCGCGCTGTTCCTGCTGCTGCCGATCGTGTTCATCGTCCTGCTGTCGTTCGGTTCGTCGCAGTGGCTGGTGTTCCCGCCGCCGGGCTGGACCCTGAAGTGGTACACGCAGTTCTTCTCCAACGCCGAGTGGATGGACGCTGCCCTGGCCAGCCTCAAGGTGGCGGTGCTGACCACCGTCTGCGCCGTGGCCCTGGGCCTGCCCACCGCCTTCGCCCTGGTGCGCGGGCGTTTCCCCGGCCGCGAGATGCTCTATGGCCTGTTCACCCTGCCGATGATCGTGCCGCTGGTGATCATCGCCGTGGCGGTGTACGCGCTGTTCCTCAAGCTGGGCTGGACCGGCACGCTGTTTTCCTTCGTGGTCAGCCACGTGATCGTCGCCCTGCCCTTCACCATCATCTCGATCATCAACTCGCTGAAGCTGTTCGACCAGTCGATCGAGGATGCCGCAGTGATCTGCGGTGCCTCGCGCCTGCAGTCGGTGTTCAAGGTGACCTTCCCGGCGATCCGCCCGGGGATGATCGCCGGCGCCCTGTTCGCTTTCCTGGTCTCCTGGGATGAAGTGGTGCTCAGCGTGATGATGGCCAGCCCGAACCTGCAGACCCTCCCCGTGAAAATGTGGACCACCCTGCGCCAGGACCTGACACCGGTGATCGCCGTCGCCTCGACGCTGCTGATCGGCCTGTCGGTACTGGTCATGGTGATCGCCGCCGCTCTGCGCCGGCGCAACGAAGTCAGCGCCTGAGCGCCTGGAGAGAATAAAGATGAGTGCAGTGATCAAAGATTCCGCCCAGGCCAAGACCCTCGTCAGCCTGCGCAACCTGAACAAGCACTACGGCGACTTCGCCGCGGTAGACAACATCGACCTGGAGATCCAGGACGGCGAGTTCCTTACCTTCCTCGGCTCCAGCGGCTCGGGCAAGAGCACCACCCTGTCGATGCTGGCCGGCTTCGAAACGCCGAGCAGCGGCGAAATCCTGGTCAACGGCCAGTCGCTGGTCAACGTGCCGCCGCACAAGCGCGACATCGGCATGGTGTTCCAGCGTTACTCGCTGTTCCCGCACCTGTCGGTGCGCGACAACATCGCCTTCCCCCTGGCCATCCGCAAGCGCAGCGCCGCCGAGCGCGACAAGCAGGTGGACGCCATGCTCAAGCTGGTGCAACTGGACAAGTTCGCCCATCGGCGCCCGGCGCAATTGTCCGGGGGCCAGCAACAGCGCGTGGCGATCGCCCGGGCACTGGTCTACGAGCCACGCATCCTGCTGATGGACGAACCCCTCGGCGCGCTGGACAAGAAACTGCGTGAAGACCTGCAGGACGAACTGCGCCAGCTGCACCGGCGGCTGGGCATCACCATCGTCTACGTGACCCACGACCAGGAAGAAGCCATGCGCCTGTCGCAGCGCATCGCGATCTTCAGCCACGGCAAGATCGTCGGCCTCGGCACCGGCTATGACCTGTACCAGAACCCGCCGAATGCCTTTGTCGCGTCGTTCCTCGGCAACTCGAATTTCCTGCGGGTGCAGGCCCAGGGCAATGGGGTTGCCAGCTTCGAGGGGCATGCGGTGGCGATGCGCCTGACGCCGGGCCTGGCCAAGGGGCAGGATGCGTTGCTGATGGTGCGTCCGGAGAAGGCCCTGGCGCTGAGTCGCGAGCAGGCGGCGCTGGAGCCGTTGCCGGCCGGCTGGAACGAAGTCACCGCCAAGGTGGGCGAGGTGCTGTTCCTCGGTGAGAGCCAGACCTGCAGCGTGATCACCGTCGGCGGCACGGCCATGACCGTGAAGGCCCTGTCGGCCGCCGGGATGTCGATGAAGCCTGGGGATGAGGTGAAGGTGCGCTGGGCGGTGGCGGATGCCTGTGTGTATACCGAGTGGCAGGAGAGTGATCTGAGCAAGGCTGCAGGGGCACACTGATCAATCCCGGCACGATCTGCGCATGGATTCATGTGGCGGAGCCAGGTCAGGTTAGTGCAAATCGGTCTATCGAGCCCTGGCGACTCCTGAAGCGAGGCGCTTCACTGGAACAGAAGGCCTCCCTCAGGACACCAGCATGCGTGCATTGTTCTCCCACACGCCGACCGTTACCGCGCGTGACGGTCGCGGACTGGAAGTCTGCACCCTGTCTTACCATCGCCACCCGGACAACCCGGAGGTGACGGATACCCGAAGGTCGGTCCAGCACTACGACCTCGCAGGACGTCCAGCGAAGTTGTTCGATCCACGATTGAGCGAAACGCCCTGTGTGCACCACATCCACACGTTGGGCGGTGCCATTGCGCTCACTGGAAGCATCGATGCCGGTGTGAGCATCAGCCTCATGGACGCCGCAGGGCGGCCCTCATTGCTTTACACAGGGGTTGGCAGTGACAGCCAGGTAATCCGTCAATGGGAGTACGAACCCGCCTCCTTGCCGGGCCGTGTGCTCAGCATCCGCGAGGGTCTGGCGGAGCAGCCCGCGACGGTCAGCGAACGTTTCGTCTGGGCACGGCAATTGCCGGAAGAACAGCGTCACAACCTCTGCGGCCACTGCGTAAGGCACTACGATACTGCCGGGCTGGATCAGATCGACAGTGTTGCCCTGTGCGGCCAACTGCGTTCTACGACGCGTCGGCTGGCGACTGCCACGGACAACGTGGACTGGCAAGGTGCTAGCGAAGACGACTGGCGAACGCTGCTGGAGCCCGACGCGTTCACCACCCGCACTGACCATGACAGCACCGGCGATCCGGTCGCAATCATCGACGCCATGGGCCATCGTCAGCGCATGGCATACGATGTGACCGGTCAATTGACTCGCAGCTGGATAACGCTCGCGGGTGCCGACGAACAGCCTGTCATCAGCAATGTCACCTACGGTGCCTCGGGAGAAAAACGTTCCGAACACCTGGCCAATGGCGTGTCCACCGAGCACGGCCATGAACCCGAGACCTTGCGCCTGACTCGCCTGACCAGCCGCCAAGGCTCTCGCACTCTGCAAGACCTGAACCATGAATATGACCCCATGGGCAATGTCCTCCACATCAGGGACTTGGCCCAACCCGAGCGCTACTGGCGCAACCAGAGGGTTTCGGCGCACAGCGCGTTCGAATACGACACGCTGTACCAGATGACCCATTCGACCGGTCGTGAGATGGCCGGCAACGCCACGAACGAGTGGGTGGCCACCTACCCGCCACCTGTGACCGACGACAGCTTGACGCGCTATGAGCGCAGCTACAGTTACGACCGGGGCGGTAACCTGACACGCATCCGTCACACCGCTCCTGCCGCCAACCACGGCTTTACGCTCGACATGACGGTTTCGCAGTACAGCAATCGCGCGGTGATCGCCGCCCTGACGGACGATCCCGAGCAGGTCGATGCGCTGTTCAGTCCTCAGGGGCACCAGCGGTACTTGCAGCCTGGCCAGGCGCTGCACTGGAACAGCCGTGGCGAGTTGAGCCAGGTCACCCCCGTCACGCGCCCGGGGAACGACTCCGACATCGAGTCGTATCAGTACGGAGCCGACGCCCGGCGCATTCGCAAGATACGCCGTGCTCACGCCCGCAACACCGTCGTACAGAGCACCGTGGTTTATCTGCCGGACCTTGAAATACGCACGACCACAATTGATGGCGTACAGAAGGAATGCCTTCATATCGTGACGCTGGGTCAGGTACGCGTGATGCACTGGCAATCGGGTCTGCCGGAGGGCATCGAAAACGATCAAGTCCGCTACAGCCTGACCAACCTGGTGGGCAGCCACGAACTGGAACTGGACGATCGAGGTGCCCTGGTCAGCCGCGAAGAGTTCTATCCGTACGGCGGCAGGGCGCTCTGGAGCACTCCCACCCCTGGCGCGGCCGATTTGAAGATTGCCAGATACTCCGGCAAGGAACGGGATGCTACCGGCCTTTACTATTACGGTTACCGCTACTACCAACCTTGGGCGGGACGTTGGTTGTCGAGCGATCCGGCCGGCACCGCCGATGGGCCGAATCTTTATCGAATGGTGCGCAACAATCCGGTATCCCTGATCGACAGCGACGGCCGGGTGGCGAGGTCGGCATGTCTTGGCTCGGCAAACAACGCACGGTTCGACGAACTGGTCGACGCGGAAGTTGCCCGACTACCCATGCGCGCGATCAAGAAAGCCATCCAGATGATCTGGATCGGGACCGCGCCGCTCTCCGAAAAAAACAGTGCGCTCTCCCATGACACCGCACGAATGAACAGCGACTACGCCACGCATATATGGTTCGACAGTGCCATCACCGGCCACGAGGCCGCCCTCGCGGACATGCGCCAGCAGTTCGACTCAAGCGCAATCAGGCTGCGAGACGTTCGCTCCGCGCGCTGGTTGTCCGATGCCAGGAAACATCCCTCCTTCGGCCTCTATGAAAAGGCCACCGCAAGAAGGAAATATGCAGAAGCCAGCGACCTGCTGCGGCTGATGCTGCTCAAGTATGAAGGGGGCGTTTACAAGGACATCGACGACCGGCAGGAACAGCCCTTCGGAGCGCTGGAATTTCCCGGAGGCCTGGGCGTGAATGTCGAAAGCAGCATGGCCGGCTACGGGGAATTCATCGGCAATTCACCGATAGCAGCCGTGGAAGGACATCCCGTCATCCAGCAGATGCTGGAAGGCGCGGTCGCACGTGTCGCAGAAGGTGAAGAGGACATTTTCAGGATTGCAGGCCCCAGGGCATTCACTACGACCCTTTACCACCACTACCGCGGCATGGCACCCGCCGACTTCAATCTCAAGCTGGACCTGTTCACCGCACACAAGCGGAGTCTGGTCTCCAGTAACGCCAATCTGAACCTTGAGGACATCGCTGCATTGCAGAGGCCCTACCGCCAGATCCGCGGACTTGGCAAATTCATCTCCAACGGAGCGGACCACTCCTGGGCACGATGAGTCACGCACGAAAAGCCCTGACTCGCTTGGCCGAGTCAGGGCACGCGTGGTTTACGCCGGTGCGCTGGTACGGATCAGGTGATCGAACGCCGCCAGCGAAGCCTTGGCCCCCTCGCCCACCGCGATCACGATCTGCTTGTACGGCACCGTGGTCACGTCACCGGCTGCGAACACACCCGGCACATTGGTCTGGCCCTTGGCATCGACGATGATCTCGCCGCGCGGCGTCAGCTCGACGGTGCCTTTGAGCCAGTCGGTGTTCGGCAGCAGACCGATCTGCACGAAGATTCCTTCCAGCGCCAGTTCGTGATCGGCATCACTGGTGCGGTCCTTGTAGCGCAGGCCATTGACCTTCTGCCCGTCGCCCAGCACTTCGGTGGTCAGCGCGCTGGTGATGACCTTCACGTTCGGCAGGCTGTGCAGCTTGCGCTGCAGCACCGCGTCGGCACGCAACTGGCTGTCGAACTCGATCAGGGTCACCTGGGCGACGATCCCGGCCAGGTCGATGGCCGCTTCCACGCCGGAGTTGCCTCCGCCGATCACCGCCACGCGCTTGCCCTTGAACAGCGGGCCGTCACAGTGCGGGCAGTAGGCCACGCCACGGGAGCGGTATTGCTGCTCGCCCGGCACGTTCATTTCCCTCCAGCGCGCACCGGTGGCGAGGATCACGGTCTTGGCTTTCAGCGTCGCGCCACTGGCCATGCGCACTTCGTGCAGTCCGCCTGCGGCTGTCGGCAGCAGGGCCTCGGCGCGTTGCAGGTTCATGATGTCGACGTCGTACTGCTTGACGTGTTCTTCCAGCGCGGTGGCCAGTTTCGGGCCTTCGGTCTCCTGCACCGAGATGAAGTTCTCGATGGCCATGGTGTCCAGCACCTGGCCGCCGAAACGCTCGGCCG
Organism: Pseudomonas ulcerans; assembly: GCF_036324125.1. NCBI lineage: Bacteria > Pseudomonadati > Pseudomonadota > Gammaproteobacteria > Pseudomonadales > Pseudomonadaceae > Pseudomonas > Pseudomonas ulcerans. Next base: position 116,251 of record NZ_JAZDQN010000010.1, on the reverse strand, counting down.
CGACACCGGTACGGATGCCTTTGCGTGCCGCGTAGATGGCTGCCGCGGCACCCGCCGGGCCTCCACCGATCACCAGCACGTCGAAGGCGTCCTTGGCGTTGAGCTTTTCGGCCTGGCGCTCGCCGGTGCTGCTGTCGAGCTTGGCGACGATCTCTTCCAGGCCCATGCGGCCCTGGCCGAACACTTCGCCATTGAGGTACACACTCGGCACCGCCATGATCTGGCGCGACTCGACTTCGCCCTGGAACAGCGCGCCGTCGATGGCGACGTGGCGCACGTTGGGGTTGAGTACCGCCATCAGGTTCAGCGCCTGGACCACGTCCGGGCAGTTCTGGCACGACAGCGAGAAGTAGGTTTCGAAGTTGAATTCACCTTCCAGCCCGGCGATCTGTTCGATCAGCTCGGCGCTGGCCTTGGACGGATGGCCGCCGACCTGCAGCAGGGCCAGGACCAGGGAGGTGAATTCGTGGCCCATGGGGATGCCGGCGAAACGCAGGCTGATATCGGCCCCCGGGCGGTTGAGCGAGAACGACGGGACGCGGGCGTCGCTGCCGTCCTCGCGCAGGGTGATCAGGTTCGACAGGCTGGCGATCTCGCGCAGCAGATCGTGAAGTTCGCGGGACTTCGCGCCGTCATCGAGGGAGGCAACGATCTCGATCGGCTGAGTGACCCGCTCCAGGTAGGCTTTCAACTGAGTTTTAAGCGTGGCGTCCAACATACAGGCGATTCCTTTTTCAAACGGTAGAAATACAAACGCCCGGGCGAAAGCGCCCGGGCGTTTTGCGGGGCGGTACAGCAGTTAGGTGCGGAAGTCCGCCACCGACTTGTGCATCACTTAGATCTTGCCGACCAGGTCCAGCGATGGGGCCAGGGTGGCCTCGCCTTCTTTCCACTTGGCCGGGCAGACTTCGCCCGGGTGAGCAGCGACGTACTGGGCAGCCTTGACCTTGCGCAGCAGCTCGCTGGCGTCACGGCCGACACCACCGTCGTTCAGTTCGACGATCTTGATCTGGCCTTCAGGGTTGATCACGAAGGTGCCACGATCGGCCAGACCGGCTTCTTCGATCAGCACGTCGAAGTTGCGCGAGATGACGTGGGTCGGGTCGCCGATCAGCGGGTACTGGATCTTGCCGATGGTGTCCGAAGTGTCGTGCCAGGCTTTGTGGGTGAAGTGGGTGTCGGTGGACACGCCGTAGATTTCCACGCCCAGCTTCTGGAACTCGGCGTAGTTGTCAGCCAGGTCACCCAGCTCGGTCGGGCAGACGAAGGTGAAGTCGGCTGGGTAGAAGAACACAACGGACCATTTGCCTTTCAGGTCCGCTTCGGAGACCTGAACGAATTCGCCTTTGTGGTAAGCAGTTGCGTTGAACGGTTTGACCTGGCTGTTGATGATAGGCATCGGGTGTCTCTCCTTCAGGGTTTGTAAAAACTTGATGGAGAGATCCTAGCCAATAGAGTTGCTCAATGCTCATTGGCAAAAATGATGTTGGTGATTGGTTTTGGCTATAACCGACAGTACTAATAGAAGAACTCGCAGTTGGCACAGGTCATGTAGGAGCGGGTTCACCCGCGATTACGGTGGTGAATTCACCGGCCTCATCGCGGGTGAACCCGCTCCTACATGACCCGTGCCTATATTGCCTCAGCGGGTAACGGTCCTCATGGTGACGAACTCTTCCGCCGCCGTCGGGTGTACGCCAATGGTCTCGTCGAACTGCTGCTTGGTCGCCCCGGCCTTGAGGGCGATGCCCAGGCCCTGGATGATCTCGCCGGCATCCGGTCCAACCATGTGGCAGCCCAGCACGCGGTCCGTCTCGGCATCCACCACCAGCTTCATCAGGGTCTTTTCCTGGACCTCGGTGAGGGTCAGCTTCATCGGGCGGAAGCGGCTTTCGAAGATCTTCAGCGAATGCCCGGCCTCCAGCGCCTGCTCTTCCGTCAGGCCGACGGTGCCGATCGGTGGCTGGCTGAACACTGCGGTCGGGATATTGCGGTAGTCCACCGCACGGTATTCCTCCGGCTTGAACAGGCGCCGCGCCACCGCCATGCCTTCGGCCAGGGCCACCGGGGTGAGTTGCACGCGGCCGATCACGTCGCCGATGGCGAGGATCGACGATTCGTCGGTCTGGAACTCGTCATTGACCTGGATGAAGCCGCGCTTGTCCAGCTGCACCTCGGTGTTCTCCAGGCCCAGGTTGTCCAGCATCGGCCGGCGCCCTGTGGCGTAGAACACGCAGTCGGTGACCAGCTCGCGACCATCCTTGAGAGTGGCCTTGAGGCTGCCGTCGGCCTGTTGGTCGATGCGCGCGATATCGCTGTTGAACTGCAGGTCGAGACCGCGCTTTTCCAGTTCTTCCTTCAGGTGGGTACGCACCGAACCGTCGAAGCCACGCAGGAACAGGTCGCCGCGATAGAGCAAGGTGGTATCGGCGCCCAGGCCCTGGAAGATCCCGGCAAACTCGACGGCGATATAGCCACCGCCCACCACCAGCACGCGCTTGGGCAGGGTCTTGAGGAAGAAGGCTTCATTGGAGCTGATCGCCAGCTCGCGCCCCGGGATGTCAGGAACCTGCGGCCAGCCGCCGGTGGCGATGAGGATGTGTCTGGCCGAGTAGCGCTTGCCCTCCACTTCCACCTCATGGGGCGCGGTGATCTTCGCGTGGCCTTCCAGCAGGGTCACGCCGCTGTTGACCAGGAGGTTGCGGTAGATGCCGTTGAGGCGCTGGATCTCGCGGTTCTTGTTGGCGATCAACTGGCTCCAGTCGAACTGCGCGTCCTCCAGCGACCAGCCGAAGCCCGAGGCTTGCTCGAACTCTTCGGCGAAATGAGCGCCGTACACCAGCAGCTTCTTCGGCACACAACCGACGTTGACGCAGGTCCCGCCCAGGTAGCGACTCTCCGCTACCGCCACCCTGGCCCCGAAGCCCGCAGCGAATCGCGAGGCACGCACACCGCCGGAACCGGCGCCAATCACAAACAGGTCAAAATCGTAGGCCATATCAATCTCCTCGGCAGGTCGCCAGCATAGCGCCAGTGATGCCCATAGACAAAAGGGCTCCTTGCGGGCCTGAAAGCAGAACGCCCGGTGCAAGGCACCGGGCGTTCTGGGTAAAGCGGGCTGGGAAGAACTCAGTAAGCCTTGCCAGTCTTGTAGAAGTTTTCGAAGCAGAAGTTGGTTGCCTCGATGTAGCCTTCGGCGCCACCGCAGTCGAAGCGCTTGCCCTTGAACTTGTAGGCCATGACGCAACCGTTCTGCGCCTGCTTCATCAGGGCGTCGGTGATCTGGATCTCGCCACCCTTGCCTGGCTCGGTCTGTTCGATCAGGTCGAAGATGTCCGGGGTCAGGATGTAGCGGCCGATGATCGCCAGGTTGGACGGTGCGTCTTCCGGCTTCGGCTTCTCGACCATGCTGTGCACGCGGTAGATGTCGTCACGGATCATCTCGCCGGCGATCACGCCGTACTTGTTGGTTTCCTGCGGATCGACTTCCTGGATGGCGACGATCGAGCAGCGGAACTGCTTGTACAGCTTGACCATCTGGGTCAGAACGCCGTCGTCGTCGAGGTTGACGCACAGGTCGTCGGCCAGGACCACGGCGAACGGCTCGTCACCGATCAGTGGACGGCCAGTGAGGATGGCGTGGCCCAGGCCCTTCATCTCGGTCTGACGGGTGTAGGAGAAGGAGCACTCGTCCAGCAGGCGGCGGATGCCGACCAGGTATTTTTCCTTGTCGGTGCCCTTGATCTGGGTTTCCAGCTCGTAGCTGATGTCGAAGTGGTCTTCCAGGGCGCGCTTGCCGCGACCGGTCACGATGGAGATTTCGGTCAGACCGGCCTCCAGGGCCTCTTCGACGCCGTACTGGATCAGTGGCTTGTTGACCACCGGCAGCATTTCCTTGGGCATGGCTTTGGTTGCTGGCAGGAAGCGAGTGCCGTAACCGGCTGCCGGGAACAAGCATTTCTTGATCATAAAAGTCCTTAACGAAGGGCTGTGCGTACGAATTTCGGCGCAGTCTAATCAGGCGGCGTGCACCTTACAATGCCCCGCCAGGACGCAACCGACGCCATCATAGAGAAAACCAGCGGGCGATAGTTCCCAACCATTGAAAATATTGGCTTTGCACCACTCGTCAGGCGCCGCGAAGGTGCCGTTTCCACGGCAGGAAACGACACCTTTGCCATCATCCTGACGAGGGCGTTCAGGCCGTCACCCTCACTTGCCCGTGCCCTGCCCGATCAGCACGCCATCGACGGTCTGGCCGTACAGGTTGACGCCATCGTTGGCATGGAACCTGACGCGGGTCTTCTCCACCGAGCCTTCGACCAGCCGCGGGTCCTGGGGCCGCTCATGCTTGTTGACGAAGGCGGCAACGTCCCAGGCCTGCTGGTCGCTCAGGCTGCCGGGCTTGCCCAGGGGCATGTTGTACTTGATGAAGGACGCCGCCGTATTGATCCGGTGCATGCCCGCGCCCCAGTTGTAGGAGTCCTTGCCCCACAGCGGCGGCATCACGTAGTCGTCGCCGACCTTCTGACCCTGACCGTTATCACCGTGGCAGATAGCGCACTGCGCGCTGTACAGCTTCTCGCCGCGGGCGATGTCGTAGCCACCCGCGGGTTGCGCCACGTCCGGATACCCTCGCCCCGCAGGTTCGACGCCTACCTGGGCCTTGCTCGCCAGCCAGTAGGAATACACCGACAACGCGGTGATCTCCGGGCTGTCAGCCGCAGGCGCCTTGCCGTTCATGCTGAACTGGAAGCAGCCCTGGATGCGCTCGGCGTAGGTGTTCACCTTGTCATTTTTCTTGCGATAGGCCGGATACATCGGGTACGCGCCCCACAGCGGCGCGGAGTGGGCCAGGCGGCCCTGGTCGAGGTGGCAGTTGCTGCACTTCATGCCATTGCCGACGTAGCCCGGGGCCATGCGCTTGGTGTCGACGAACAGCGCGTAGCCGTCGCGGACCATCTTGCCGAAGGCGTTGTCCGGCAGTTCGTCCTGCGTCGGCGGAACGAAGAACGGCGTCTGGCTGGCCGGTGGCACCTTCAGTTGCGACTGGTCTTCCATGGCGACCTGCGCGGCATGAGCCGAACCCAGCGCGAGAGCCAGTGCGGAAAAAACGAATGCTTTCATGGCTTGACCTCCTGTCCGGCGGCGAAGTAGTCGGCGATGGCTTTCACCTCGGCGTCGGTCATGGCCTTGGCCACGCCCACCATCAGCTGGTTGGGGTCGTTGTGCCGGCTGCCGTCGCGCCAGGCGTTGAGTTGCGCGACCAGGTAGGTGGCGGGCTGATGCGCCAACGGCGGGAAGTGCTCGCCGACCCCACCACCGCCCGGGCCGTGGCACTGCACGCAACCAGGAATCTGCCGGCTCCAGTCGCCATACAGGGCCAGTTGTTGCACCGGGCTGCCGGCCATCTGCTGGCGGCGGTTGTCCGGCGCGGCAGGGGCTGGCATGGCGGCCAGGCTCTGGGTGACAGCGGCGATTTCCGCGTCACTCAAGGCCTTGGCCAGTGGTTCCATGATCGGGTTCTTACGCGTTCCGTCGCGAAAGTCGCGCAGCTGCTTGCTCAGATAGCCGGCGGGCAGGCCGGCAAGACGGGGAAAACCGGCAGCGGCCATGCCCAGGCCATCCGGCCCGTGGCATCCCAGGCAGGCCATGGCGGCCGGATTGGCACCGCCCTGGGTAAAGACTTTCTGGCCCGGGGCGGCCTGGGCGGAGGGAAGGGAAAACAACAACAGGCTGCTGATCAGGATTCGATCCAGTGGACGCATCACGGCGCTCCTTCTTATGGTTATATGCTTAGACTTAAAAAATATAAGCCTATGGATAGTAGGACTATCTTTTCGCCACTACAACGGCGAAATGCACCAAAAGAGAGCGCCTGGAGGAATGAATCGATTAACCGCCCAGGATTTCTTCACACAACAAAAAGCCCTGTGGGAGCAGGGAGCTCCCACAGGGCTTTTTGTGTCTATGCGGAGCGCGGTCAACCAGAGATGCAGTGGGTCGCCGCGTTGTTCACATCGGAAAGCCGCAACGGGAAGTTGTTCAGCCGTTCATGCAGCTTGATGCTGCTGCCGCTGGCCCGCTCGTTGATATCCATCACCGCCGCCGGCGCATCGGCCAGCTTCTGCGGAACGATAACCCGGATCGAATTCTTCTCGCGGGTCACCTGCAACTGATCCCGACTGTCCTTCAAGCGCTCCTGGAAACACGTCAGGTATTGTTCAGGCGTCTTGCCGGAAATCACGGCCAGGGTCTCAGGGCTCTGCTCCAGCTCGGCCACACTGGCACAACCGGTCAGCGTCAACGCCAAGGCAGATACAAACCATTTCATCGAGTCCCGCTCCCAACTTTAAAAACCTTAAGACCGCCATTAGGCCTATTTGCTCCCCGGAATGTCAGATTTATCGTTAGGAATGTGACGAGTCCTACATTCATCCGCCCTCGTTCTGTTATCGTGCCTGTTTGCCGAAACATCCCTCGCGGAGCCGTAGCATGAAATTCGTACACCAGCGCGAACACCTGAACGAAGACGACATCGTCGTTATCGAATGTTCCCAGCGCTGCAATATCCGCCTGATGAACGACGCCAACTTCCGCAGCTTCAAGAATGGCGGCCGGCACACTTATCACGGCGGGGCATTCGACAAGTTCCCGGCGAAGATCACGGTGCCGAGCACCGGTTTCTGGAACATCACCCTGGATACCGTGACCCCGCGGCCGATCTCGGTGACCCGCAAGCCGACCTTCACCCACAAGATCAAGATCATCCGTCGTTCGTCGTCGAAACTGAGATAAGCCTCCATGACCACCACCATCAAATACGTGATCAAGTACAAGCTCGACGGCGAGCGCCGCTGGGACTTCGCGCACATGCCGGACAATTCCCAGGAACAGGCCCTGGACGCACTGCGCAAGATCCATGGCGACGACGCCGACAAGATCACCGACATCCAGGTCAGCAAGGCGCTCTGAGGCCCGCGACCGCAGCAAGGAGACCGCAGCAATGAGTCAATGGCCGGACCCGCGCGTGCTCGACCTGTTCGGTATCGAACTGCCGATCCTCCAGGCGCCCATGGCCGGCGCCACCGGCTCGGCCATGGCCATCGCCGTGAGCAATGCCGGCGGCCTCGGCTCCCTGCCCTGCGCCATGCTCGGTGCCGAGCAGATCCGCCAGGAGCTGGAAGCCTTCCGCCAGGCCAGCCGCGGCCCGCTCAACGTGAATTTCTTCTGCCATGTCCCGCCTGCCAGCGATCCGGCGCGCATCGAGCGCTGGAAACAGGCACTCAAGCCCTACTACGAGGAAGTCGGCGCCGACTTCGCCGCGCCGACGCCGGTGTCCAGCCGCGCGCCGTTCGACGACGCGGCCTGCGCGCTGGTCGAGGAATACCGGCCGGAAGTGGTCAGCTTCCACTTCGGCCTGCCCGAGCCGCGCCTGCTGGCGCGGGTCAAGGCCACCAGCGCCAAGGTGATCTCCAGCGCCACCACGGTGGCCGAGGCCTTGTGGCTGGAACAGCACGGCTGCGACGCGATCATCGCCATGGGCTACGAGGCCGGCGGCCACCGCGGCATGTTCCTCAGCGATGACCTGAACAGCCAGGTCGGCACCTTCGCCCTCGTTCCGCAGATCGCCGACGCCGTGCGCGTGCCGGTGATCGCTGCCGGCGGCATCGGTGACGCCCGCGGTATCGCTGCGGCCCTCACCCTCGGTGCGGCGGCGGTGCAACTGGGCACCGCCTACCTGTTCTGCCCGGAAGCCAAGGTGTCCGCGGCGCACCGTCATGCCCTGCGCACCGCGCAGGAAAGCGACACGGCGCTGACCAACCTGTTCACCGGACGCCCGGCCCGCGGCATCGTCACCCGGATCATGCGCGAGCTGGGCCCGGTCAGCGACCTGGCCCCGGCCTTTCCCCTCGCGGGCGGCGCACTGATGCCGATCCGCGCGATCAGCGAACCGCAAGGCAACAGCGACTTCAGCAATCTCTGGTCCGGCCAGGCCTTGCGCCTCGGTATCGAGCTGCCGGCGGCCGAATTGACACGCAAACTTGGCGCAGAAGGCCTCGCCCTGATTCGTCGCTGAAACAAAGCTTCCTGTTTGCAAGACAATCGCTATATATTCAAATATATAGCGATTAGCCTTCACTCACCCACGGAGCTGTTTCATGCGTATGTCTGCACCTCGTATCGCCCTGACTGGCCTGTTCACCTTGATGGCGCTCAACAGCGCGTGGGCCGATGACGTCCAGGTCGCCGTCGCGGCCAACTTCACCGCACCGATCCAGGCGATCGCCAAGGATTTCGAAAAGGACACCGGCCACAAGCTGGTCGCCGCCTTCGGCGCCACCGGCCAGTTCTACGCGCAGATCAAGAACGGCGCGCCGTTCGAGGTCTTCCTCGCCGCCGACGACACCACCCCGGCCAAGCTGGAAAGCGAAGGCGCCACCGTCAAGGGCTCGCGCTTCACCTACGCCATCGGCACCCTGGCCCTGTGGTCGGCCAAGCCTGGCTATGTCGACGCCAAGGGTGAAGTGCTGAAGAAAAACGAGTTCCAGCACCTGTCCATCGCCAACCCGAAAGCCGCGCCATACGGCCTGGCCGCCACCCAGGTGCTGGACAAGCTGAAACTCACCGAAGCCACCAAGGCCAAGATCGTCGAAGGCCAGAACATCACCCAGGCCTTCCAGTTCGTCTCCACCGGCAACGCCGAGCTGGGCTTCGTCGCGCTGTCGCAGATCTACCAGGACGGCAAGGTCACCAACGGTTCGGCGTGGATCGTCCCGGCCGAACTGCATGACCCGATCCGCCAGGACGCAGTGATCCTGGAAAAAGGCAAGGACAACCCGGCCGCCAAGGCCCTGGTCGACTACCTGAAAGGGCCGAAGGCCGCTGCTGTCATCAAGTCCTACGGCTACGAACTCTGATGCCGCTCGACGCCAGCGATTTCGGCGCAATCTGGCTGACCCTCAAGCTGGCGTCGCTGACCACCCTGATCCTGTTGCTGGTCGGTACGCCGATCGCCTGGTGGCTGGCGCGCACCCGCTCCTGGTTGCGTGGGCCGGTCGGCGCGGTGGTGGCCCTGCCTCTGGTGCTGCCACCGACGGTGATCGGTTTCTACCTGCTCCTGGCCCTCGGCCCCCATGGCTTCATCGGCCAGACCACCCAGGCCCTGGGCCTGGGTACCGTGGTATTCAGTTTCACCGGGCTGGTGATCGGCTCGGTGGTGTATTCCATGCCGTTCGTGGTGCAGCCGTTGCAGAACGCCTTCAGCGCGATCGGCGAACGCCCGCTGGAGGTGGCCGCGACCCTGCGCGCCAGCCCGTGGGACACCTTCTTCAGCGTGGTCCTGCCCCTGGCCAGGCCCGGCTTCATCACCGCCAGCATCCTCGGCTTCGCCCATACCGTGGGTGAATTCGGCGTGGTCCTGATGATCGGTGGCAACATCCCCGACAAGACCCGCGTGGTCTCGGTGCAGATCTTCGACCACGTCGAGGCCATGGAGTACGCCCAGGCACACTGGCTGGCCGGGGCGATGCTGGTGTTCTCGTTCGTGGTGCTGCTGGCGCTGTATGGCAGCCGCGGCAAATCGGCCTGGAGTTGAACATGACCTCGTCCATCCGCGCCCGGGTGAAGATCGCCCGCGACGATTTCACCCTGGACGTCGACCTCAGCCTGCCCGGCCGCGGTGTCAGCGCCCTGTTCGGCGCCTCCGGCTCCGGCAAGACCACCTGCCTGCGCTGCCTGGCCGGGCTGGAGCGGGCCAGCGACGCCTATATCGAGGTCGAGAGCAGCGTCTGGCAAGACTCGGCAAACGGCATCTTCATCCCGCCACACCAGCGCCCGATCGGCTACGTGTTCCAGGAAGCCAGCCTGTTCAGCCACCTCTCGGTGCGCGGCAACCTGGAGTTCGGCTGGCGCCGCATCGATCCCGCCACACGCCGCATCAGCCTGCAGCAGGCTTGCGAGCTGCTGGGCATCGATCACCTGCTGACGCGCAAGGCCGACACCCTGTCCGGCGGCGAGCGCCAGCGTGTCGGTATCGCCCGCGCCCTGCTCACCAGCCCGCGCCTGCTGCTGATGGACGAACCCCTGGCGGCCCTCGACGCGCCGCGCAAGCGGGAAATCCTGCCGTACCTCGAACGCCTGCACGACGAGCTGAGCATCCCGCTGATCTACGTCAGCCACGCCCAGGAGGAAGTCGCCCGTCTCGCCGATCACCTGGTGCTACTGGAACAGGGCAAGGTCCTTGCCAGCGGCCCGCTCAACCAGACCCTCGCCCGCCTCGACCTGCCCCTGGCCCAGGACGAGGATGCCGGCGTCATCATCGAAGGCCGCTGCGGCGCCTACGACGCCACCTACCAGTTGCTCGACCTGCACCTGCCGGACAGCGACCTGCGCCTGCGCATTCCCCATGCGCCGCTACCAGCGGGGTCCAGCCTGCGGGTCAAGATCAATGCCCGTGACATCAGCCTCAGCCTCGCCGAGGACAGCCGTTCGAGCATCATCAACCGCCTGCCTGTCACCCTGCGTGCCTTGAGCGAACAGGGCAACCCGGCACAGGTGCTGGTGAGCCTGGAGGCTGGCGGACACCCGCTGCTGGCCCGGATCACCCGCTATTCCAGCGACCAGCTCGGCCTGCATGAAGGGCAACGGCTGTGGGCGCAGATCAAGGGTGTGGCATTGCTCGGCCACGGCGGCTGAACATACTTTCGCGCCCGGGCACGGGCGCAAAAGCATTCGAACAGTGCAAATGAAACTCATTTAAATCAATGAGTTAAAACCTCACAAAATGAAAGTTAATTCATGAAAGTTTCTCTTTTTATAAGAGAAATTTCCCATATGCGTTCAAGCCCCCTATGCTTGCGGGGTGGAACATTTCGCCAGGCGATTGTTCCGACTTTCCAATCCGACTCCCAACCGAAAAAGACATCAGCAAATATTTTGCTCGGGGAATTAATTTTCAACGAATGCGTCTTTAATGAAGGGAAAGAGGGCAGCGCTTCCCCCGGCGCTCCCCATCCTCCGTGGGTTTCGCCCACGAGGCATTTCAAGTTACCAAGGAGAAGTACATGCTGATACTCACCCGCAAGGTTGGCGAAAGCATCGTCATCGACGATGACATCAAGGTCACCATTCTAGGCGTCAAAGGGATGCAAGTGAGGATCGGTATCGACGCACCGAAGAACGTCCAGGTGCACCGTGAAGAGATCTACAAACGCATTCAGGCCGGCAGCCCGGCACCGGAGAAAGGAGAGGGCAATCTGTAAGCTGTCCGCATGACTCGAGTCGCACGGATGCGCCTGGTCCAGCACCGTATTGGGCCGCCTTACCCTTGTTGATCGCGCTACCGGGGGCTCACCCCCCGGGCGACGGCATCAATCGCCTGACCATCGCGATCAGGGTTTCGGGATCGAAAGGCTTATCCAGCACCTCATCGAACAGACCGGGATTCTGCCGGCCGATACTGCCCTGCGCGCCACTCATCAGGATGATCGGCAACGTCTTGAATTGCGGGTCCTCGCGCAACGTCCGGGCCAGCTCCTCGCCGTTCATCGTCGGCATCATGTAGTCAGTGATCAGCAACTCGACCCGGGTCTTGTTCAGCACTTCCAGGGCTTTCTCGCCGTTGCCGGCCTTTTCTACCTGATACCCGGCATCCTCCAGGGCGAACGCCAGGATATCGGAGATCACGTACTCGTCGTCGACTACCAGGACCGTGCTCATATCGTCAGACCGCGGCCCCTCAGGACCGCTCCAGCGGCTGCGCAGTACCGGAAAGCACCGCGGCGGCCTCGTTGAATGCCTTGTGCAACTCCATCCCCCCCTCACCGAAGACAACCTCCAGCAAGGCCGGGTCATAGCGACTGTCGCGTACCTTGAGTATCGACAGCACGCGCCTGAGCTGCGAGTTGAGTTCGACGAAACGCATCAAGAGCAGGTTGTCGACGATGCTCGACAGCTCCGGTGCCGGCGCGATGATTTCCGAGCCGAACAGGTCACGCATCTCCCAGGTCGCCAGCACGGTTACGTCGTGGGCGCGCAGCTCGCCCATCAGGGCGCGGAAGAATTCGTTCAGGCGCTCAGGACGGGTCGCCAGGCGAGCGAAGGCGCCCAGGTTATCGATCACCACGCGCTTGATGCCCAGCGCAACGACCTGGCGCACCAGGCGCGCGCCGACATCGTCGAGCAGGCCTTCGGTGGTCGGTTGCCAGAGAATGTGCAGCGCCCCGTCCCGCTCAAGCGCCGGGAAGTCCAGGCCGAGGTTGGCGGCTTTCATGCGCAGACGGACGGCAGATTCGTAGAAACCGAAATACAGCGCCGGCGCCGCAGGCGTGGCAGCGCTGAGGAAACTCAGGCCCAGGGAGGTCTTGCCACTGCCGGACGGCCCCATGACCAGGGTCACCGAGCCTTGCGCCAATCCGCCATCGAGCAAGTCGTCGAGGCAGGCCACACCGCTGCCGACCCGCGCCCAGGTCTCGCTGCCGGGGCCGGAAGGATGACTGTAGAGCGCTTCCAGACGCGGGTGCACCTGCAGGCCGTCGGCAGTGATCTCGCATTCGTGCAAGCCGGACAATGCCGCGCTGCCACGGGTCTTGAGCAACTGGATGCGACGCACCGCGCGGGCGCCGTGCAGGTCCTCGCCCAGCTCGATCACCCCGTCGACCATGGTGTGTTCGGGGCAGTCTTCCTCCAGGTGGATGCTGGTCAGCAGGAGCAAGGTACAACTGGCGAAGGCGGCATGGGCCTGCAGTTCGGAGATGAACTTCTTGGTGTCGAGCACCGATTCCGCCCGCGAGCGGGCATTGAGCAGGCCATCGATGATCAGCAGTGACGCACCGTGCCGGGCGATCTCGCTACGCAGCAGGCGGACCACCGCCTCCAGGCCTTCCTGCTCCATGGTGTCGAAGGCGCTGAGGAACTGGATCTGGTCGCCGATCTTCGCCGCGTCGAAGAACGACAGGGTCGACAGGTACTGGAACAGGCGCTCGTGGGACTCGCTGAGCAGGGTCGCCACCAGCACCCGGCCGCCACGCGCGACATGATTGAACGCCAGTTGATTGGCCAGCACGGTCTTGCCCGAGCCGGGACGGCCCTGGACGATATAGGCCGAGCCGGCGATCAATCCACCCTTGAGCAGATCGTCGAGGCCCTGGATACCTGTCTCTAGACGCTGGAGCTGTTCCACGATGCGCTCCCCTCCCCGTTGCTGACGACTGCCGGCAGGCACAGGGTCATGCAGGTGCCCTTCCCCGGCACGCTATCGACCCATATCCCGCCATTGCTCTGCTTGGCGAATCCGTAGACCTGGCTCAGGCCCAACCCCGTGCCCTTGCCGAATCCCTTGGTGGTGAAGAACGGCTCGAAGATCCGCGACAGCACGTCCTCGTCTATCCCTTTGCCGTTGTCGGTGACGCTGACCAGGGCGAAGGTGCCGACCAGGTCCTCGCGCTCGCCCAGGAGCATCTGGTTGCGCGCCCGGATACGGATCTCACCGCCGTTTTCCATGGCATCACGAGCGTTCAGCACCAGGTTGAGCAGGACCATCTGCAACTGCCCGGCGTCGACCTCGACCGGCGCCAGGTCGTCATCACACAGCACGTGCAACTCGATCTCCTTGGGCAGTGCCTGGTGCAACAGCGCGCGAATCGATTCGATGACATCCGCCAGGTCGACCCGCACCACGTTCAATTCCTTGCGCCGGGCGAAGCTGAGCAGTTGCTGGGTCATCTGGCTGCCGCGCTGGCCGGCGTCGATCACGTGTTCGAGCAAGCGCCGGGTGCGTTGCGGGTCCGGGCTGTTGATCGCCAGCTTGGCCGAGTTGAGGATGATGGTCAGCAGGTTGTTGAAGTCATGGGCCATGCCACCGGTCAATTGCCCGAGGGCTTCGAGCTTCTGCGACTGGAACAGCTGGGCGCGCATGGCATCGAGCTGCAACGCCGCGTCGCGGCGGTCTGTTATGTCACGGGTGATCTTGGCCAGGCCGATGACCTTGCCTTCCGGCGAACGCACCACATCCAGCGCCACCAAGGCCCAGAAGCGGGTACCGTCCTTGCGCACGCGCCAGCCTTCGTCCTGGGCCCGGTCTTCGCTGAGGGCCTTGCCCAGCAAATACATGGGGCGCCCGTCATGACAATCCTGCTCGGTGAAGAACAACGAAAAATGCCGACCGATGACTTCCTCGGCACGGTAGCCCTTGATGCGTTCTGCACCGGCGTTCCAGGAAACAATATGGCCGCTGAGGTCCATCATGTAGATGGCGTAGTCCACCACGGTCTGCACGAGCTGCTCGTACAGGCTGGAGTTCATGCCATGCAGGTCCTGGGGTTCGGAAGGATCCATTTCGGGGTCCGCTGACTGTTGTTGGAGTGTAGCTACAGCATACGCCGAGGACGACACCGAGTGAGGCGTATTCCTGCACCGAAGTTCGATTGCCTACAGAACATTCCTGCGCGGACCATATATTTGCCCCACAACCATTGCGCTGGATCAAGGTATAGCGCGATTGTAGCGGCTGCGCCTGCGGCAACAGCGGCGAGTTGCTATAGTCTGCGCGCCCGGCGGTTACGACAGACACGCGGTTGAGGAAAAGGGAACTTGGTCATCGACACACGCATGAAACGCATCCACGACGATCTCGAACACACCGCCGACGGCATGGAGCAGCTGGCCCACGGTCTGGCCGGGCATGCCCTGTACCTGCGCAACTCGGTACATGCCGAGGATGCCGTCGAAGTGAGTGAACGGATCACCGGACTCAAGGCTTCGATCAGCGACCTGCGCGCGGTCGCCAGCAGCATCGAGCGCGACTGAGCCGCCGCCATGCTGCCCGAACACCCCGGCGCGATCCGCAGGCCGCACGCCCTGCGCCTGTACCGCCAGCGCGGGCGGGTCGGCCTGTTCTTCGTCGGTGGCCTGTCGGTACTGGCAGGCATGACCGATGCCATCGGCTTTCTCGCCAGCGGCGATTTCGTCTCCTTCATGAGCGGCAACACCACGCGCCTGGCCGTGGCCGTCAGCGAGGGCGAGTTCTCGCTGGTGCTGCGCCTGGCCTTGCTGGTGGTCACATTCGTGGTCGGCAACGCCCTCGGCGTGATGATCGCCCGCTCCAGCCGCAAGCGCGCCTGGCCGCTGCTGGCCCTGACCGCACTGCTGCTGATGGCTGCCGCGTTCTGCGGTGACTACCTCGAACTGCTGGCCCTGCTCGCCGCCATCCTGGCCATGGGCATGCTCAACGCCGCCGTAGAAGAGGTGAACGGGCTGCCCATCGGCCTGACCTATGTCACCGGCGCCCTCTCGCGCTTCGGCCGCGGCCTCGGGCGCTGGCTGATGGGCGAGCGCCGCAGCGGCTGGCGCATGCAACTGGTGCCGTGGAGCGGCATGCTGTTCGGCGCAGTGCTCGGTGGCTGGCTGGAGCACCGCCTGGGTTTTGCCGCGCTGATCTTCAGCGGCATGCTCGCCGCGCTGCTGGGCGTGGCGTCGCTGCTGATCCCGCGACGCTGGGTGCAACGCTACATGGCGCGCTGAACCAGCGCCCTGACCGTTGACGGGAATATAACGATGAGTTATAAAGCCCGCTTGCTTAGAGAGGCTTCCTGAATCTTCAAGCAAGCTGCGAGTGTGGTGGAATTGGTATACACAGCAGACTTAAAATCTGTCGGCGCAAGCCTTGCGGGTTCGAGTCCCGCCACTCGCACCAATCCCGGAAAAGCGCCCATCGAGGCGCTTTTTTCATATCCGCCAATGACTTGGCGACACCTTTGCAACAAAACGCAAAAAACACGGTCATAGCTGCGCCATCGATCTACCGCCCCGTGGCGGTTAAAGGAAATGACCGTGCTGACCCGCCTGACCCAGTTTTCCCTGCTCGCTGCAATCCTGCTCTCGGCCGGCTGTGCCCATCACCATCGCCACCACGGCCGCGACGACGACGGCTGGCGCGATCGCGACCAGCGCCGCTGGCACGATGACGACCGCCGTCGCTATGACGATCGCTACGACTACCGTCGTGATGATCGCCGCTAC
The DNA here is from genome assembly GCF_036324125.1 of Pseudomonas ulcerans. Classification (NCBI taxonomy): domain Bacteria; kingdom Pseudomonadati; phylum Pseudomonadota; class Gammaproteobacteria; order Pseudomonadales; family Pseudomonadaceae; genus Pseudomonas; species Pseudomonas ulcerans. Next base: position 100,231 of record NZ_JAZDQN010000010.1, on the reverse strand, counting down.
CGCGACGACGACTGATTGCATCCTTCGCCCTGCATAACTGACTGCTCCCCTGCCCTGAGGTTTCTCCCATGCGTCTTTCATTGCCTACCCTCGCTCTAGGTTTTCTGATCTCCCAGGCCGCCCTCGCCGGTGACGGCACCACCGCCATCGGTGGCGGCCTCGGCGGCGTGCTGGGCAATGTCGTCGGCCAGCAGATTGGCGGCAGCACCGGCGCGACCATCGGCGCCGGTCTCGGCGGTGCGGCCGGCAGTGCAGTGGCGGCGAAGAAAGGCAACCGCACCGAAGCGGCCATCGGTGGCGGCATTGGTTCAGCGGGTGGCTCTTTCCTGGGCGGCAAGATGGGCGGCTCGACCGGCTCGATGATCGGCGCTGGCCTCGGCGGTGCGGCGGGCGGTGCAGTGGGCAACCATCTGGCGGATGACAATCGCGACTCCGGGAAACACAAGCACAAGCGTCGTCATCGGCATCGTTGACCAGGGCGCTGGCGCTCGGGGGCTTGCCTGGTCAGGTTGACGGCAGGCCCGCCAGTAGCGCCAGGGCGCGATAGTTCACTCCGCTGGAAACCGTGTCCAGGTAGGCATCGATCGCCTGGTCATCCTCGACCATCGACAGCATCTGTCGATGCCTGGCATGGGCTTGTTTCGACTCCACCGAGGTCTCCGGCTGCAAAGCCATCCGGACCAGGGTTTCCTTGGCATGCTCGGGAATCTCCGGGTAGTAGCGATAGTCCACCATGCCCTTGAGCAATACCCGGTCGAGTACGATGAAACTGCCTGTCGGCAGAACATCCGGATTCTCGGTGCGGCTCAACGCCATGTCGATCCTGCGCCCCCTGGACTCCACCCAACCATGGGACGCGACACCGTTCCACGAGTCCTCGCCGACCCAGCCGATGACCACATCGACGTCGATGTTGCGTTCTTTCTTCAGGTAGCGCTTGAGGAAAAACGACAAGTGATAGCAACCACCCCACATGCCGCCCTCCATGACGACTGCTCGATGAATGCGGGTGGCCGTATCGACAATGAAACGATCTTCAACGGACAGAGAGAGTAGCCATTCTCGATCCAGACTTTCGAACTTCTGCGCCAACAGCTTGCGTTGCCGTGCTTGGCCCATGGGCTTTGCTTCCTGCAAAGTTGATTAGTGCGCAAACCATAGACGCGGTGATCAGCGGGCACAATCTGTCAAATGTGATACATCGCAGATTTCATCAAAAGCACGGCGAACTTAACTTTGTTTTCATCAATGCCAGGGCAAGTTTCACTATCAATCAGCAATAGCAGTTTGACACCAAGTTCTCATCAACCGGATCGATTACTCTTCAAATGGCAGGCGAATCAGCGTGTCGGCGGCTTGCGCGCCCTGAGCAGCGCGAATCCGATATTGGGCAACATCATGATGATGAGCATGCCCCAGAACCCGACCTTGCCCGCCTCATGCAGGGCAGCGCCCAAAGCGATGAAGAGCACGAGGATCACGAAGCGCAGCGATACGAACTTTTCCAGGCCTCTCAAATTGGTTCTCCTGCAGGGTTCTGAAATTAGAAAGGTATATTGCGCCCAAATGAAAAAGCCCCGCAGACGTTAATCTGCGGGGCTTTCGAATATGGAGGCCGAGGTCGGAATCGAACCGGCGTAGACGGATTTGCAATCCGATCCAAGAATCACCGCCCCATGCAGCCTTGGCGCCAAAATCAGTTCCAAAATTAATCGAGATTTGTCGGGCTGCAACCCGCATTCTACAAGGGCCGCAGATTTAGTTTTGGAACCGATTTTGAGGGGCGGTGCAGGCCGAATGCCACTGTGGTACGGTTCGTTCTCCCAAAGTTCAAGGAGCGATTGAGATGGAGAACAGAGTCAAGTTGAACGCCGGCGAATCGTTGAAATTCGTGAGCTGCCAATCCAAAGGTTTCATGGCTGAAGAGGACATCAACGAGTACTCGGTGATTGACGCTCAAGGCAACATTGTCGGCAAAGTCGTGCACCGGGATCACACCGCGGTGAATGGATTCCGTAGGACGCAGTCTGTTCTTCAGACTGATGCTGACGGCAAGGTCGTCGTGGATGTTGGTTGGTCTGGCGACTAGCCTCAAGGATTACCCTGCAGCCTTCCAGTAATGCAGCATCATCGTTAGAAAGCACCCAAAGGCCGCGCCGTTCGCGGCCTATGCACGACACCTGTCTAATATGCATTTACGAGTTTTGCCGGTTTTCGCCAAGCAAATACGCCGTTTTGCGGGATAGTTTTAGACAGCTTCAAGCCCCCTCCATGGCGTTCAGCCAGCCTGCTGCCCTGCCTGGTCAGCATCATTCCCAAGCCACTCTGTTTCCTCATTCTCGGTCAGCGCCCACAGCCGTCCGGCCTCGGCGAGCTCAAGCATCTCCACCAACTGCCCGTCCTTGATGTCGCCCCGGCGACAGGCACTCATGGCCATCGCCGCAAGCACAGCAGCACGCCCGTCAGGATCGGCGAGCAGCTCAACCTGGTCCTGCAATTCCGCCACCCAGGCGCCCGGGAGCTCGGTCATGGCAGCCGGCACCACCAGGACTGCGCATAAAGCACGCCGTCGACTTCCTCAAAGCCAGTGATGTTGAGGCCGTTCTGCGCCATGCCATTGACGCAGGCGTCGTGGAGGCGCGGGATGATGTCGCCGTTCGGTGCCGGGTTGAAGACCGATGCTTCAATGCAGGGGCGACCGAGCACATGGCTGTGGTGGTACTCGATGTGGACATCAGCCCGCAGTGGCTGGGTCTTTTTGAGTCGGTCCGCAGGGATCACAACGCCGCGCTCGCGGCGACGAACAAGAAGGAAATGCATGGCGCACCAACACTGTATATAGATACAGCATTTCAACATCCGGTGAGTGGCACGCGCCAGTACCGCCCGGCGGGCTATGCTTTCTGGTCAGTCAGGAGGGGTTGCGAATGTGCGGAAGACTCACGCAGTACCGAGGCATACACGACTTCGTCGACGCCCTGAGCATGCCCGGGGCCCTGCGGAACAATGTCCACGAGCAACCGCTGGAGCGCTACAACGTTGCGCCGAGTACGTCAGTTGCCCTGCTCCGCGCAGACGGCGATGGGCTGCGGGCTGACATGGTGAGGTGGGGATGGCGACCGCACTGGGCAACTGATCGAGCAGCGCCGATCAATGCGAGGGTCGAGAAGGTGGCGCACGGTGCGTTCTTCCGCGCAATTTGGCCGCATCGAGCAGTGACGCCCGTCGATGGCTGGTATGAGTGGGTTGACGAAGGCGGGCCGAAGAAACAGCCCTACTACATCCGGCGCCGCGACGGCCGGCCGGCGATGTGCGCGAGCATCGGTCAGTTCGCCGGCAACGAGCACGACGGGTTCGTGATCATCACAGCCGACGCCGAAGGCGGGATGATCGACGTGCACGACCGCCGACCAGTCGTGTTATCGCCAGAGCATGCCCGCCAGTGGCTCGACCTTGCGATGCCGAAAGAACAAGCTGAGCAGCTGGCTCTTAGCCTCGGCGAAGGCCCAGATGCCTTCGAGTGGTATAGAGTCAGCGTAGCCGCCGGAAACGTGCGCAACCAAGGTCCGGAGCTAATAGCCCCGACCTGACCTCGATGGCCGCTCCTTTTTTCTGTGGTGTTCGGGTGGCAGAATGCAGCGGTTTACCTTGACAGGAATTGGTCCGATGCGAGCCGCTGCCACAGCTACGATTTTCCTTTCTGCAGCTCTATCTGGCTGCGGAACAACTACTGTCTCTCCGGCGATAGCCGGCAATCCAGGCGTCAAAACGGCTACCGGTCCAAACGGTTACCCCGTCCTCGCCTCGGTCACTTTCAACAGGTCCGGTGCCGCGACTCCTGACGCCAGGTCGGCATGCATCCGTAGCCAAGTCAACGACATCGAAGGTGCACCGGTGATCACCGGCAGTGCCGTCCAAGCGTCTGCGAAGACCTCCTTTTACTTTGCCGCTGTCGGCATGTCGAAAGCGTTTCGCTACTCGCTCGCCGTGCAAGGCGACAGCAACTCCACTTACACATTCGACCGGATGCGCTACATCAACGAAGGAAGCCAGGGCGGTCCACTGATGGCCTCTAGTTACTGGTCTCCGGAGTATGTAGTGCAGGAGCTCGAAAGCATTGCCGACAGCATCGACAGCTGCGCGCGCGGAAGATAATCGAACTCACGGACTCAAGGCATCGTAACTGCGCTCGCAAACCAGGCCGGCTATTCGCGCTCGGTCATACGCTGCCGCCAGCTCTCCCGCTCTTTCGTCAGCCCGGCGGAGCAAGTCGGAGAGCACCATTGCGGCGGCAGTGGCTGTCTTGCCTCGGGCGACAGCTGCGGTATCCGTGCCGGGGCAACCGACGCCGGCGGCGAGCTTGTTGGCTTCGTCGCGCAGCCGCCGGCCAGCATCGTCAGCGCCAGCAGCATCGGCATCAGCAGCCGTCTGTTCCTTCTGTGCATCTTCCTTCACCTTCTGTTGTGCCGCGGCGCGGCGTTGTTCTTCATCTCGGGCGTGCGCCTCGGCCTGGGCCCGAGCGTCGCTGTCGGCGGCGTCGCGCTCCGCCCAGGCCTTCTCCCACGCTGCGCGCTCGACTCCGCGCCCGTGCTGATAGATGCCCCAGTACGAACCCAGCACCAGCAGCAGGGTTACCGCAGCCCCTGCAGTTCGACCGGAGATCATGCCAGCGCCCTCCGCACGCCTTCGTCGATCACCGCGGCGCTGTAGGGGTTGCCGCCGTTCTCGTGAACGATGATGCCGACTACGGCCTCTCGCAGCACCTGCAGCCTGGAAATGTCGATCGATTCCCGCACCCCGACCCCCAAGCGCTTTGCGATCGCCTGGGCATAGGCCAGGGTGTTGTTCTCGCTGGCCGGCGCCCAACGGCTGATGAACTCCAGCGGGGTGTCGATGCCTGGCCTGCCTACGCCGGCCATACCGTCCTTGCCCCGGTAGTTCAGCAGCAGCTTGCCCAGGGCGCGGATGCCGTTCTCCGGACTGTCGAAGACGGCGAAGCGGCCGCCGGGCTCGACGCCGAGCTGGCCCTGCCAGTTGTTGCGTGGATTGAAATCGATGTTGCCGGGGTTGTTGTTGCGAATGCCGCGCGCGGTCATAGGGATTCTCCGGGCAAAAAAATACCGCCAGGTGGCGGTCGGTATGTTGAGTGCGGATCAGGCCGGCGGCGCTGGCCAGTCGATCTCCGCGGGGTAGCCGGGCTGTTCAGGCAGGCGGTTGAGCGCGACGCGGTAGCGCTTCCACTCTTTCAGCAGCGAAGCCTCGTCCTCGGTGGCTTCGTCGATGTCGACCGCATCCTGAAGCGGCGCGATAGCGGCGTCCGCTGCGGCACGACGCTGTGCGGTGTCGCCCACCACTACCGCCAGCAGCTGCTCAGCCGCGGCCTTGGCCTTTGCTTCTGCGGTGATGACTTGCGACCAATCGATCACCCCGGGCACCGGCGGCGGCATATCGACGATGCCAGTAGGCAGGCGCACCTGGCCGTCTGGAACCGCAGCCAGGTCGGCCGGGAAGCGAACGGCTTCAGGGGCGGCCTCGCCATGGGGCAGCATCAGCGTGATCACCAGGCCGGTACCGGTGCGCTCAACCGGAGCGATGATGAAGTCGCTGCCGACGGCGGCCGCAGGAAGCGTCGACCCGGGCTCAAGCCGCGAGAAGTCGAGCGCGACACCGTTGATCGTGAGCACGTCGCCAGACTTTGCCACTGCGAGAGAGATGTCAGAACGAATCGGAGAGAGCTTGAGGATCATGCGCGCCACCTGCCTTTTGCGATGAATTTCAGTGTTAACGTCTGGGCTTCAGATGAAGGGGCCAGAACGAAGAACGCCGGGGTCATTGTGCCGGACCCTGCGCTGTACGGGATTGCCCACGCAGTACCGCCGGAGGGGATGATTTGAATGATGCAATCGGGTACGCCGGTAAAACCCGCCGGGTAGGGCACGCCTGAGACATAGTTCGAAACGAACATCGCCCCGGCGGACCGGTTGATCAACACGGAGCCCAGGTCGACGAAGCCTTCACAGATCATCGACCCGTCCGGGTACCGCGTGTACTTGCCGTTTGCGTTCACGCCACCGTCTGTGCCGCCCTGAGCCAGACTGATGGGGGTGGTCAGGCCGCTCAGGGACGTGATGTCACTGTTGGCTCCGGACTTCGCTGCTCCGATGTTGCCGCGCAGCGTCACGATATCTGTCGCCCCACCGAACAGGGCGAGCGTCCCGCCGAACTGCTCGACGAACGCGCGAAGCCTGTCTGCCGACTCTTTTACGTAGCCCTGCATGGGGGCCAGGCCATATGACCCACCCGCAACAGTCGCGCCCTGGTACGCAGGCAGGATCGACATCACTGTCGCGCTCGCGATGTTCGTCACTTCGTACCAGCGCCCGTCAGGCCCCTGGAGTGCGTCGCCGACCCGCGCATTAGCCGCGAAGCTGGTCCCGGCGCCGGTGATCGTTGTTTGCCCGGCGGTAGCCGTGACTGTTCCTGCCCGATACCAAGGCATAGTTTGCTCCGTTCAATTAAATGGAAATGGTAGGCCGGCGGTTCTAATTACAAGAGCCCGAGGAAGAAGCGCTGGAACTGCGCGCCAGTAGTTGTATGGCGACCCCGCAACAACTGCGGAAGTTGTTGCTGCCGCGACAGTGAACATGAAGCGGACACCACCGACATATCCGCAGACGCCCTCCTGACTGCCGAACTCTCGACTCCCAGCTCCGGAAGCAGAACCACTGCACACTGCAGAGCGCGAGAACGTGATCGCAGCAGCAAGTTCACCGCCAGCGACCGGCACATCGACATACGACTTCATTTGAAAATAAGTCGTACCGCCGTTGGTGCCAATCATGCTGTTGTAGCCGCCGGTGTAGGCCGTGTATCGGTAGTCCCAGCCCGGCGAGACAATGGCGCCCGGCGCCGGGGCTTCCACGGATGCAATGATGTTCAGCGGCGGCATTCCAGAGTTGAACGTCAGTTGCCACGGGTTTTCTCGGAAGCACTTGAGGCCTGTGATCGGCCCCTCGTCAGTCATCAGGTCAAACACGTATGCCTTTGTTGATGCGGATGCGCCGACAAATAGAAGCGTCTTTTCACCGGCAACAAGCATCTCACCGCACGGACTTCCATCCCCGACAAGAAATGCAATCGGAGACGACCACTTGCTCAGGGTGATCCCATATATTGGCTCGCGCGGATCCGCATAGTCTGACCAGTTCGCGCCGTTGTTTGGATCGAGCTGTGAGCTACGCAAATACTTCTGCGGCCAATTCTCGATGAACCTCAGATAGCCACTCTTGCGCAATCCATAGCAGATCAAATCAGTGTCAAACAAAGACTGTTGGTCCTGCTCTCTGTACGCAACAAATTTCCCGGCCATCAGTAATACCCGTAATAGATCCGGCAGTTCGCAGAGAAATACCCCCAGCCGTTGGTACTGTATGAATAGGCCCAACTCATGCTGTTTCCGGAAATAGCTACCCCGGGCCTTTTCCCCTTTTCCCGGTTCATATCAACAAGCGATACGACCATGTAGAAGCGGGATCTCCCTGCGGGAAGCGGCGGAAGCGTTGCACTTCCGTCCTGCCCGCCCGTGACAACGCTACCCTGGGTCTGACTGATGAGGATGGTCATGTCCGTGATCACGGCGCCGCCTTCGGCGAACGCCAGAAATCCGGTACTCATATGCCGATCCCCATCTTCGTAGCTGGGTTGCCGCTGAGGTAGTAGGTGTTCACCTGGCCATTGCTGATCAGGGTCGAGCCGTTGGCATCCTGCCCGCGGATCACGACGCGCCCGGTCTTGAAGTTCAGCTCAAGCAGCGGCTGCCCTTGCGAGTTGAGCGCCTCGGAAACGATCGACATGCCGGCGACGATTTGCTGGACGAACAATGTGTTGATGAGGGCGGTATTGAGGAAAAGCCGGCCGTTCTCGAACACGAACAGATTCCCCTCGGCCCCATTGATGCCATCAACGATCACAACGCGCTGGCCAGAAAGAATGATCTCTCCGACCTCGCCGTCACTCCCCTGCACAATCCCGGTGGCCACGCGCTTGCCGTTGACGTTGGTCTCGGTCTTCCATGTGGACATCGAGGAGACCTTGCCGTCGACTGTGGACACGGTCTGGTCAACCCGCTGCACTGAAGCACGGGTATCGCCGAGGGACACTTCCAGCGACTCCGACTTGCGCGCCAGCGCCTGGTCAGCATCAGCAAGGGTCCGAACCTCGGTCGCAAACTTCGCTTTCGTCTGCCACGCGTCAAGTGCGCCGGTCAGGTCACCCTCCCCGGTGTCATCGCGCCCGGCGGTGTAGACGGACTCCACTGATGTGCGCAGCGATGCAACCGCCTGATCGGTATCGGACAACGACTCGCTGACTTGCTGAATGCGCGATGTGTTGTCGTCGACCTCTGTTGTCAGCTGGTTCAGGCTGCTGGCTGTCGACTGCTCGTTCGTAGCAACGACTTGTTCGAGCGTGCTCAGCCCGGCTTTGTTTCCAGCAACATCAGCATCAAGCGTCGTCAGCCGCGCGACAGTGGATTCATGCTCGCTCGCGCGCACACGCACCTCCTGGGCGAAACGCGCTTTCGATTGTGCCGCGTCCAGAGCATCGAGCAGGTCGCCCTCGCCACTGTCTTCCCGCCAGGCTGCCTGGAGGGCGGTCAGTTGGCTGGCCGACGCAGTAACCTTGCCGTCCAGCTCCTCGATTGCAGCGGTGTGCTGCTGAACCTGCATCGCCAACGCATCCACGGCCTGAGCGATCGTGCCGACATCCGACCAGTAGACTGGGTCCGGCGGCGCAGCGCCGGCCGGCACCGCGGCGCGAGCTTGGAACAGCCGCTGGCCCACGCGCACAACGTCGCCCATGGCGTAGACCTTGGACTCGTCGTACGCCAGCGCATCGGTCAGTTCGTCGATTCGCTCGTACAGCTCCTGCTTGGCTTCCTCAATGCGGCCGTTGACGGAGTCAGGACCATCACCGGAGATCTTCTCGATTTCATCGCGGAGCTCTTGGTACAGCGCGCTTGCGCCGATCTTGTCGCGGAAGTACTCGTCGTACAGCGACTGGTCCGAGCTTGCCTGGCCGTTCACACCGACACCCTCCGGGTACCAGGGTCCGATATTTCCAGAGCGATCGATCAGCCGCGCCCAGTAGAAGAACGAGGCGCCCGGCAGAAGTCCGTGCAGCTCGTGCTCCGCTTGCGGATAGGCGTAGTCGCCAAGCTTGAGCGCATCTTCGCGACTCGTCGTCTGGCTCTGCCAGATCTCGGTACGCTGCGTGTCTTCGGCGCCAGCGGGGAAGCCCCAGTTCAGCCGGGTGCCGTAGACCAGGGGCGTGGTTTGCAGGAACGCAACTGCCGGCGGCAGACCCTCCTTGCCTTTCAGCTCGGTCGGCGCGCTGGTAGCGAACACGGACGAAACGTCAAGCACGCTGACCGCGGCGACGCGCACTTGGTATATGCCGGAGTAGATCCCTTCGACCTCGGCGCCGAGGGTGCCGGTGGGTGGCAGTGGGATCCAGCTGCCGCTGTCCTTCCTCCATTCCACGTTGTACGAGATCGCGCCCTTCACGGCCGGCCAGGTCGCCCGCATGGTCGTGACAGCGATCCCCTGAGATACGACACTGCGCGATGCAATCGAAACGCTCTCCGGCGGCTCGATGACGCCAGGCGGGAGAATTGTGATCGGCTGCGGGTCTACCCGCGCGCCGTGATCAATCGCATCGAACTTGCCCGGCTCATGCTGCACGGCCGAGATCTCCCACTGGTGCATACCCTTCGGCTCGATGGTTTGAACGCGAAAGCGCATCACGGCCAAGTCGGCGCTTTCGACGGACCAGGCACACTCGGCCTCCGGAAGCTCCGAATAATCGGCCATTACCGTGACCGCCCGACCGGAAACAGACTTGACGATCCGCCCCTCGGCCTTACCGCTGGGCAGGTTGATGACCAGCCGGTCTTCCGGCTGCACCTGGGCATCGATGTCGAGCGTGATCACGCGCTCGGTCGCAGCACTGATCCGCCCTCCGTTCGGTCGACCGGAGAGCAGTTCGTCGGCAACACTGATGATCTGGCCAGGCTCAATGTTCCGGCCTTCCATCCCGGTGGTGAAACGTACCGTCCAGGTCTCCAGCTCTTCGGACTTCAATGCCCAGATGCCGTGACGAATCGCTTCACCCTCTACCGTGCAAGCGAACCTCGCAACATCGAGCATCCGGTGCCCGAGGACACCAATCATGTCCTCATTGGTGACCGGCACTGGCTCGGTCTTGAACTCGTTCTCGGGGTTGTCCCAACTCACCTTCGCGCGGGTATGCCGATCCGGCAAAGCGATGGCGCCGTAATCAAACTCGCCGATGATGTTGGAGCGGGTGAACACATAGCCGTCGTCATTGCCGGGGATGTCGGCAATGACGGTCACCTGCGAGCCGTTCCAGCAACTACTGCCACGGAACACGCTGGCGAGGTCGGACAACAGCGCGTAACCCTCGGCCTGATCCTGGATGTAGACGTTCGTTGTCATGCGCGGCTGCACGCCGCCCTTCCCATCCGGGACCATCACGTCGCAATAACGGCCGATCTCGTAGAGCGTCCAGCGATCCACCATGTCGGCGGTGATCCGGCGGCCGAGCCCGTAACGCCGATGCAGCAGAAGGTCATACCAGACCCAGGCCGGATTGTTGGAATAGGCCAGCTTGAAGGTGCCATCCCAACTCCCGGTGTAGAGCCGGGTCGAGGGATCGTAGTTGCTCGGCACCTTGATGATGCGTCCGCGGCACAGCAGGCTGAACTTGGGGATATTGGAGAACTGAGCGGCGTCGTACTGCAGAGCGGCAAGCGCGAGGTTCGGGTAGCGCAGCTTGGCATCGACGACCTCTGTCAGCGCCTTCACCCGCATTGTGTCCGCGAAACTTGCGGGGTCGTTGCGGTTTGGGGTTATGCGGCGCACGCGAAGGACGGCACTGGTGAAGTCGGGCGGAAGATCAATACGGTGGCTTCGCTCGTATTCGGTGGTTCCTTTGTCTGCGAGCGTTGCGCTGAGAACGGTGCTGAACGCGCCGCCATTCACCGAAAGCTCAATTGCGTAATCGATGCGGTAGCCGACCTGATCCCCATTGCTCTGGATTTGGAAGATCTGCGGCCAGGACAAGCGGACACGTACGGCCGAGAGGTCGCGGTTGGTGATCGCGCGCGTCCAGGGGGAATCGGAGCGCAGCTCGACCGGCAGCCCGCTGGACTGCTCGTATTCGGCAGCCGGGAAGCCAGCAATGTGCTCCTGGTCGACCGACCCGCTGCGGAACTCCCATGTTGTGCCTGGGAAAGCCTCGCTGCCGTCAGGACCGATCAGCGGCGTACCGTCCAGCTTGTACGAACGACCATCGTTCACCGGACCTGCAATCTCGCCCTCGCTTATGATGTAGAGCATTTTCGCGGTCGCAATCGACAGCGCGGTATCCGGGGCTTTGTATGGCGTATGCGGCTTGCTCTCGCCACCCTTTCCTCCCCCGATGTCCATCTGAACTGCTGCGCCCATGCTTCCCCCAGAAACGAAAAAGCCGCCCGGAGGCGGCTTGAGAAATTGTTGTTGCTACGCCTGGTCCTCGGCGTAGATGCCGGCCGAAGCCAAGGCACCGCCCACATCGCGCTCCCCGTAAAGAAGCGGTTTGCAACGGCCTTGCGCGGTGGTTGTGACCGCCCCGCCGAAGGCATATGACGATTTGTTGCCGTCACTTTCTTCGCCCAGCAGGCCGGTCGTGGACGGCGCCATATTCATGGCGATCCCACCGAGCATCATCCCGGCGCCGATTGCTGCCAGCCAATACTGCTGGGTGATTGCGCCGACAACGATCAGGACCGCACCGGCAATGGTTGCGAAGAGGCCGCCGGACTTGCTGCCGACAATGATCGGAGCAATGCGGATATCGTCAGCCTCGCCGGTGCGCATCTCCAGATCGCCCTCCTTCAGGTTCTGCGTGCCGCGGAACACCGCGAACTCCAGGCCGCGCTCGTGGCCCAGGCGCAGAAACCGGCGGAAGCCCGGGATCATCACCGACAGTGCGTGAATGGCCTCGCCACAGGAGCCAACAGCAAGGCGGTGCCGGCGCCCGAAGCGCGCCCCAAGCACGCCATAGAGGCGCACGGTGACCACTGGTGGCAACGGCGGAAGCATCATCGAAATAGCCATCACTCAACCTCCGGGGCTTTCTGGTGGCGAAGGATCATCACGGTACGCTCCGCCCACATGCCGCCGTAAACGTCGCGTGATGAGCGCTTGCCGTAGCGGTGGTGCAGGAACGTCCCGGGCGCTGCGTGAAGTTCCGCGACACTGGCCAGCAGGCCGTCACCCAGGTACACGCCGGCATGGTTGGGCGCCGCCGGCATCGACCCGCCAGCGGCGGCGATCTGCATTACCACCAGGTCACCCTTGCGCAGATCGGTAACCCGGTAGAAGCCAGCCTCCTCGCAGTAGCGCTCGTACAGGCTTTCGCCTTCATTCCACCAGCCGTCACGGCGCGGGAAGTTCGGCAGTTCAATGGCCCACTCCCGGGCGTACCAGTCGCGAACCAATGCGTAGCAGTCCAGGATCCCGTGATGGAATTCCCGATCAAGCAGCGGCGCCTGGTAGCCCTCCGGCTTCAGGGTGGTGGTGTCGCCGCCGGGCCAACCGAGAATGAACCATGGCAGGCCGTGCAGCTCGCAGCTGACGCGGTCAGCCATGCTGGGGGTCGCCAGGGCATTGGGGTGGCTATGCACGATCTCCACCACCTCGCCGCGATCCTCCGCCGCGCACAGGTCCTGCGGGTTGATGATGAAGTGCTCGCTGGGCGTCTGGGCGTCGTTGCGGCACGGCACGTACACCCGCCGACCGCCCTCACGGATCACAACGCCGCAGGCCTCGCGGGGCAGCTCTGCAGCAGCGTGAGCCTGTACCTGTTTCAGAAGGGTCTTGTTCATCGTCACACCAGGCCGGCGCCGGGGACGCCGCCGAAGGGTAAGGGGTTGTTCTCGCCGAAGCGCTTCTTGCAGTCGCTCAACCGCCCGCCGCACCGGTCGAGGGCCGGGTCGTCGACTTGGTTGCCGTCGGCATCGAACATTGCGGCGCCGGTGTAGTTGCAGTCAGGTCCGCGGTACTCGCCCCAGAGACACCATTCGCATCGATTCATGATCAGGCCGCCGGGCAGCATCTGCCCCTTCACCGAGGTCGGCGGCGCCAGCCCGAAGACAATCTCTTGCCGGCCGATGCTGGTCGGCACGTTGATGAACGAGATGCTGGTGCGCTCTTGGTCGCTCGCATCCGGGTTGCCGCCGGGGAAGTTGGCGGCGTCAAGGTACTTCGCGTACGTCTCGCGAACAGTCACCTTCACGCCCACCAGGTGGTGGAACCTCACGCACAGCGCAGTGACGACGCCATCCAGGTTGCCGAGCTTCAGCATCGGCGAACTGGTATTGCCCTCGGCACCACGCCCGAAACCGCCAACCTCGAAAGGCCGGGGCTGGTAGACCTGCCCCTTCCAGTAGATGGGGTCGGCCTGCTGGTGGGCGTGGTAACGCAGCGTGCCCATGCCTCGGGATTCCCCGTCCAGCTCAATGAGCTGGATCAGGGCTCCGGGTTCGAGCTTCTGGTCATCTGCTGTAATCATGGGCTGAAAACCTGCTGGAAATTGGTGCTGAGGGTGAAGCGCTTGCGGCCGTGGCTGGTGGTCTGCCAGCCTCCCGTAGTGACGAACCGACCTTGATCCTGCATGGGTGGCGTCCACAGGAAACTGGTTGCGCCCTTGTGCCGCTGGAAGAACTCCAGGATCGGCTTCAGGTACTGCTCGGTACCGGTGAAGGACACCGGATAGGAGCTGGACAGGTTGTTGATCCCGACCGAAAGGCGCTGGCTGTAGCCATTGCCGTACTGCGACGCCAGCACGTCAGCCTGCGTGTCGCTGGAGGCGCCCACCCGGGGCGACCAAATGAACTCCTCTAGCATCAGCCATTCCTCCTGTTACTGGGATCAAGTAGGCCGTTCTGGCCCTTCTCGCGGATGATCACGCCGCGGGCGACCTTGGGCATTTCTTCCCGCACGGTGGCGAGCAGGGCCTGGCCCATGGCCTCATATCCGGCGGTCGTCTCGACTGAGCCGCCGGTTCCGTCGCTATTGATGTTGATGTTGATCTGCGGAGCACCGCCGACCGCGCCATCCGAGGAGACGCTGGGCACGGTTACAGGGGGCGTGCCACTGACACCCCCAACGAACCCGCCAGTGGCGTAGCCTCGCAGACCGGTTCTGTTCAGTCCGACCAGGTAATCCTTCATGCCGGGTTGATCGACGACCTCCTTGCGGATCACCACTTCACCGCCGTGCACGACCCCCTTGGGTTCGAGCTTGCCGCCAGGGCCGGTGTAGCCGCCTTCGGAGAAGCCCGCGAGTGCCATGCCGGCGACCATGCCGGCGTTGGCATACCCCGCGGCCAGCAGGGCAGCGCCCACCGGGATGCCGCCCAGGACAGTCAGCTCAGCCGGCGCCTTGGCTGCGGCGATCTGGGCATTCATGATGATCGAGGCCACCGCGAACGCCTTCTGGGCAATGAACAGTGCTTTGTAGGCACCGGACTGCTCGCCGGCGATCTTCCCGACCATGTCCGCAGCCTGCCCCGACAGCTCGCTGAAGGTGCTCACAACGGCCACTCGGTAAGAATCCTGAATGGACGCAAGGCGCTTGCTGCTGGTCTGGTTGATCTCTGTTACACGGTCCAGATAGCGCTGCTCCGCCGCCAGCCGCTGCTCGTTCGTCGACTCCTGGTTTGCGAGCACTTCGGCGAGCAGCTCGGACTGCATCTGCAGTTGGCGGCCATGCCATTTGCGCAACTGCGCCTCGGCCTCGGCCGTCTTGATCAGTTCGCCGGAGGCTCCTGTCACTGACGCATCAAGACCATCGAACTTGGGCGCCTTTTCAATCGAGGCCTTGGAGATTGATGTGGTGGCCTCAGCGTATTGCTCCGTAGAGAGCCCGCCCTGCTTCTTCAGTCGCTCCAGTTCCGCGTAACGCTTGCGGGTCGTAGCAAGCAGGCTGTTCTCCTGGGTCTGCACCTCCCCCATCAGATCCTTGAAAGACTTCTGGGTGTTGAGGTGGTCGACGGCGATGGCCGCTCGTTCGAGCTCTGTCTTTTTCGCCTGATCCAGCTTGCTCAGTGTGCCCTTGGTGGTGTCGAACTCCACCTTGGCCAGCTCGGTTTTCTGGCCGTGGACGTCAGCCTGCTCATGCAGCGAGCGAAGTGTCCGCTCGTAGCTGTCGTTCAGCTGCTTGGCCTGCTGGGCCGCAGCGGTAGCAGCCTGCTTGGCTTTGGTCGCGGCATCCTCTCGGGACTTCTTGGCCTTTTCCTCTGCATCCTTCGCTGCCGCCGCCGCCTGAGCCTTGGCGAGCAGTGCCTTTCCCTCAGCTGTCTGGGAAAGGTTGTCCTTGGCGGCCAGGCGGTTGATCTCACCGAGCTCGGTGGGGTCTTTGAGTTTCGCCGTCTGCTCTACGAGCGCCTCAATGCGCTTCTCCCAGGCAGTGGTTACCGCTGGGCTGGGAGGCTGGATGCTGTTCAGGCTTTTGCTAACTGCTTGGGCACCATCGGCGGCGGATGCCATCACGCCGTTCAACGCATTGATTTGGTCGCCCAGGAGGCCGGCCTTCCCAATTACCTGCTGGTACTTTCCTGCCATGCCCTCCAGCTCGGCCTGCACCTCCTTGTAAGGCTTGGTTGAGCTGATGACGGACTGAGTGGCGCGATCGATGTCGATACCGCCGGCCACGCTTCTTCGGAAGTTGGTGGCTGCAGCTGATCGCTGGTACTGGTTGGCCTGGAACCGATCACCGGAAAGGTAGCCGCCAACAGATGGCCTGACGATCTCCTCCATCTGCTTGGCTAACTCGGCTGCCTCTCGCTGGGCCGCTGCCTGCTCGGCGATGAGCTTGTCCAAGATCGGGCGGCGCTGTGCATTGCCGAGGGCCTCCCATTCCTTGCGCAGTTCGGAAATCGGAGTTCTGAGGTCGGCTGCCGAGGTGTTGGCTGCGCTAGCGTTTGAACTGAACAGCAGAAAACTCGCCGCTGTCCCGGCAACGAGCGCAGCAAGGCCGATCGGGCCGCCCAGCAGCGAAAGAAGGCCGGCGCCAACTCGGGCGCCGAGCGAAGCTGCTGCCGTATTCGCGGCCTGTGCCGCAGTCAGTGCCCGAGTGGCCTCCAGCTCGGCAAGCTTCGCCGCAGTTAATGCTCTTGTCGCCAGAGCCGCTTCAGCCGTAGTGGTGGAGAATGCAACACGACGCTGAGCTGCGATGGCGTCGGCCTGGGCAACTCGCAGAGCAGTTGCAGCGGCGTCGACCTGAGCAGCCGTGCGACCTACTTCTGCTGCAGCTGCCGCCCGAGAGGCGATCACCTGCTCCCGGAGGGCGCCGACGACCTCCAGTGACCGCTTGGCTCCATATGCAACTGCTGCAGCTCCGGCGGCGGCCGCAAGCAAATCAAAGTTTTCAGCCGCAAGCGTCAGGGCGGCGGAGAGAGAGGTAGTCGTGCCCGTGGCGCCGTTCATCCCGCCCAGCCACGCCTCCATGGCGTTCTTCAGGGTGGTGAAGCCAGAGGCGACAGAGTTCGGCATTTGCTTGTATTCATCGCGCAGAACGCCGAGCTGGCTGATCAGTGCCGGCACGACCTTGTCGATTGTCAGCTTGCCATCGTCAGCCATCCCCTTCAGAGCTTTGCGCTGCACGCCCATTCCAGCAGCAAGAGCACGTATCACCCTGTCTGCGCTGGTGTTCACCGTGTTGAACTCTTCACCCCTCAGCACGCCAGCTGCAAGCGCCTGAGAAAACTGGGTAATCGTGGAGGTGGTTTCCTCGGCATTAGCGCCCGACAACTGAAGTCCGGTAGCGAGAACCTCGGTGATGCTAAGGGCGTCCGCCGACGAGTATCCAAATTCACGCATGGATGCGGATGACCGCGAGAACATGTTGGCATTGGCGGCGAATGCCGTGCCCGTCTTCTGCGAAATGTCGAAGATCGCTTTCTGGTTGCCCAGGAAGTCAGCCTGGCTGGTCGACGCCATCCTGAGACGAGCATTCACGGAGCCCCAAGCGTCAGCCATGGTGACCAGGCTTCCAGCTGCTAGTGCTGCGGCCATGGCTCGCGCATATTCGCCGGCGCCAGCGGTGAGCGACTGGAGCGCAGAAGTTTGCGCCTCGATCGCGGACTGCTGGGACCGCCAGCTGGTAACGGACCGCTGGTTGCCCTCGGTGATGGTGCGCAGATAGTTGCTGCCCATGCGCGAGGCGCGAGCCATTTCTCGTTGATACGCGCCGGTTTCAGCCGAAACGCTGACGATCAGCGAGCGCAGCGTTTGGCCTGATGCCATGGAGGTGCTCCAGTTAATCGGGTGACTTTGGTTCGACGGACTTGCCCATCAGGAAGGACTTCAGGAGTTCCTCTCCCGACTCCACTTCTGCGACTGGATCGGGCTCAGGGTCAGTCCACTTCGGAAGCAGATCGAGCGCGGACACTTTCGCGCCCTGCGCCTGGAAGGCCGAGGCAGCAACGATCGCGGCCTGGACATCGCCGCGGACATCGCTGATCGGGGATTCCCGGTTGAAGGCCTTCCAGAGGTGCAGCTCTTCAGCCGACATCGTGTCGCGCAGCTCATGCAGGGTTTTCCCGAGACGGAGGGCCAGCGCCAGCATGAAGGCCAGATCCGGCTCCTCCGTCAGTCGTTTCCCGCAACTGCCTCCGGCCCGCCCTCGTCGGACGCGGCGCTGAGATCGAAGGCCTTGGCCACCAGGCGGTCATGCACTGGGCTGAAGGCTGCGGCGACGGTAGGGATATCCTCGTCGGAGAAGACGCGCTCACCGGAGGCCTCGAACAGGGTTCGCACGAGAATGAGCGCGTAGAGCTGGGCTGCCGGCAGGTCGATGCCCTGCAGCTCGGCTCCTTCTTCGACGGCTACCTCAAGCCCCGCAGCCTTCCGGGCCGCGGCGACCAGCTTGGTGGTCCGCTGCCGGTAGTCCAGCCAGTCGCCGGCGCTCATTGCGCGGACGATGACCGATGCCTGCCACTCCGGAACGTCGACCGTCTCGTGCTTGAAGTTGCAAAGAGGGTCCAGGGCCTTCGCGCGGATGCCGCCCTCGGCGGACTTGGCGCGCGCCATTACGGCACCACCGGCGCGTTGTTGAAGGCCACGGTACCGGTGATGCGTACGTTGAACGTGCCATTGACGGTGCCGTTGGGCGCGGCGTCCCAGGTGTACTGGGTGACCAGGCCGAGGAAGGTCGACGAGGTGCCATCCTTGAACACGGACTTGAAGGCCCGCGGCTCACCGTCATCACGGGCGTTGCGGAGCACGGTCTGTGCGGCGTCGTCGGCTTTCCAGTTGCCGGACATGCTGAAGGTCCCGTTATCGGCCAGGCCGACAGTAAACTCCTTGGCCTCGCTGGCCAGAGTGGTGACCTCGATTTCGTCCGACTGGCCGCCCTGGAACTGCGGCTGCTTGATGGTCACCGACAGATCCGCCCATTGCAGGTCCGCGTCGGCAGGGTCGGTGGTGGTAGTCGTCGACACGCTGAGCTGGGTACCCTGCGTCTTCACGAACTTGGCTTTGGTAGGGTTCTGCGCGGCCATGGGGCCTCCTATGGTTGCAGGGTGTACTCCCAGCGGACGCTGAAGAGCTTGGTGTCATTTTCGAATTCATCCGGCAATCGCTCGGCGCTGCCGGTGGTGAAGTCGTCGCCATCGCTGGTCATGGCATCAAGAGCCAGTTCCGCGAGGGTGAGCGCTTCGAGGTAGGTGGTGCCCCAGGCGTCGAGCTGGATAGTTGCGTCGCGGAATCCATCCGGCCCTGCAAGGGTGATTCCGGCTTGCCCGCCGATGATCTGGATCACCAGGCGCGGCTGGGCGGCGTCCGCCGGCGCAACGCCGAAGAACACTCGCCCGTCGACCAGAGGCGTGAGCCGGTCGATAAGGGCTTTCTCGATCATGGGGTCTACCCGGTGATGGCCTTGTCGATGCCTTCGGCGAGCTTGTCGGCGGTGGCTTTTTCGATCTTCTGCAGGTTCGCGTCCCAGGTCGGGCGAATGAACGGCGCGGCGGGCATCTTGGACGTGCCGTATTCAAGGAAGCGCCAGTAGAACGGGGCTTCATACTCCGTTTTCGTCTCCTGGCCGCGCTTGCCTTTACGCTTGCGCTGGCTGACGGTTTTCCCCTTCGGGGCCATCACCCGCACTCCGGCGGTGGCAGCGCCAGGCGTCTCGCTCTGCTTGACCCGGGTCGCCTTGATGTTCTTCTTCAGCTTGCCAGTCCGGACCGGGGCAGCTTGCTGAGTTGCCTTGGCCGCAACGCGGGCGCCATCCATCACAGCATCCCTGACGATCTTGTTGCCCACCGCCTTGGCCAGCTTGTCGAAGTCGGCCTGCAGCTCGCCCAGGCCGACGACACTGATGGTTGCGCTCATGATTTCACCGTCTTGCACATGAGTTTGAGCATGTCCCGCTGGTTGGTCGGCAGCGGCGCGATGATCTCGTAGGTGATCCCCTGGTGAACCAGGTGCTGGCCGGCGACCACGTCCTTGCGGTACCGGATGTTGATCTCGGCGCTCACCTGGACCTGCATCTGGGATGCGGCCTCATACATCCGGCCAGAAGGGATGTTGATCTCCGCCCAGATCGGCCCGAGGTCACCCCATACCTTGGACGGCTGACCCAGGGCGTCCTTTCCTTCAACGAAGCCGCGGCGCATGCAATGGTGCCGCAATGGCCCGGCGCGCATCAGACACCCATCCGGATGCGATAGGGCATCAGCAGGTGCTGCGACGCCAGCGGCAGTTCGGTGGCGATGGTCCCCGTGACCACCTCCTCGCGGTTGGCAAACAGATGTCCTAGCTTTAGCAGGCAGGCAGCCTGGATCGTCGAGTTGAGAACCATCCCGTAGGCGATAGCGTCGGCATGATCATAAGCATCGGCCAGGGTTTGGCGGGCGTGCTCGAGCAGGCGGCGGCGAATAGCAAGATCCTGCTCCTGCTCGGCCACCGCGACCGCTTCGACATGTGCCGACTTGGCTTGCTGCATTCCCGTCGCAACTCCCATGCGGGCATCATCAAGAGCCAACTGGTCGATATAGACGCAGCGGTTGAGGAATTTCATTACCACCCCTTCCGCCGCCTCGAGCTGCGCCTGGACCAGCACCTGGTCCTCCGGATCGGCCCGTAGATGATTCATGGCCAGATCGATGGCGATGACTGACATGGGTCACTCCTTGGTCGTCTCTGGCTTGATAGCTGCGATCAGTCGCTCAGCCTCGGTGTCAGCCTCCTCCTGGCTTTCGAAGAGCTCGCCGACCTGGGTGCCTTCAGCATCCACCACGGCCCACTTGCCGGCGCCCTTGTGCTTCGCCTTGAAGGCCTCGACTGGTGGGGCGATGGGCAAGGTGACGGCACCCAAGCTGCCGGTAGTCAGGACGCCCGAGCCTACTGCGTCTTCTTGCGAAATGGTCACCACCACCTCGCCCTCCGAGTCGTCCAGTTCGGCATAGCCCTTCTGGATCAACTGGCGTCCGTGCTGCTCGATAGTTTCGAAGGGCATGCCCGCAACCAGCGTCTGGCCGCCCAAGTACAGAGGTTTCAGGGTTTTCAGTTTCATGAATGCCTCCAGGGGCCGCCGCTCGGGCGGCCCTCGCTCAGGGTTACGGGACGACCGGCGCTGCGAAGTCACCGAAGATGAATGCCTCAGGACGCTTCACCGCCAGGGCCGCACGCTCTTCACAGCGGATCGAGATCAGGTTCTTCTCGAAGTCGTCGGCGTTCTCGGTCGAGATGACCACGTTGGCGTCTTCACGGTCGAACAACTGAGCGCCGGTCTGGAACGCGCCAGTCAGGAACTTGCCAATGAAAGCAGCGACTTCGGTAGCCACGACAGGCAGGCCCCAAAGTACCGGGCCAGCCAGGCCCAGCGGGTTGGCGAGGATGTAGCGGCCAAGCTCGTCCTTGGTCAGCTCGATCTTCGCCCAGTCCATGAAGTGCAGAACGTGACCAGAGGCTGGCAGACGCGCCAGTTGAGCCTGCAACATCGCCAGACGGAGGTCGTCGATACCCGAACGGTTCTCAACCTCGAACGCCGGCACATATTTCGAGGCTTGTGGAACGATGCCGTGCAGATGTACACCGGTGCCGTCACCGAACAGGATCTCCTGTTCCTCGACGTACTTGAGGCCGTAGCGCATTTCGACGTCGATGGTCGAACCCAGTTGGGCGAAGTCGTCCAAAATCTGCTTAGAGGCCTTGAACATGTGGGCGATGGTCGAAACCGCGGTGAGCTTCGAAGCGAACTCGATGCTCGAGTATGGCTTGGCGGTGCCCTCGGCCACGACCTTGGCGGCGTTGGTGAAACCGGTCTGCTGCACCCAGAAGATGGCCGGCGCAGTGGTACGGCCAGGGGCGATCAGGTCGCGGATAAACAGACGCTGCTTCGGAGCGGTGTCGATACCGGGCAGTCGCTGAGGCTCGACGATGCCGGGCTGAACGTCGGTGGACAGCAGGGCGGCGCTGACAGGAATGTTGACGCGCTTGCCTCCCTCGAGGCTGGCCGCGAACTGCTTCAGCGCTTCGCTTTTGATAACCACGCCGCCGAGGCTGTCCTGCGCCTGCGGGACCCCTGGAGCTGGCAGGCGCGCGAACTCTTGCTCGAGCTCGCCCAGTTGGGCCTTAAGTTGCTTCTCAGCTTCGGTCAGGCTGTTGAACTTGGTAGCCAATTCGTCGACGGCGTTCTTGGTTTCTTCGGACAGGCTGCCGGCCTTCTTGGCCTCTGCCAAGGCGTTCTCGGCCTGCTTGCTGAAATCGCTGGTAGCCTGCTTCAGTTCGGCGGATACCTGCTTCAACAGGTCAGCGGTATTGTCTGCCATGGGATCTTCTCCGGTTACTTGATAGCTGCTGCCGAGAACCGCGTCATGGCGGCCTGTAGCTCGGCAAAGTGATTGGCCAGATCGGCCGAGGTGTCGGCAGCGCTGCGCGTACCGGAGGGAGCAGCGCCAGGCGTACCCCCTTTGAGTTCTTGAATCAGGGATCGGCGCTCGGAGCGAGGCATGCCCTGCTTTGCCAGGATCGTGTCCAGACGCCGCGCTGCGACCTGCTGAGGTGCAACTGCCTGGGGATCCTCCTGAGCCGCATCCGATGCGAGCAATCCGTCAGCAAAGCCGGCATCGACGGCCGCACTGCCACCCATCCAGGTCTCAACGTCCATCAGGGTGCGCATCGCTGCGGCATCATCGCCCGTCCTGACGGAGTAGATGTCAGCCAGGGTTGCGTCGATCTGGTCGAGGAAGTCGGCGACTTCGGTGAAGTCGTTTCGGTCGCCAGCGGCGATGGTCCAGGCGTTGTGGATCATCATGAAGCCGGCTCTGGCGATCTGGATTTCATCGCCGGCCATGGCAATGAACGATGCTGCCGAGGCGGCTAGGCCAAGCACCTGCACGGTTACCTTGCCCTTGTGCTCGCGCAGTAGGTTGTAGATCGCCAAGCCTTCGAAAACATCGCCCCCCGGGCTATTGATCTTCACAGTGATGTCTTTGTCGCCAATGCTGCGAAGTGCAGCACTGACGCGCTTGGCGGTGACGCCCTCCCCCGTCCACCAGTCCATACCGATCGGGTCGTACATGGTGATAGTGGTGGAGTCGTCACCAGCTGCGGCCTTAATCGCTGGATTCCAGCGCTCCATAGCTTTGGGCAGTAGATCGGATTCGACGCGCGCGTGCGGCCGCACCGCCGGCGCTGCCGGTAGTGTCTTGAGAGTCATGGGGTGCTCCAGGTCAGGCCGCTTTGAGCAGCGGCATCGATATCAGCGCGTGGGCCATCATTGGGCCGTCAGGGTTTCCGGCTTCCAGAGCCTGGGACGCCAGTTCGACGGCTTTGTTGATGGCCTCTCGGTCGTCGTTGTTGCGCGCCGATACCAGGCGAAGCATGAATGCCGAGGCCGCCGGCGATACACCTGCAGTTGGCTTGCCGAGCTCCTCCAGGGGAACAAGTGCAGATTGAACTGTGTATGTATCGCCACCCGGGATCGGCGGATAGTTCTCCAGCCTGCGCACCTCGTTGCGAGACATCCAGCCATTTTGCAGGGCCGTGTTGTACCAGGCTGCGCGGCCCGAGTTGTCTGCACGCAGCAAGCCCTCGACCGCGAACTCAGCGTAGTAGTCGTCTGCATCAGCCTCGCCTATCAGGCAGCGGGCAATCTCCTGCTCGATGTTGACCAGCAGCGGCCGCAGGCTGTTGGTGAGGAAGTGAAGGTTCTGCGCCTCAACCGAGGCAGCCCAGCTGGACTGCTTGTCCATGTGGCCGACCATGAACGGCGGGACGCGGAACCAGCGGCACATTTCCTCGATACCGAAAGACCTGGACTCCAACATCTGTGCAGCCTCAGGGTTCATCGTGATGCCCTGGTACTTGAAGCCGGCCTCCGCCACCATGATCTTGCCGGCGTTCTTTGAGCCCATGAACGCCTGCATACTGGCCCGCAACTGCTCGCGCTGCTGCGGCGTGATCTTGGCATCACTGCTCAGGATCCCAGACGCCTGCATTCCCTGCGCGAACACCTTCGCCGCAGCCTCCTCTATCGCCATAGCCGAGCCGAAGATCTCGCGCCCCGTGGTGACCGGAAGCATCCCGCACACCCCGTCCAGGCCAAAGCCGCGGATGTGCATCAGGTTCTTCTCGGGAATGTCGCGCTCTACGCCATTCTCGGTGTAGGTGTATTTCAGGCGTCCGTTGTCCTGCCGCTTCACCCTCATGCACTGGGGCAGAAGCGGTACCAGGGCAATGACCCTGCTGCCGATCATCTTCTTCTCGACGAATGCATTGCCTCGCAGGCAAATGCTCGCCACCACCAGCAGCATGAAGCGCTGCGGGGTCATCTCGGCGTTCGGGATGCGGCACAGCACGCGAAACAGTGGGTGGTCTTTGGCAACCTCGCGCGATCCGTCGGGCAGGCGCCGGTAAAGCTTGAGCGGCAGCGTGGAGACGGATTCGGACAGCAGCCTCACACACGCCCACACCGTGGACAGCTGCATGGCTTTGTCGACCGATACGTGCTTCCCAGATGCAGAACTGCCGAACCACTCTTGCCAAAACGCGCCGTCCTTCAGGCCGATGGGAACCCCGAGCCAGTTTTGCAACGCAGCCTTCACCCGGCCCGGTTTCTTGTCGGCCATCAGATTCCTACCATGATCGGGTTATCAAAGAAGCCCTGGATATCACCAGAGCCTTCAGGGTTTAGCGCCATCAGCGCTGCCGCGTCGAAGGTCGCCATCAGCGGGTCAATCTTGGCCGTGCCGCTGATCTGCTTGTTGATCGCAATGGCATTACCCACCTGCACGGTCTTGGCGTTGCCCACACACCAAGCCATCAGTCGAGAGTCCCCGTGAATGAACTCGCCGCCGGCAACCTTCCGCTCTGTAGTCTTGATCGCACCGTTCAGGCGCCACCCCTGTGACACAGAAGCAATCCGCTCCATGGCTATGCCGCGCTCGTCTGTTGTGAGCTCATCGACGATGTCGCCGATACCGGCAGCGTCCACGCCGATGGCCTGCTTTTCAGGCAGCAAGCCGGCATCACGCACCCGGCAGATGATGTCGGCGACATCCCGCACATCCTCACCTGGAAGCTGCACGATGGTCAGATCCCCATCCGCGGCGAAGTCATTCAGCACGCTGACAATGTCCTTCCGGCGCTCGAGCACAATCTTGTGCGCCCAGGCATGGGCCCAGTGCAGCCACTTCCGGGTGACACGCTCTCGCCCGATCAGGCTCAGACCAAGCAGGTCATCCAGTCCCCCGCCGTCGATCCCAGCCACCACTACTTCGCTTCTGCGAAGCAGTTCGTCGAGGGTGAGCTTCCTGTCACCCCGTCCTTCCCAGTGATCGGCGCCTGCCCAGCGGTTCGCCCGCAGGTTCATGCCGATCTGGATGTTCAGGTGCTTGGCCAGGAACTTCCGCTGACTTCCCTCATCCTTGCGGAGGTTCTTCGCCAGTTCGTCTTCCAGCCACTCCCGGCTCACCGACCGCCCCATGTTGGGGTTCGTGACGTAGAAGTTGTCCGGCTGAAGGTAGGCCTTGCTCTTGACCATGGCCTCGGGGAACTCGTACAGGATCCCCAGCGACTTGCGATCATTGACCACTCCGTCACGAACATCCCGGTAGTAGGTCAGTTTCTCTTCAAACACGCCGGCCGGCGGCTCGTCGCTCTGCGTCGACAGCAGGATCACGAATCCTTCGTCCCGGGAGATCTGGCCGCCCGTGGCCTCCATAAGCATCGCATCGGCATTCGCACGCTTGCCGAATACCCATAGCTCGTCGATCAGGATCTTCCCGGACTTCTTGCCCGATACCGTGTCTGTGTCGGCCGCCACCACTTTTAGCGCCGCGCTGTTCACGCGGTGAGTGATGGTCCGGATGTGGTCCTGGACATGGAGCAACTCGCTGAGCTCTGGATCAGCCCGAACCATGCCGGCGGCGGGCTTGAAGCTGTTCGCCGCGACCTCGATCGTCGGCGCGATAATCAGCAGCTCTTCGTCATGCCGCCAGTTCAAGATGAGCGCCGTCAGCATGATGCCGGCAGCGATAGTCGATTTCGTGTTCTTCTTGCTGATCAGCAGGAAGAACTCCCGGATCAGCTGCTTCCCGCGCTCGGCATCGTAGGCGCCAAAGATGGCGGCGACGAAGTCGAACACCCATTGATCGCAGCACTCCCCGAAAGTCGGCTGGCCTGGCAGGTCGACGACCTTCAGCGCCTTGAACACCTCAAGCGCGGCCTCGGCCTCATCCAGAAACAGCGGCTTGAAGGGTATCAGCGACTGGCCGGCGACGATCCGTGCCTCCCAGTCCGGGCAGGCAGTCGTCCACTCCATGCGTCACCCTCCGTTGTTGACTACCAGTTTCGGTGGAGGACGAGCGCCGAAGCGCCCCTTGCTGACCTGATCAGCTGCTGCCGCCTTCTGTTCCTTCTTGCCCTGGTCGGCCACCTTCCCGTGCTTGTAGGGCAAAAGCGCCTTGGCGGCATCGACCCGTAGCTTCGGCTCAGCCGACTGCTCGTTCATGACCGCCTTGAGGAAGTCCATCGGGTCATCGAAATCGCCCAGCTCCAGGTCTCCCACCGCCGCCTCTTCCGGTGCAGGAGCTTTAACTTTTCGCGCAGGTTTAACTTCTGCCGACTGAGCCTGCCGTTCACGCAGATGCCGGCCGATGGCGGCGATGACATCCGGGTCCTTCGCAAGCTTGGAACCCGCCTGCGACGCGGTTTTCTCTGAATATCCAGCAGCAATGGCCGCGTCTCGGTTTGACGCGCCCGACAGCAAAGCGTCAGCAAACCGTCGCTTTTTGTCGGTTAAAGCCATGGTTAACTTTTCCGTGAAAGGGGAAATAATCTGCGAATGGGAGAGGGGGAGGTTTCCGGCATCGAAGGTTCGTGAAGTTTTCCCCCTCCCCCCTCCCGAAGCACGTCACTGCCCCGAATGAGGCACGCCAACTCCCCGATCCGCACCATCCCGGTGCGCATCGATCTGGCCGCCCTCCGCAACCGTCTTCTTCAGGTGGCAGCCATCAGGCCCGCAGCACAGGATCTGGCAGTTGTCGTCGACGTCGGCGCCGCCTTGGTGGAGCGGGACGCGGTGGTCGAGCTCGAAGCCATGCGGGTACGCGACTACTCGTCCGCACTCAGCGCAATGGGGCGATGCCTGCCAGAGCCTGAATCGGCGAGCCTGCAACCTGCTGCCGGTCATCCGTCGTTCGGATGTGTTCGTGGTCGAGAGCTTCCGACCCGCGACAGGCGTGAGCCTCGACTTCAATGTCGGGAGCTTGGCCATCAGGACCAGCCCACGGTCACGTGACCGGCAACCCAGAGCAGGCCCTCGACGAACGCCCAGCCCACGACCCCAACAAGCGCCAGGGCGCCGACGAACAGCAGTGCATTCGTCTCTGGCAGCTGGTTCATTGCTTCGCCTCCCGGATCTGCCTGACCACGTCATCAGCGCGCTGCTTCACCTCCAGCACCTGGCCGTCGAACGTGCGGACGATGGCGCAGATGCCGTGCCACTGGCTGCTGGCGCAGGCTTCATCCACACGGGCGATGGCGTCAGGAGCCAGGTGCCGCTTGAGGCCGTTGCTATCGGTGAGGGTAATCATTGCGGATTCTCCAGTTGCACGCGGTTGAGTGCCTCATCAGCCTTGTCGGCCGCCTGTGTGGCGGTGGCAGCTGCTTTCGATGCCTTGGTGGTCAGTTCGTCGAGGCGCTTGTCGCGCTCAGCCATGGCGGCGTCATAGGCCTGGCGGATCTCATCCACCTGATGGGCCTGGGTGCTGACCATGGCCCAGTAGGCGGACTGCCAGCCGAGGACGGCGCCGCCTGCAATCAGCACGGCGGCAATCAGCCAGACCTCAACCCGACGCCACCAGCGGCGAGCAATGAACTCCAATGCGCATCTGTCCATCAGGACGCACCTCCCAGCTTTCCGCGCAGGCGGGCGATCTCCTCGCTCTGGGCGGTGACTTGTGTGGTGAGCTGGCCGACCTGGCTGGTCAGCGCCTCGATCTTGCCTTCGAGCCGGCCGACAGTTGCGGCGAGGTCATTGCGCTCTTTCGCGAACTGATCGGCGCGAGCCTCAGCAAGCTTGCGGGCCTCACGCTCGGAGTCGAGCAGTTCATTGAGCCGACGGACTGTGCCGATATCGGCATTGTCCATGGCGCGATCCGCTGCGTCCTTTGACAGGAACTTGCGGAGCCAGAGGAAGCCGCCCAGCAGGACGGTTCCCGTTCCACCCAGCCAGGTGGCTGTGCCTGGGCCGAGGTCGGTCGGGTCCATCCAGTTCTCCAAAAATGAAAAAGCCCCAGCATCTGCCGGGGCCCATAAACGAAGAAGCCCGACGCAATGGCCGGGCTTTTGATTGTCGATCCTCTGCAACGCGCAGGAATGACAGGATGGGGTTAATTTCGCTCAGTCGCTCACTGATGTCAACAGGCAATCACGCGGCATCCATCAGCAGCAGACCTTCAGCAGCCAAGATCGCTTCGGCCTCAACCAGCGCATCAGTCACCAAGCCGTCCAGCTTGTCGTTGATATCGGCCCTCCAGCGGCGCCTGGTTGACTCCGGCACGGCCTCCAGATCCCAGGTGTTCATGTCGTAGAAGCTGTCAGGCAGCACGATCAGGTCACCCTGCTGATCTTCGATCCTGCGCTTGGCTGCCTGCCCAGCGGCTACAGCCGCATTGACCATGGAGTCGCGGCGCCAGGCCGGGGCATCCAGAGGTACCTCGACCGAAACCGACTGCGGCACCTTCCGGCGTGCGCCCTTGAGTTTCGGGATAGCCCAGGCGGTCACAGCCTTATAGATGAACAGGGGGCTTGCCGGGCTGGCGACCCTTGGACGTAGCGCCGTTACCGCTTGAACCTTCTTCGCCTTGCTGGTGGTGTACTTCGCCACCAGGGCATCCCAGTGCCACGACTTGAGCAGGCGATGCAGGCGGGCGAAGACCCAGTAGTCCACCTGCAACCGATCTGCCATGCCGATGCCGCCGAGGGTCGACAGGCAACCACCCTCCTCCTCTGCCGCCCTGTACAGCTTCTGCCAGGCCTGCCCCTTCGCAGCGCCCTTCTCGCCCGCTGCCAATGCCGCGACCACTGCCCCCGATACGCTGCTGTAGATCATGGTCAATCCCCTGTGTAGTTCGAGCCGCCGGCACCCAGCCGATTGCTTCCTTGATATGTCGCCTCTGGCCCAGTGGCCCGAGGGTTCCGCAATTCGTTGATCTGCCGCTCTGCGGCCTCCAGCTTCATGCTGAGCTGGGTCACCAGCTCTTCCAGGGGCAGCGCTTCACCGGTTAGGGCCTCGACCCAACCGGACGCAGCACACTGGACGCATGCCATTTCGTAAAACACGCCCTTGATGACCGCTTTACCGCGGCATGCCGGGCACTTGGCCAGGTCGATCCGCTCTTTCCTGAGCGATGGTCCGTGGCTCTTCTTCATCACTGCCCCGTCTTCACCCAGCGGCGGATCCGAAGCTCGCAACCACCGATGAGCGCTACGCCGTTCGCGCATCCGTAGTGAGTCGCCCGGCGCTTGCAGCCGCAGTGACACCGGCGCCGAGCCTTGGCGGGCTTCGGCTCCATGTACCGGACGTGACGGCTGCTGCCGACCTGACCCCATCCATCGACCCCTCCACGCATCGCTGCCGAGCGGGCTGCTGGCGACAAGCTGTTCAAATCGGTCATTTGGAATCCTCGCCTTTTACGGTTTCCTGAATAGCCTTGAAACCCGCGCCATCTGCCGCCTCGGCAGCGTTTTGCGAATTTCCGTTTCTTCCATCTATCAACCCATGAATCGCGGTGAACCCAGCCGCATCTAACCGCTCATGCCACTTCTCCAGGGCTTCGCGCTTCAGCTGTTCGGCATGGGTGTGGATGTAGGTCTGCACGTTCCGGGTGAGCGTGTGGTTCACCAGCATTTCGCCAATGAGGTAGTCCACGCCGAGGTCGGTCCAGGCGGTGCGGGCGAGCTTGCGCAGGTCGTGGCTGGTCCACTCGCCCTGGCCCAAGCGGGTGAACACGCCGCATGCCTGACCTTCGCTCATCGGCTTGCCGTTCTTGGCCGGGAACAGGTACACGCCCTTGTAGCCGGTGCCGGCCTGCCACTCCCGGTACCGCTTCAGCAGCGCAACGACTTGCGGGGGTCATCGGCAGGCGGTGCTCGCACCTGGTCTTCGTGTTCTCGGCGGGGATGAACCACTCTCCCATATCGGCCAGCGTGAAGTGCGGCCAGGTGCTCTGGCGGCTCTCCCCAACCCGGGTGCCATGGCACAGCATCAGGGTGGCCAGCATCACTCCTGCGGGGTCGGCGTCGAACCGGTCAGCCAGCAGGCCCACTAGCGGCTCAAGCTGCACGCCGCGAAGACGGGCCGCCTTGGGCTGAACGCGAGCCTTGGTGAAGTCGGTGAATTTGAAGCCTGCAATCGGATTGCCGGCGATCATCTTCAATCGCTCGGCCTGCCGGAACGCGACCACCAGAACACCCCACAGCAGGCGAACATAGGACAGGGAAAGCTCCTCCTGCAGCGGCCACATCACACGCTCATCAAGAGCGGACCGGGTAGCCTCGGGCACTGGAAGGTCGTTGAGTCGCGGCTTCAGGTGGCACTTGATCGCAGAGCTGGTCGTAGCACGCCGCTTGCGTGACAGGCTGCGGTCGCGCGATTGGCGGTCCGAGTACCAGGCCAGCAGTTGCCCTACGGTGGCCAGCTCACCGGCCGACGCCGAGGCATCAGGATCGACAGCCAGGCGTGCCCGGATCTGCGGCAGGACTCCGACAAGGCTCTTGAACGGCAGCGCCGGATAGCCTCCGATCTTGCTCCACTTCCTGCGGCTCACCAGGTACCACGTGGCTCGCTCGCGATCCTTGGCGAACCGCAGATACAGACCGGGATATCGAGGGTCGCGCAGGTCGCGCACTGTCGACCCCGCAGCCTGCCGGCGAATCTCGGCATCCGAGAGCGCGACCGCGCAACAGCCGCTCATGCCGCCACCGTCACGGGCAGAGTCAGGTAGGCCCGAAGGCATTCCATCGCATCGAAGTGGCCTCTGCACACAACAGCCAGGTAGCCCTGCTCATTCAGGCGCCCGATGCATGCGTGCTGGCTAAGCGAGACAGGTGCCGGATCGATGGTGGCCTTGAACTCGATGAACAGTCCGAAGTACCCACCGCGAGCCATGGTGAGCTGCAGATCAGGGATGCCCGCCTTGACGCCCTGTTTCTTGAGGCGAGAGGCCTCGGCCTTGCCGCGGTATCCACCGTTTGGGGTGTGATGCAGATGCGTGAACACCTCCGGGTAGCGCAGCTCGATCTCTTTCATCAGCGCCGCTTGCTCCTGGCCTTCACGGTCGTCCCGCCTGGCCCGCTTCGGCTTGGCGCAAAAGGCCCGCATGATTGGCTTGGTCATGCCTTCACCAACCCTTCCCGGACGAGCATGTCCTGGGTTCGCATGACACCCTCGGCGTGCAGGTGACGAGCCTCGTTATGACTGATCGCCTGGTGACGGCCATCGATCACGTCGTGGCAGGAGCTGCATGCCCAGGCGCCCTGCAGGTCATTTGGCTTCGAGCCAACGCCACAGGTGCCGGCGAGCCGGTAGTGCGCGAGCACGACAGTTTCAGGGTTGCCGTTGCAGATGCCCGGGATGCGTACCTGGCACTCCCGGCCGCGCGCGGCCTTGGTCAGCTTCGATTGCCGCATGGGTCTTCTCCATGGAGGTCGATGACTTGGTATGCGGTCGGCCACATGCGCTGACCGTGGGCTTTGGCCAGGTCCTCGTCGCGGTAGACCGCTATCGGTGGTTGTGGACCCTCGGACAAACCGAACAGGTCGGATCGGCAGTACAGGGCGTAGCGGTACTCAGTGAGGTCAGGCGTGAGCATGGCGATCTCCGAGGCCAAACCGAGCCAGTAGCGCCCGGCGAGCGTCTTCACCGCGCGGCGGGATTGACTGGCGGGCCATAGCCTCTTGCAGCCGCCACTCGCCATGCTCTTCGGCCCGAAGGGCCTCACCCTTTTGCGAGTCGTGACCAATGCCTATGGCGATATCACCCAGCGGCTCACCGTTCATCAGGGCTCGCACAGTGATGTCGTAGGCACGGTCAAACACCCGGCGGGCGAACACGGACTTCAGGTCGCTCAGGTTGTCGATCTCGCACTGGAGCGCCGCGTGACGCACCGCCGGGTGAGACCACTCCCGCTGCGCGCCGAACCTACTCGGGTGCGAGTTGCCAAGCGCCTCACGGAAGGCGGCTTCCCGGCTTGGAATACCGAGCATTTCCGGAGTTGGCTGGCACCAGGCCACGAACTCGCCAGGAGCGGGAACCCATGGGGATGCCGATGCTCGGGCGCGCCGCATGCCCCATCCAACCTGCTCTAGCGTGTTGATGCCGGACTCCATAAACGCCTTGATGTAAGCGCGCTTGGCAGCATCAACTGCGTCCTGGTCCGGCCATGCCTGCTTCCACGCTGAGAACGTGCCTTGCAGCTCCCGGAACAATTCGTTCACAACCTGGATCGTCCCATCGTCAATGGTTCGAGGGGTCATGAGAGGCTGTACTGGCGGCAGGTTGTTGGCGGACTTCAAGAGGTCAGTGGCGCTCCGCGGGCCTGGCGGTCGCTTCTTCGCAGGCATGCTCATCAGAGGCTCCCCAGGTCTTGCGCCCAGCCAGTGCCGTCAAGGTCGGGGGCTGTGGATGACTGCGAGCCCCGGAACGGAAGTACGCGTGCCGCCCCGGAGGCTCGATCACGCTGAACCCAGGACACCATCTCGGCGACCCACTGGGTTTCGGTCTGGCAGATCCCGCTTGCGGACTTCAGCATCACAAACTTGGCGGTAGCGTCTTGGGTGAACGCATCGACGGGGACGCCGGCCCTGGCTGCGTATGCCTTCAGCGTGTTCTCGGACGGCTCCCAGTCGAGGGTCATCTCGAACGGGGCGCCTGCCTCGCGCGGTGGGGGTGTATTACTTCCTTTCCCTTCCCCTTCCTTTCCGGGGGTGAGGACTCCGCTACCGCTCGGAGATCTGTCGTCGCCTGCTCGCGGAGTGCTCGGCGAGCGCTCGACGAATGAGGGGTGCTTGTAGGTGGGCTTGTCGATCTTCTGGTGGCCCCATCCGTTGACGTGCAGGTACTGCTTCGCCGAGGCCTCGTAGGCCGTGATCAGATCGTTCGACTGGAGCTCGCAGAGCATGGCGTCGACCTGGGCGGTGGTGATGTCATCGCCAGGGAAGATCAGGGCCTTGATGGTTTTCGCGGACAGAGGGTGATTGCCCGCGTCGTCGCAGAAGTTCCAGAGGCCGATGAAAAGTAGGCGAGCCATCGGCGAGCACTCCATGACTTGCTCGCTGGTCCAGAACTCGGGTTTGATGGTGCGGATGCGGGCCATTACCGCGACCCTCCGCCGGTTACCACCTGACGCGACAGGTTCAGCGCATAACCAAAACCTGACGCGACAGCGGTATTGCTTGCGTCGTAGTGGATGTGCATAATCGACCTCGATATGTTGTTGAAGAGACCGCCCTGCCAGGCGGTTTTTTTATGCCTGGGATTCAGGCGTTACACCGAAGGCCTTGGAGGCCAACATGAAACGGTTGAAGGATGCTTTCGCTCGCTGGAAGGCCAAGCACTGGGATGAAGAGCTGCGGATCCACGACAGCGAGCATTTCTCGATGATCGGGTTCGACCGGCCTCCCCTCCGCCGCGCCTGGGACCAACACAAGGCCGTCATCAAGCAAGTCGGCGCCTGGTTGCTTGCCCTAATCGCCGGCGCGCTCATCCTTAAGTTGCTGGGCCTGGCTTAAGCGCCCGGATCGCACGGCATCCGCCGCTCGCTCCAGAAACCGAAGACGCGCCTCGTCCGGCAACAGCGGGTCAAAACTGACGTGGGTCTCCGGGAACGAAACGCTGCCGCGCCCGGAGGAATCGCCGGCGGCCATGCCTGCCAAGAAGCACACCGTTGCAGCGCCGAGCCCGGCGCCGGCGGCCAGCACGAAATCAACTACCATCGCCCCTCTCCTACTGTTCAAATTCACAGGTAATTTGTGCATCTACTTGCGCAAGGCCAGTGGATGGATAATTCAAATCAAGCAGCGGTCTTGCCCGGGCCGGTTTCAGGCGCGTCATCGCGCTTGGCCACCAGCTTCCCAGCAGACTCCTTCTCCAGAACGCACTGCATCGGGTAGGAAAACCCACCCGCAGCACGGCACTGCGAGACACGACTCGTACTGACGCCCAAGGCATCGCCGAGGGCTTTTCCAGACCCGTAGTGCTCAAGGGCCTCATCGAATTTCATGGGTGATGCCTCCAACTGTTTGCGGGCAGTTTAGAAAGATAAACAACCAATGGCAAGTTATCTAAACCCTGATTTGTTTAGAATCCTAAACATGGAATTTAAAGACAGACTCAAAGCTCGGATGGAGGCCATGGGCCTTCGCCCGACAGACATCAGCGAGCGAGCTGGTGTATCCAAGGCCACGGTGACGTTTTGGCTCAACGGGACCAATGGGGCGAAGGGCAAGAACCTGCTAGCCCTCGCCTCTGCTCTCAACTGCGCGCCTGAATGGCTATCCAGTGGAAAGGGAGCACCGGATCGCAAGCCTCAAGCGAATGCGGAGCTGCTGGGCGACCTGGCCGTTTGGGATGAGGGCGACCCCCTGGAGGACGATGAGTGCGAAGTCCCATACTACGCAGAGGTCGAATTTGCTGGCGGAAATGGAATGACCGAGGTCGTGGAAGTTGCAGACAGGAAGCTTCGCTTCAGTAATTCGACCCTCCGCGCCGCCGGCGTTGACTGCAAAAGCGCTGCCTGCGCCAGGGTTCGCGGAAGGAGCATGGAGCGACTGATCCTTGATGGCGCTGCCATTGGCTTTGACCTAACGGATACTTCAATCATTGATGGTGAGATCTACGCCTTCAACCACGGCGGTATGCTCCGCGTGAAGTACCTGCATCGACTTCCTGCAGGATCGATTCGGATTCGCAGCGAAAACAGCGATGACTACCCCGACGAGATCATGAGCGCCGAGCAATTCCACGACGAAGTCAGAATGCTGGGTCGAGTCTTCTGGTGGTCGACAGTGCGGCGCTCTCCTCGCCGCAAACAGTAAAAGAGCCCGGCCTGCGCCGGGCTTTTTCTTATCCAGCTCCAGCTACCCCTCCCCCCTCGCACCACCCAATCAGGGCAACCTCTCGCCCGAAAGTTAAGTTTTCTGTACAAAATTGCTTGACGCCTTTCGTTTAGTTTTCTAAATTTTGCTCATTGCCGGATCGATACCGGCCAGATGCGAAGGCAGCGATGGACAGGCCTCAACTGTTCAGAGGGTTGGCAACTGACCCGGGCGTGCAGCGTAAAGCGCCACAAGCAGTTATCCGGCGGACGAGGGTCGTGGTCGGAGGAACAACCAGAAGATAGCCGGAGGCCGACGCCAGTAGCGGGTCCCGGCTGGAAGTTTTCACTGGCTGGCCTTGGCGACAGGGCCAGACGGGAAATCAACCGGAGGGATTCACGATGTTCAACATGGCAACCATGGCGGCTGACGAATGCCGCGCAGACGCTGAAGAGCGCACCTACTACCGCTGGATCGACAAAGCCTCCCAACTGCTCGGCCACCAAGTAGCGCTGGGCTCGCAGGAAGAAAGCGACTTGCATGACTTCTACGCCGATGGCTGCACGCCGGCCGAGGCTGTAACTGAGCTGCTGGCTCAGGCGGAACTGGCCCGCGCTGCTTGACCGGCGATTCACTGAAGCACCTGGGCGACCGGGTGCTTTGGGAATCCACTGGAGGAACGCGAAATGAACCGCAAGCAATTCCGCAAGACGCGTGTGGCTGTGAAGCTCGACCGCATCAACAACACTGCGACCTGCGATGTGCCTGGCTATGAAAAGGCGCTGATTCTTGAGCTGATGCACCGCTCTCGCTCCTGACGATTTCACTGGCTGGCCTTGGCGACAGGGCCAGACGGGAAATCAACGGAGGGTCGCAGCCATGAAGTAGCAGATGAGGTGCCTCACCCAGCCGTGGGGATTGGCAGCGAACTGGGCGCTACAGACCCAGGCGCTTTGACCGACGAGAGAATATCGGTCACGGAGTGCGTCGGCATGCCACCGGCCCCGATAGCGGTCAGAGACCAAGCGGACTGTCGATGGCATCGACGCCGGATCAGTAACCGGCCCGATTCACCTGGTCCCCCATCACCAGGCTGCATCGGTGTGTGATCTGAATGCGCAGGCTGATGCGCAGGGAAAGACCCAACGGGCTTTGTACGACATTCCTTACCCGACTTTCGTGCACCGACACTCCGTAGGGCTACTCATCTAACCACCGCCCTTTGATGCGGCAAGCCGGAGAGAACGCAGCACCGGCCAGATCACACACCAATGCAGCCACCACCGAGGACAATCATGGAAACGATCACCACCGGCACATGGATGGGCCACCTCGGCCGCGGGCTCGCACCGCGCGAGCTGGAAGCCCTGCTCGGCGTCGCCCAGGGCATGACCGCTAAAGAGATCGCCCGGCAGATGCATATCGCCCAGGGCACAGTCGTCAATCGCATCGAAAGCGCGATGTTCAAGCTGGGCGTTGCAAAGCGCACTGCTGCCGTTGCCGAGGCCATGCGCCGCGGGGTGATCAGCCCGCTCTGCATCCTGCTCGCGGGCTTCATTGCCATGCACGCAATGCTCGATGACGGCGACCCCATGCGACGTGATCGTCGGGTGCCGGAACGCCGCACCGCCCAAGTCCGAATCGTTCGCAAGGCCGAGGCCTTCGAGCATCACGCCTGACCCTTCGAGGTATTCCCATGCTCCAAGCTACGCAGAACAGCGCGGCCGCCCTGGGCGCCATGCGCGAACGTGCCATGCTCGCTACTGCCGACTTCTACGCGAAGATCGGGCGCCCGGCGCCGGTGAACGAGCCGCGCTTCCAGGCGGTGACCAAGGGCAACATGTGGCACATCATCGACCTCAAGACCGGCAAGACCTGCGGCTTCTGTGGTAGCTACAGGCTGGCCCAACACGTTGCGAGTGCGATGGAGGCGGCGGCCAGGCGCAAGCTGATGGGCTGCCAATGAGCGCCCGGAAGCCGCACAGCATGAAGGCCAGGATGGATCGCGCATGCCGAGCCCTGGTCGCCACCAACCACGTCGCCGTGGTCAATATCGACCCGAGCGGCCGGCAGATGCTGATGAACTGGAAGAGCTGCAAGCAGATCCGCAGCCGCCAGATCGTCGACGCCGTCTGCGATATCGCGCACCGGTGGACGATCTACATCAGCGTGATGTGCCAGAAGCCTGACGGCGAGCAGTACTACAAGTCGGAGGAGCTTGCCACCGATGGCAACTACCTGGCCTCGCACCTGACGGACGTCATCGAGGCGAGCTACACCGACCTGTTCCGCAAGGCCAACCCGAACCACCGGATTGCTTCCGGATGGATTGCCATCCCTACAAACACCACGCTCGACGAGCCGCAGGCAGCCAAGGTGTTTGTCGCGGCTGGAGCCTGGACCCAACAGAAAGCAGCATGAGCAAGATTTCCAACCGCGTCCGGCACGGCCGGCGCCAGCAGTTCATTCATTTGCCGCCCAGCGGCTTGGGAGGCGCCTATGGCGAACAAGGACAAGGCGAAGGGGGCGGAGTATTCGCGCCGAGCCAGGGAGAAGAAGAAGGCCGAGGATGCGCGCCTGGGTGTCGAGCAGGTTGTGATCGAAATGCCGGCCGGGATCAAGTGGCTGCTCGCTGCCGAGGTGAAGCGCCACGGCTACGACCAGGTGCAAGCGCTATGGCAAGACCTAGCGTTGTCGTGGGCCGCTGCTGATCCAGAAGAGCGAGCGCGCCGACTGCAACGACCTGACGCGCCAGCTTTTGAGATATCACCGAAACTGGCGCGGCAGTTTGAGCTGGCAAGCGAGGCGGAACTCAAGCGCGATCCTGGCTGTGAAATCATCCCGCCGATTCAATGTCGCTCGCGGAATGTCGCTCGCTGAATTCAATCCACTCTTTGAACGATCTTGCGTACTCATCGCGAAGTCGATGGTACTCCGGATCGTGAATCGAAGAAGGATGGCGGTTTTTCTCCAGGAACCCCAGAAGCGCCCGATGGCACTCGCCGCTTGCTCTGGATAGCTCCACCGATTTGTTCCAGTACTCCTCGAAGTTCATGCCCCCTCCTTGGCCCGGCGAAATGCCAGCCAAAAACCAATAGCCCACTTCAACGAATCACGCCACCCCGGCGAGGGCGGCGCCTGCCTGGAGCACCCATGAATATCCCAGACCAAGTCGAGGCCCTGGTGGCTTCCGGCGTGCTGTTCGTCGCCAACCACTCGGGCGGCAAGGACAGTGACGCGCAGATGATCAAACTGCGAAAGCTCGTCCCTCGCAATCAACTGGTGGTTGTGCATGCCTCGCTCGGCCCGATGGAGTGGGAGGGTGCACTGGAGCTGGCCCAGGAGCGGGCCGAAGAAGCTGAAGTCCCGTTCATCGCGGCCAAGGCCAGCAAGACCCTCCTCGAAATGGTGCTGCGGCGCTACGAAACTCGCCCGGAGGTGCCGAGCTGGCCGTCGGCGAGCACCAGGCAGTGCACCAGCGATCTCAAGCGCGGCCCGATCCAGCGAGAAGTGCGCGCGTTCGCCAAGGCCAACGGATTCAAGGTGATCGTCAATTGCCTGGGCCTGCGGGCCGAGGAGTCTCCCAGTCGCCGCAAGCGCGCGGTGTTCAGCAAGATGGGTATCAGCAACAGCGTTCTCACCTGGTACGAATGGCTGCCAGTGCACGACATGAGCACGTCCGAAGTATTCGAGTCCATCCGTGCCGCCGGGCAAGAGCCTCACTACGCATATGCCCTGGGCAACGATCGCCTGAGCTGTGTCTTCTGCCTGTTTGGCAGCAAGGGCGACCTTCGCAATGGCCGACGTCATCGCCCGGAGTTGCTGCAGCAGTACGACGCCACGGAAAAGCACACCGGCTACACCATGCACATGAGCCGCATCCCGCTCGTCGAACTGGTCGCGTGACCAGCCCCCTGGAGGACCACCCTATGCAAGTCATCTACGCAGGCCTGCGCAATGGCCAGCGCGACCAAGCGATCCTCGAAGCGCTGCAGTCCAAGCATGTTGCCGAGGTTGCGGCTGATTTCAGGATGTCGCCCAGCGGCATCCGCAAGGCCGCCAAGCGGGTCGAAAGCGCCACGGTATTCGAGCTTCAACTCGTGGGGGGGGGGGTAAGCCAATGCAGATCGGCAAGGTCTACTCCGACTCCTTCCGAAAGGCGGCTCTGGGCGCCTACCGAACTTACCGTGGCACCTTCCAGCATCTCGACCTTCCATGCTGGGTGATCACCGACGGCACCCAGAAAATCGCGGTCACTGACCTCCGACTGATCGACACCGGCAACGCAGAAATCTGATAGCGAGGTATCCCCATGCCCACAGAAAACCGATCCACAGAAATGATCAGCGTGCCGAGAGAACTTGCTGAAGAAGTAAATGAAGCGCTACTCAACCACGGCCATGTTGTGCTTACGCGAGGACTGCAGGAAGCGCTGGATGTCGAGCAGCGCCAGGGTGAGCCAGTCATGTGGGCGAACGCTATTGGCGACACGATCAGCAGCAAGGTCAAGGCGCACAACATCACGCTTGGTGGCGCACCCGCAAAAATCGCGAAGCATTACGTCCATCCGCTCTACGCCCACGCAGATGCTGGGGAGGTTGAGCGGCTGAGGTCCATTGAGAGAGTGTATGACCTGCGCGAAGCGCTATTGTCGCAGGTGAAGGGCGAGCGTGACCGAATGATCGCTCGCACCATGGAACTGGCCGCCCAACTGGAAGAGCGGGATGCGCTGCTGCGTGATTTGCTGGATTACGACATAAGCCCAAACGCCAGACGAAGGATTGAGCAAGAGCTAACCTCCAGCGCAGAGCCGAGCGCAGTTGAGTGCGCCACCTGCCTCGACGTCGGTAGCCAGTGCATGGAGTGCGAAGAAGCCGAATTCCGTGAATTGGCAGACCGACACTTCGCCTCGGCCGACTATCGCAAGACTGATGCCGGGGTGTTCATCCAAGACTGGATGCGTCACGCCTATGGGGCCTGGTGCGCCCGCGGCGCCTTGGACCGCAAATCCTGACAGGAGTACATCCGTACTCTTTCTGCTGTAACCCCTCTCCCCTCTATTCAACTGCCGCGATATGGCGGCCAAGGAATCGTCATGCCTGAAGAAATCAAGCTGATCCAACCGGTGCCGGTCGCCCGCGACGAGGACGGCATGTTCTCTCACCCCGACATGCCCGACTTCGATGAGGGCGATGGCGAGAAGTGCAAAGCCTGGATCTCTGAGCAGAGCCTGGAAGTGAAGATGGTCGAGCTCGAATACCACAGCGACGAGTCGATCTCGGAGCGCTACTTCGAAGCTGGCGAAGCGGACTGCAGCTACTGGGAGCCGGATCGCCCAGAAGGTGATGGCTGGTTCTGCCTGTCGATTCATGACACGGACGACGGCCCCGTGTGCTGGTGGGCGCGCCGGGTGGTGACACCATGAGACAGGTCAAGGAACGCCCGATCCTCTTCGGCGCCCCCATGGTCCGCGCCATCCTCGAAGGCAGGAAGACGGTCACGCGACGAGCGATCAGCCCGAAGCTGGTCAATCGCTTCGACGAGCCACGCGGGCCAGCCGACGTTGCGGCAGGCTACCCCTTCGTGGAATGCGAAGACGGCTATTGGCCTGCAATCGACTTCTGCCCATACGGCCAACCAGGCGACCGCCTGTGGGTGCGCGAGACCTGGCTGGAAGACCCAGAAGACGATGGTACCTGGGCATATACCCAGTATATGGGCTGCAAGGGGTCACCCCTTTCTGACATCCCTAAGCGATTCCAGAAGCCAGAGCACTGCCTCTTCCGTGCAAGCTGGAGTGGCTCTGCGG
The DNA here is from genome assembly GCF_036324125.1 of Pseudomonas ulcerans. Classification (NCBI taxonomy): domain Bacteria; kingdom Pseudomonadati; phylum Pseudomonadota; class Gammaproteobacteria; order Pseudomonadales; family Pseudomonadaceae; genus Pseudomonas; species Pseudomonas ulcerans. The sequence goes on along the minus strand of NZ_JAZDQN010000010.1, from coordinate 59,756 downwards.
TTACCTGGCGGCCGAGCATTCACATGCCACGCTGGGCGAGCCGTATCCTACTGGAGATCACCGCCGTTCGCGTCGAGCGGCTGCATGACATCAGCGAGGAGCAGGCGAAAGCAGAGGGTGTGGAGTGCGACAGCGATGGCTGGTTCGACTATTTGATGCCATCCACCCAGTGCTGCCCAAGTGCCTTCGAGTCATTCAGAACGCTCTGGTCATCCATCAACAGCGCCGAATCCTGGGATACGAACCCTTGGGTATGGGTCGTCGAGTTCCGGAGGGTTGCCCCGTGACCTATCAAAACCAGGTGCGCGCCTGGCGAGTAATGTCGTTCATCTGGCTCGCCGGATTTCTCGCGATGCTAGCGCTGAGCATGGCGGCGCTCAGCGACCGAGACGACGCTCGCCGTATCCGCGCAAGCATGGGCGTCACGCAACTGAATTGCACGCCTGTTTCGCAGGCAGGCAATCAGCGCCAGCGCTCCCCGCACGAACAAGAACCCGACCCTACACCTGCAACGGCGCCTGGGCGCTGGGATGAAGAGAGGTATTCGCTGTGAAACTCACAGAAAAACAGCAAGCCGTTCTCGCCGAGTTGCGAAACATCGGGCGCGAAAACGCATACCGATACCGCGGCGTGACACCGCACCTGCATCATGACGACTGCCAGAAGCTCGCCAGAGGGGACCAAGCGTGCGTTTTCGGAATGGGTGGCTTGAGCTACCAGGTTGGCTTCCGGCTTGGGGTCACTGCCTCGTCCGTGCTGGCCGTGCTCAAGGCGCTGGAGCGCAAGGGGCTAGTGCTGCGCGAAGCTACTTACCCGGATCATCAGCGGGCCCGCTATTGGTGGCCTGTTGGTTTCGCTGCGGAACTGGCGGCCGAGCTATTGTCAGCCAAGCAGGTGACGCCATGATCGCCCTCGCCTACATGGCCTACCACGTATGGAAGTGGCCACGATGAACGCAACCGCAAAGGTGCTCGACCCCTGCAGCGCCAGCCGCATGATGTGGTTCGACAAGCAGGACCAGCGTGCCCTGTTCGGTGATATCCGCGACGAAGAGCACCTGCTCTGCGATGGCCGGGTATTAAAGGTTGAGCCCGATGTCCTGATCGACTTCCGCAGCCTGCCGTTCGGCGACGGTGCTTTCCGCCTGGTCGTGTTCGACCCGCCGCACCTGACCCGGGCAGGCCAGGACAGCTGGATGCGCGCCAAGTACGGCGTGCTGACCGACGACTGGCGGGAGGACATTCGCCAAGGCTTTGCCGAGTGCTTCCGCGTGCTGGAGCCCGAAGGCATCCTGATCTTCAAGTGGAACGAAACCCAGGTACTAGTCAGCGAGCTGCTGGCCCTGACCGGCGAGAAACCACTGTTTGGCCACAAGTCCGGCAAGCGCGAGAAGACGCACTGGATCACCTTCATGAAGCGCCCAGCAGCCTAACCCCTCCCCCTACTACTCAAGCCCGCCCCTGCGCGGGCATGGAGAGCTATTGCCATGCCAATCATCACCGTGACCACAACGGTAATAACCCGCTTCGACGTGCCCGAAGGGGTCGGCATCGATCTGATCCGCCACCAGGCGCTGCCAGTGCTTGCCGAAGACGACGAAGGCACTGATGCAGTCGGTGTTCTCCAGAGCACTGCCTTGAACATGGTCTTCATGGGTGCAGCTGATCGCGCTCAATGAGCGTTGAGCATCAGATCACCGAAGGCGCGGACTGACCACCAACCTGCCGCCACCGGCGGCGTGGAGACCATCCCATGGAAACCGAAATCCTCTCGGACGAGGAGCTGGTGGAGATCACCGGCTACAAGCCCCGCGCGTATCAGCGACGCTGGCTCACAGAACGCGGCTGGCACTACGTCGAGAGCCGTGGCGGCCGCCCGCTGGTCGGGCGCCAGTACGCTCGCATGAAGCTGAGCGGCGCCGTAATCGACGTCGTGCCTACCGCGGCACCTCCCGCGCCCAAGCCCGCATGGGTGCCAGACTTTTCCCGAGTGAAGTGAGATGCGCCCAAGAAACACAGAAAACCGCGATTTGCCGCCGGGCGTGTACCGGCGCAAGCGGGCCAGGAAGAGCGGCAAGGAGTGGGTCGGTTACTACTACCGCGACCAGGCCGGGAAAGAAATTCCTCTGGGCACGGACCTGGTCAGGGCCAAGATGAAGTGGGCCGAACTCGAAGCCAAGCGCCTTCCTGCCGAACTCACCACGATGAAGGGGATCTTCGACGAGTACGAGAAGAAGATCATTCCGACGAAGGCACCGCGCACCCAGAAGGACAACATCTACGAGCTGAAGCAGCTCAGGGAGGTCTTCGACGAGGCGCCGATCGACGAGATCACCCCGTCAATGATCGCGCAGTACCGCGACACCAGGTCAGCCAAGACCAGGGCAAATCGCGAAATCGCCCTGTTATCCCACGTATTCAATACTGCGCGGGAATGGGGGATCACTACCCGGGAGAACCCCTGCCTGGGAGTGAGGAAGAACAAGGAGAAGCCGCGGGACTACTACGCAAACGAGATTGTCTGGAAGGCAGTGTATGAGGAGGCGCCGCAGGAGTTGAGGGAGGCGATGGACCTGGCCTATCTGTCGGGCCAGCGACCTGCGGACGTGCTTGCCATGCGGAAGGATTTCAGGGAGGGAATGTACCTGCGCATTGCCCAGGGCAAGACAGGCAAAAAGCTGCGGATCCTGCTGGAGGCGGATGGCGTGCAGAACGCCTTGGGCAACCTGCTTGACCGGATTGAGCAAAGGAACAGCCATCACCTCTCCCCCTTCTACATCGTGAATGAAGACGGCAAGCGGATGAGCTGGGGAATGTTGCGCAACCGCTGGGCGGATGCAAGGGAGGCCGCCAGGGTGAAAGCCATGGCCGAGAAGAAGGCGGACCTGGCCAAGCAGATTGCGCAGTTCCAGTTCCGGGATATCCGACCGAAGGCCGCGTCTGAGATCAACGATCTGGGCGATGCCAGTACCCTGCTTGGGCACTCGAAAGCCGAAATGACCGAGCGCGTTTATCGCCGCGTCGGCGCCATCGCGAAGCCCTCGAAGTGACAGAGTTTCGGAACTCCACCCCTAAAGTTTCGGAACTCCGGCATCATTTCGCCCAAATGAAAAAGCCCCGCAGACGTTAATCTGCGGGGCTTTCGAATATGGAGGCCGAGGTCGGAATCGAACCGGCGTAGACGGATTTGCAATCCGGAGCATAACCACTTTGCTACTCGGCCTCTGATGAGCTTCGGCAATCTGCGATTAACCTAACTCTTTGAAAACGTTGAGATTTTTATTTCTCGTCGCTTTCGATGGACGCCATTATGCGTGCATTCACCCATGCTGGCAACCCCCTGATTTAAAAAAACTTTCTGCCCGGTGACAGGGCCAGTTCGCACGACGCGACCGCCCTGCCCCGGGGGTTCCGCTCAGGCTGCCTCGCGCTGTCCGCCGGTACGGGTGACTTCGAACAGGCCCACCAGTTTCTGCAGTTTATTGGCATTGAGCCGCACGGTTTCCGCGCTGGCGTGGAGGACGTTGACGGTCTGGTGCATTTCCAGCGAGGACTGGTCCACTTCCTTGATGGTCCGCCCGTAGTCCAGGCTGCGCTGGTTGAGCTGCTGGATGATCTGGAACATGTTTTCCACGGCCTGGTGCAACTGCACGTTTTCTGACGAGGCTTGTTCGGCAAGACCGAGGCTCTGGTCGACATTTTTCACCCCGTCTTCCATGAAGCCCACCGCCTCGCGGGTTTCGCCCTGCAGGCTCTCCACGGTGAGGCGGATTTCCTCGGCGGCGCTGGAGGTGCGTGCGGCGAGGCTGCGGACTTCGTCGGCGACCACGGCGAAGCCACGACCATGCTCGCCGGCCCGCGCCGCCTCGATGGCGGCGTTGAGCGCCAGCAGGTTGGTCTGGTTGGTGATATCGCTGATCAGGTGGCTGATCTTGCCGATCTCGGCCATGCGGCTATCCAGGCGCTGCACGCTGGAGGCAGAACGCTCGACCACGTCGCGAATGGACTGGGTCCCCTGCTGCACGGTGAGGAACTGCTCGCGAGCACGCTCGACCACCTCGTCCATGGCCTGCTTCATCTGTTCCGCGCCGGCGGAGGCTTGCTGGATCTCGCCCAGTTGCTCTTCGACGATGACCATCATGCGATGCACCGCATCGGCCACTTCCATGGAAGTGCTGCTGGCCTTGCGGCTGCGACCGATCATCATCTGGTTGGTGGTGCCAACGCTGTGGCTGGCCTTGACCACCTGCCCCACCACCGAGTCCAGGTGGTCGATGAAGCTGTTGATCCAGCGCCCCATGTCGCCGGTTTCGTCATTGGCCATGCGCGAAGTATCCAGGCGCTGGCGCAGGTTGCCCTCGCCCTCGGCGATGGTGCGGATGACCCCGGTCAGTTCGTTGAGGCGCGCGGCAAGGCGTTTCGGGCCGAGGGTGCTGAAGACCACGGCGGCGATCAGCAGGCTGGCGGCCTCGCACAGGTCGATCAGGTGCTGGGACAGCCCGCTATAGTGCTGCACCCCATAGTTGCTGGCGAACAGGGCAAGCATGGTGGCCAGGTACGGCTTCATCAGGCCGTAGCTCAGGGAACGCCGGCGATAGACCTCCTCCAGGTCGGCCTCGCACATCATGCCCCAGCGATCCGGCGATCCCGGCAACTGGAAGGTCACGCCCTTGCCCACCACCGGGATATGACGGTAGTCGGAATAGCCCGGGTAGGTCACGAACAGGTTCGAGCCATTGCGGATGGTTTCCCGCACACCGGGATGCAGTTGCTGGGTGGCCGGGTCGGTGAAGCGCAGCTCCAGCTCGGTATGACGCTGCACCTGCACGGTTTTCCACGGCGTGTGCACCCCGCTCTTGAGGTTCTCGCCATGGCTGAAGGTGCCGTCCTCGAAGCGCGAGCGCGACAGCGCCACCCCGGGCTGCAGGTTGCGGTCGAAGCGCGACTGGACCATGAACAGGTAGTTGTCCCCGGACTCGGCGAAGATATGCCCGGCCTCGCGCTGGATCAGGTCGCCGAGCACGTCGTTGGGTACCCGCCCGCACAGGCAACCGAGCACTTTGCCCGCCACCTTCAGCGGTTGATAGAACATCAGCGTCACTTCGTCATGGAAACGTGACGACGACGGACCGATGGCCAGGGTCAGCGGGTCGCGGTAGGGACCGTGGAGAAACGGCGCCTTCAGCCCTTCGGCGAGCGCCGCCGGATCGAGGCTGCGTGACGTCTGTCCAGCCCAGGTCGACGCCAGCAGGGTGCCGGACGCGTCGATGACGAACAGTTCGGAAAAGTCCTCGGCCTGTTGCAGTTTTTCCTGCAATGCCTGGCCATCGATGGCACTCAGGTCGCCCAGACCCTGGGCCAGTTCCGCAAGATGCTCCCACTGCTCCTGGGCCCAGTTGCCAAGCAACTTGACCCGGGTCTCGGCGATGGCCTCGAAGGTTTGCTCGATGACCGGATACGCCGCGCGGTTGATCCGGCAGGCCCAGCCCATAGCGAATTTTCCGGTCTTGCCGAACCAGGGCAGCCAGCGCCGCTCTTCACCCGACAAATGCATGGAGTTGCTTGATAGCGACATAGACCTCTCCAATGGCGACATTGCAATGATTTTGGAGAGGCAACTAACAGGCCAAGAGCAAAGCTAGCTAACGAATTGACCGGCAAAACTGGCTTTCTGCCACTGTCACGACGACAAATGCGAGTCTGTCGTATTTGCCCGACGAAGGAATCGCCCCAATCAGGTGCAAAGCGACAGTAGAATCATCAAAACAGTGCAAAAACAAAGAGTTAGTGCTTTAGCCCGCCGCCAGCGCCCAGTCACTCAAGCGTCGGCTGTACTCGCTGGGTTCTTCGCTGGTTCGGGACTCCCGGGTAGAGAACAGCCCCAACTGCGCCGCCCGCGCGATCGCCGCCACCTTGTTCTGCACACCGAGCTTGACGATGGTGTTGCGCGCATGGAAGTTCACCGTCGACTCCGACAGGTGGAGGATGTCGGCCACTTCCTCGGCGGTCTTGCCGATGGCAGACCAGCGCAGCACTTCGATCTCGCGGCAGGTCAGGTGCAGGTCGTCGATCTTGCGCTGGAGCTGGTCCACCTGGTTCATATGCATCAGGTTGCACAACAACAGCACCTGCCCCGCCTTTTCGTACCACTCCTCGTTGGAGATCGGCCCATCGCGACGGGCCACGTCGAGCATGCTGAATACCCTTTCCGAATGCGAGCCCTGCGACCAGCCGTGGCACAGGCCGAACGACCGGGCGTCTTGCCAGATGTCGGGGGCGTCCTGGAAACAGCTTTCGTCCCAGAAGATCGGCAGGATCGAGCGGCGGCAATGCGTGATGCGGGGGTCGCTTTCGCTGTAGCGACATGCCTTGTAGCGCTGGGTCCAGCCCTCCGGCCATGTGCTGCGAAGCAGCGGCCGCGGGTCGAAACTGGTCCAGCAGGAGAATCCGAAGAAATCAAACCCCAGTTGCACGACCAGGTCATGCAAGGCAGCGAAGCGAAGAGTGGGAGAGACTTCTCGTGCCAGAACATTCAATACATCGGCACTGAACGGCATGATGCACCTCTTGTAATAAGCGCTGGAGTCCCTCCCGGTTGCGCTATTGGGTGGCAGATCGTCCGTGGTAGCAGGATGAGGCTAGTGGCAGGAAAACTGCTCGACAACAGGCTTTTAGGGTTATATCGAAAGCATTCCAATCCACTAGTAACGGCTCTACTACGGGTATTTCCACAGCATCACCGAAAACAGACCAGCTATCGGCCCGATGGAACTTATCTGGCTGCGCGCGAATCATTGGCCGCCGACAATTGCGCCCTGCGCGACAAAAAAGGCCCGTCACCCGGTGCAACCCAGTAGCATGGCGTCCTCACGCAAACGCGGATGAATCCATGCTCACGGTCGCCGACCTGATCGCCATCGAACTGCTGAAACTGCGGGCCGTCGCCGGAGCCGCCGGCACCCACCGCCAGATCACCTGGGCCCATGCCGTCGACCTGCCGGACCCATGGCGCTGGATCTCGCCGGGGGACCTGGTGATGACCACCGGGCTCGGCCTGCCGCCCACGCCGGACCAACAGGCCGCCTGGCTCGAACGCCTGGTGCAGGGCAATGCCAGCGCGTTGGTGGTGGCCCCGCGCAGCGATGCCCCGCCCCTCACCCCGGCGCTGCTGGAAGCCGCCGACCGCCTGCTGTTCCCGGTCCTGCTGGCCAGCTTCGAGCTGGAATTCGTCAAGCTGTCGCACTACGTCATCGAAAGCGTCCTGCAAGCCCAGCGCGAACGCTTCAATGCCAGCGAGCGCCTGTTCCAGACCTACGCCGAGGCCCTGCGCAAGGCGCCGGACATGGCCGGGCGCCTGACCATCCTGGCCAATACCCTGGACCTCAACCTGGCCCTGGAAGATGCCGTCGGCGGCGCCCTCATCGTCGAGACCCGGCCCCAGGACAGCGCCGCGCTGCAACAGGCCGAGCGCATCCCGCTGGGCGGCCGCAGCCGCGTCAACCTGCTGCTGGCCCGCAACAACCGGCGCAGTGCCGACGACTCGATCCTGATCCGCTCGCTGGTGGGCCTGCTCGGCGTGGAGCTGGAGCGCCTGATGATCCAGCGCGACCAGCAGCGCGAAGAAGGCGCGGCCTTGCTGCGCAGCCTGCTGGACAGCGAGACCGAGTTCAGCCTGGCGCGGCCGATCCTCGAACGTCGCGGACTCGCAGGGTCGCTGGTCTGCCTGGCGATCCGCCCCGCTACCCAGGGCCCCTGGTCCGCCGACGAGATCCACCACGCCCCGCCCTTGCATCCTGCGGCGCCACTGCTGCTGGATGACAACGGCTTGCTCGTGGCCATCAGCCGCAACGACAGCGCGGTATTCGAGGCGCTGCGCCAGGGCCTCGGCAGCGGCACGGTGATCGGCGTCAGCGGCCCGATCGCCGCCGCCACGGGCTTTCGCGAAAGCGTGCGCCAGGCCCGCCTGGCCCTGACCCAGGCCATCGACCTGGAGTCCGCGCAACTGCGTTATGGCGAGGCGGAAACCGGCCTGATCATGGCGCCCAAGTCACTGGCCGAGGCACGCGCCCTGGTCGGACGCTACCTCGGCCCGTTGATCGAGCACGACCGCACCCAGGGCGCTGCGCTGCTGCGCACCCTGATGACCTTCCTGGAAAACGACGGCAACTGGAAGGCCACCGCCTTCGACCTGGAGATTCACCGGCAGACCCTGGTCTACCGCCTGAAGCTGGTGGAACAACTGACCGGCATCAAGCCCACGACCACACAGGGTATTGCGCGTTTCTGGATCGCCTTGCAGGCGGGCAAGAACACCGAGTTGTTCTGAAAAAAGAACGGCCCCGCTGCGTGGGCGGGGCCGTCGGTGCTCACTCAGGCTGGATCAACTGCTCGTCGGCATCGCGAACTCTGCGCCCTTGGCAATCGCCTGCGGCCAGCGCTGCATGATGCTCTTCTGCTTGGTATAGAAGCGCACCCCCTCCTCGCCATAGGCATGCATGTCACCGAACAGGCTCTTCTTCCAGCCACCGAAGCCATGCCAGGCCATCGGCACCGGGATCGGCACGTTGATGCCGACCATGCCCACCTGGATACGCCGGCCGAACTCGCGGGCGACATGACCGTCACGGGTATACAGGCTGACGCCGTTGCCGAACTCATGGGCATTGATCAATTCCACCGCCTCGGCAAAGTCCTTGACCCGCAGGCAGGCCAGCACCGGGCCGAAGATCTCTTCCTTGTAGATACGCATGTCCGGAGTCACCTGATCGAACAGCGTACCGCCCAGCCAGAAGCCATCGCCACAGCCTTCGCCAGCGGTCTGGCCATTGAAGCCGCGACCATCCACCAACAGCCGGGCGCCCTCCTTCACGCCCTGCTCGATGTAGCCGGTAATGCGCTCCAGGGCAGCGCGGGTCACGATCGGGCCCATCTCGGCCTGCAGGTTGGTGCCGTTGAGCACCTTCAGCTCGCGGGTGCGCTGGATCAGCTTGGGCATGACCTTCTCGGCCGTGTCATCACCGACGAACACCGCCACGCTGATGGCCATGCAACGCTCGCCGGCAGAGCCATAGGCCGCGCCGATCAGGGCGTCCACCACCTGGTCGATATCGGCGTCGGGCATCACCACCAGGTGGTTCTTCGCCCCGCCCAGGGCCTGCACGCGCTTGCCGTGGCGAGCGCCGGTCTCGTAGATATGGTTGGCGATGGGGGTCGAACCGACGAAGGAGATTGCCTCGACGTCCGGGTGCACCAGCAAGGCATTGACCGCCTCCTTGTCGCCCTGGACCACGTTGAACACGCCGTCCGGCAACCCGGCCTGCTTCAGCAGTTCGGCGATGAACAGACTCGGGCTCGGGTCGATCGGGCTCGGCTTGAGCACGAAGGTGTTGCCCGTGGCCAGGGCCACCGGGAACATCCACATCGGCACCATCACCGGGAAGTTGAACGGGGTGATGCCAGCGACCACGCCCAGCGGCTGGCGCAGGGTCCAGTTGTCGATATTGGTGCTGACCTGGTCGGTGAAATCGGTCTTCAGCAGTTGCGGCGCGCCACAGGCGAACTCGACGATCTCGATGCCGCGGGTCACTTCACCCTGGGCATCGGTGAAGACCTTGCCATGCTCGGCGGTGATCAGCCGGGCCAGGTCGTCGCGGTGTTCGTTGAGCAGGGCCAGGAAGCGATTGAGGATGCGCGAGCGACGCAGCGGCGGCAGGTTGCTCCAGGCCGGGAAAGCGGCCTTGGCGCTGGCGACGGCGGCGTCCACGTCGGCGTGGCTGGCCAGTTGCACCTGGGCGCTGAGCTGGCCGGTGGCCGGGTTGTAGACGGGCAATTGCTGGCCGCTGGTGGCCTCGGCGCGGGCGCCGGAAATCCAGTTGGTGATGCTGTGGGTCATGTCGGTTTTTCCCGTGGATCAGTAGATGGCGTAGACCTTGCGGACGGTTTCCAGGACATCCCAGCGCCCGCTCCAGCCTGGCGGCAGGATGATCAGGTCGCCAGCGCCGACCTCGACCACTTCGCCCGACGCGTCGTCAGTGAGCAGTGCGCGGCCGGAGAGGATGAAGGTGAACTCGGTGTCTGGCCGGTTGATTACCGGCCAGCCGCCCGGCTGGCATTCCCATACGCCGAGGTTGCCGGTGGCGGTGGGCGCCAGGGCCTGGATGGCGATCTGCGGATCACCCTGGTCGGCGCCGGCGCGCTGGCCGGCGGGGTTCAGCGCCAGCGAGGCGAGGCTGGCGGACTTGAGGATGGTGAAGGTGGTCACGGAGGTACTCCCTTTAATGCGCGCCGGTGAGCTTTTCCAGCAACATCGCGGTGCGGGATGGACGGTGGGTGAAGCGCTCTTCGATATCGCTCAGGGAGGCCGCGGCCAGCCCACTGTTGATACCCAGCCAGCGCAGCGGCTCGCGCTCCCAGGACGGCGAGCGATGGTTGACGAAGGGCAGCGTGTTGATGTCCTCGTCGCGTTCGAGGATCAGGTTGCGCAGGATCCGTCCCGCCAGGTTGCTGGTGGCGACGCCATCGCCGACGTAGTTGCCGGCCCAGGCGAGGCGCTGCTGGCGATCGATGCTCACGGTGGGGCACCAGTCGCGGGACACGCCCAGGGCGCCGCCCCAGCGGTGGGTGATGCGGGCATCGGCGAGGGCCGGGAAGAACTCCAGCAGGGTCTCGTGGATCCGCGCGTGGATGCTGTCCACCAGGTCCGCCTGCTCCGACATCCGCGAGCCCCAGTTGTACGGCGCGCCGCGCCCGCCGAAGACCAGGCGGCCCTCGCGGGTGACCTGGCCGTACACCCGCAGGTGGCGCATGTCATTGAAGGCCAGGCGCTGGTCAAGGTTGAGCTGGCCAAGCAGGTCACGGGGCAGTGGTTCGGTGGCCAGCACCAGCGAGTACAGCGGGATGACGAAGCGCGAATGACCCGGCTGCTGCGAGGTGAAGGCCTCGGTGGCACGCACGGTGATCCCGGCCTTGACCGCACCCTGTTCGGTACGCACCAGGCCCGGTTCGATATGGGTCACCGCCGAACGCTCGTGGATCTTCGCGCCCATGGCTTCCACCTGCTGTGCCAGCCCGCGCACCAGCTTGCCGGGATGGATCAGTGCGCAATGCTCGGTGTACAAGCCGCCCAGCACACCCTGGGCACAGACTCGCGCCCGGGCCTCGGCAGCGTCCAGGGTGCGCCATTGCTGCGGCAGGCCGAACCGGGCCGACGCCTCGACCGCCTCCCGTGCCCGCGCCAGTTGCGGCGCGCTGCGGGCCAGGGACAGGAAGCCCTGCTTGGCGTAGTCCGCGTCGATGCCTTCCAGAGCCAGGACCCGACCGATCTCGTCGACGGTGTGGTTCATCGCTTCCTGCAGGTGCAGCGCAGCGCCGTGGGAGTACATCTGCGCCACCCGCGGCAGGGAGATCGGGAAGATCGCCGAGGCCCAGCCGCCGTTGCGCCCGGAGGCGCCGAAGCCGACCTCGCGTTTTTCCAGAAGCACCACGCGCAGCGAGGGGTCGCTTTTCAGCAGGTAGTACGCGGTCCACAAGCCGGTGTAGCCGGCGCCGACGATCACCACGTCGGCCTCGACGCTGCCTTGCAGCGCCGGGCGTGACGGTGCCGGTTCGAACCACAGCGGGCGATTGGGGAGTTGGGTCAAATCAAGGAGTGCTGACATGCTGTTGGCTTCCCGCAGGCATGGAGTTGCATCGAAATACGACTATCAGGCGCTTTCCGTCAGTCGCGTGGCGGTCTCGCCTTCCTGCCGGCGAGCCGGGGACAGGCGCAGGACCAGGTAGGAGGCGCCGATCGCGACGATGGCGATCAGGCACTGCAGGAGGCTGACCTGCATGCTCGGGTCGAAGGCCATGCTCACCAGCACCGCGATGATCGAGGCGGTCACCAGCAGCGGCAGCCAGGGGTGGCCCCACATGGCGAACTTCAGGTTGCCTTCGGCGACCCAGCGGCGGCGCAGTTTCAGCTGCGACAGGCAGATCATCAGGTAGACGAAGAGGAACACCGTGCCCGAGGAATTGATCAGGAACTGGAACACCGTGTCCGGCCAGAGTGCCGCGATCACCACGCAGCCGTAGCCGACGAGGGTCGAAGCGATCACGCCGCGTACCGGCACGCCCTTCTTGCTGACCCCGGCGATCCAGCGCGGCGCCTCGCCGTTGGAGGCCAGGACGTAGAGCAGGCGCGACGAGGTGTAGAGACCGGCATTGAGCACCGAGAGCACGGCCACGAGGATGACGATGGTCAGCATGTCGCCGGCGCCGGGGATGCCGATGTGGTCCAGGGTCGTCACGAACGGCGACTTGCCGGGCACCAGGTCGGTCCAGGGCTGGGCGACGACGATGAAGAAGGTAGCGAGGACGAAGAACACCAGGATGCGCAGCATCACCGTGTTCACCGCCTTGCGGATATTGCGCGACGGGTCTTGCGACTCCGCTGCGGCCAGGGTCGCGACCTCGACGCCGGTCATGGAGAAGATCACCACCACCACCCCGGTGAACAGCGAGCCGATGCCATGGGGCAGGAAGCCGCCGTGCGCGGTTAGGTTGGCGAAGCTTGCCTTCGACTCCGGCCAGAGACCGAACACATAGAGCCCGGTGACCACCAGGAAGACCACGATGGCAGCGACCTTGACCCCGGCGAACCAGTACTCGGCCTCGCCGAAGGAATGCACCGAGAGCAGGTTGAGCAGGGTCATGCCGACCATTAGGCCGAGGGCGATGACCCAGACCGGGATGTCCGGTAGCCAGGCATTGATGATCTGCCCGCCGACCACGGCCTCGAAGCCGACCACGATGACCCAGAAGTACCAGTACAGCCAGCCGGTCATGTAGCCCGCAGGCCGGCCGAAGGCCATGCGTGCGTAGTCGACGAACGAGCCCTTGGCGGGATGGGCGGCGGCCATTTCGCCGAGCATGCGCATCACCAGGGCGACGATCACGCCGGTGATGGCATAGGTGATGAAAGCACCCGGCCCGGTGGAGGCGATGACGGCACTGGAGCCGACGAACAGCCCCGCGCCGATGACGCCGCCGAGGGCCAGCATGCTGATGTGTCTTGTCTTGAGCGCACGCTTGAGGCGCGGATCATGCTCCGTTTGGATAGGCATTTCGTGTCTCCGATTGTTATTAGTGATTAACACTGCCCGGGGCCAAGCGTAGGGGGGCTTGAGGGTGGGAGACAGTGTTGGAATCACCACGCGGAGACGTGGGTTTATACAAATGTATGAAGAGAGAGACTGAGTGTGAGGGTGACGGTCCGGCCCTCAGCGCGGACCTTATGGTGGTCCGCCCAGCTTTTCAGGCCGAGCTGTCACGCAGAGAACAGCTCCAAGAGCGACGCAAGGCCCTGTGGGAGCGGGCTCACCCGCGATTACGATGGTGGCATCACCGACGCCATCGCGGGTGAACCCGCTCCCACAGGGCCCGCGTTGCCTTGCCGGCGCCGGTATTCAGCACGACCCGGAATAGCAAAGAAAACCCGGATCAGGTTCCGAGCGGCATGGTAAACCTGAACTCCGTCCCCTTCCCCACCTCGCTCCTGGCCTCGATCCGCCCGCCGTGGGCCTCGACGATGCCCTGGGTGATGTAAAGCCCGAGCCCGGTCCCGGTGGGGTTGCCATCCTTGATCGTCCAATAGCGCTCGAACACATGGGGCAACTGGTCCGCCGGAATCCCTTCGCCGTTGTCACGCACCGTGAACACGATCTCGTTGCCGCCCAGCGCCGCATGCACCCCCACCGTACCCAGCCGCGGGGTGAACTTGATGGCATTGCCCACCAGGTTCGACAACACCTGGAACAGTCGCTCCGGGTCGGCGTTGATCTTCAGGTCGGGCTCGGTCTCGAAGGCGATGCTGATGTCCTTGTTCAACGCCAGCGGTGCCAGCAGGGCCTGGGTCTCTTCGAAGATCTGGCTGACGTCGAGCAGCTTCGGCGAGATGGTGTAGCGCCCGGCATCGATCTTCGAGGTGTCCAGCAGGTCGTCCAGCAGCGTGCTCATCCGTCCGGCCGCCTGCTGCATGGTGTCGATGGCCGTGGCAATGCGCCGCGACGTATGCGGGCCGTCGGAACTGAAGGACTTCTGCATCATGCCGCAGAGCATGGAAATCACCGTCATCGGGTTGCGCAGGTCATGGGAGACCACCGCCACCAGCTCGTCGCGGGCGCGCACCGCCTGCTGCTCGCGGCGCACCTGGCGGGCCAGGTCGTTCTCCAGGGCCGAACGGCGCAGGTCGTTGGCCGCGAACAGGTCGCCCGGGCTCCACTTGCGCGAGATCCCGGCCATCTCCACTTTCCAGATCTCGAACGAAGTCCGCGGCCGCAGGCGCAGGCCGGTTTCGGAATTCTCCAGGTTCAGCGGCTTCTTCGGGTCGCCGCTCCAGTTGATGCTTTCCTTCACCTCCGGACGGAACCACAGCACGCCATTGTCCACCGGCTTGGGCAGGCTCATGGCAAGCACGCCGCTGGCGACGTTCTGGTACGCGAGGGCCGGCGGGTAGACGGCGGACAGATTGTGGCTGGCAAACACTGGCTCGCCTCCCTGCTGCAGCCATTTGTGCAGGGCCCGTATCTCCTCGGGCGGCGGGCAACTGCCGTAGCGGTGCAGCTGCTTGTCCTCGATGATCGCGATGCCGCTGGCGCCCGCCAGTGCCATCAAGACTTCCGGCTGGCGGGCAAGACCGTCGAAGACGTTCTGCGGCGAGTCGCTCATCGCCTGCGTCAGCAAGGCCAGCGCCTCGATCTTTTCCTCGCGCTGGCGACTGACCTCCAGCGCTTCCATGGCGCTGATCTGCAACGACAGCACCTGGCCGATGGCCTGGCAGGCCATGCGCAGTTCATGGGGCACATGCAGCGGCTGGCGATTGCCGCAGCTGATCAGGCCCCACAGTTCGCCATCCTTGAGCAGCGAGATGCTCATGGACGACAGCACACCCATGTTCTTCATGTACTGGCAGTGGATCGGCGACACGCTGCGCAAGGTCGCGAAGCTCATGTCCAGCGGCGCCTGGGTGTCCGGGCGCAGGCGCGGCACCAGCGGCACCGCCTGGTAGTCGGCGTCGGGGATGATGCGCAGCCAGTTGCTGCGGTACAGCTCGCGGGCCTGCTGGGGGATATCGGACGCCGGGAAGAACAGGCCGTTGAATATTTCCATCGATGGATCGGACGCTTCGGCGATCACCTGGCCGTGCCCCTCGTCCTCGAAGCGGTAGATCAACACCCGGTCGTAGCCGGTCATGGCCTGGATCTCGCGCACACTGATGTCGTACAGCGCCTGCAGCGACTTCGCCGCCTGCAGGCGCTGGAGCATGCGCCCGAGGTTGACCAGGTTGCCAGCGATGCTCTCGGGGCCGAAATGCCGGGCGTGCACTTCCAGTTCGAGGATCAGCACGCCATCGTGGCGGTGCACCAGGCCGTCGAAGGTCATGCCGTTGAGGCGCACCTGCAGCGGTGATTCGTTCGACAGCTGCGGTTGCTGCAAGGTCTGGCGCAACGTGGCGACCGGCTCCGCGCCGAGCAGGCTGTCCAGCGCCTGGCCGACCAGCGCCTGCGGCACGTGCCCCAGCAGGATTTCGACGTTGGCGCTGACCTGGATGATCGCCAGGTCCGGCTCGCTCAGGGTGAGCAGCACGCCGTGGGGCTGGATCGCGCCAGGAAAGCGGATCGGTTCGTTGGCACAGTTGGCCAGCAGTTCTTCGAAGGCCTCCTGCTGTTCTGGGGTCATAGCAGTACCTCCCGGCTTTCCAGCCAGCGTTCGAAACAGCGGAATGTCTGCTGCGCTGCCGCGACCACGACGGCGCACTCGGCGGCGTCCAGCGGGCGGCTGCACAGGTGGACGAGAAAAGCGCGCCAGCGGCGCCCGGTGTCGGCGCCATAGACGTCGAGGAAAGCCGCGCCATTGCTGGCATCCAGGCCCAGGCGCGCCTGGATTTCCCGGCGCAGCACCTGGCCGCCAAGGGTCGCCCCTTCAACAACATAGAGCACGCCGAGACAGGCCGCAGCCGAATCCAGCCGCGGCAGCTCGGTACATGCCGGCAGGTCCGCGAGCCTGGCTGCCGACAGGCCCAGCGCCTGCAGGTCGCCGCGCAGGATGGCGGTCTTATAGCGGGGTTGCAGATCGAAATCGGCGGACAGCCCGGCGGCCTGCTGCAACGCGGCTTCCAGTGGCGCATAGAAGCCGTGGTAAGCCTGCATCAGCAGGCGGAAAGCCGGGATATCCAGGGTGTCGGAGAAAAATGGCAGGCGTTTTTCCAGTGCGATGTGCAATTCGCCGGTGCTGGCACGCAGGGCTTGCAGGACCGACGCAGAAGCGACGTCAAAGGACGTGGGTTGCATAGGGGGACTGGACTCTGTGGACTGACGGCTTGATGGCCAATTGCTGAAAACTGATCGAAAGATCAACGAACAAAATGGACTAATTCCTACAAGCGCGCAACGCGGGATTTAACGTGTGCGCAAAAGGAATGTCCGCCACATAGTTGCGACTACTGGAAGTGGGAACAGCCCACAAAAAAAAGGCCGCCGGGCGAACCCGGCGGCCTTTCTGCTTGCCAGCGCTGAAACTTACTTGTTGTAAGTCATCACGCCATCTTCACCTTCGATGAAGCCGTTGTACGGAGTGACCTGCTTGGTGGTGAGCAGGCCGCCGTCGAACAGCTTCTCGGGGCCGGTTTGCTGGATCACCGCCGGTTGCAGCAGGGCTTCCATGAAGCGCCGGCTTTCGGCCAGGCTGCCACCGATCACGCGGTTGCCCAGGTCGACGGTGGACGAGTCGTTGACGTCGCCCATCAGCTCCTTGACCAGCGCCTCGCTACCGTTGCCGGCGTTCAGCGACACCTGCCAGGCACGGACGTTGGCCACGCCCGGCATGTTGTCCAGCACCTGCGGCGCGACGAAGACCACCTTGCCGCCACCCGGGGCGTTGGACGTCTGGATCGACGCGACCTTGATGGTGTTGCCGCCCGAGTAGCTGACGGTACCGGTGTCGGTGCTGGTGGTGGTGTTGGCCGCCATGGTGACGTTGCCGCTGCCGTTGACGCTGACGTTGCCGCGACCACTGGTGGTGATGTTGGCGTTCTGGTTGACGTTGACACCGTTGAGGGCAATGTTGCCCGCACCGGCGTTGGTCACCGCGCCGTTGACGTTGAGGTCGCCGGCGCTGGACAGGGCGATGTCACCCTGTGCAGTGGTCAGCGAGGTCAGGTTCAGCGCCGAAGTCGAGGTGCTGGCCAGGTTGGCGCCGCCGTTGCCGGCCGAGGCCGCCAGGGTCTGCACATTGACTTCCACTGCGTTGCCAGCCTGGCCGACGCCATTGCTGGCGACCAGGTTGGCGCTCTGCGCGGTGACGTTGTTGGCACCGTTGTTGTTGGCATCGCGGATGGCACCGGCGGCAGCGTTGAGGCTGACGTCGTGACCCGCCGCGCTGACCACGTCCAGGCCGATGTTGCCGGTCTGGCTGGTGACCGCGACGTCGCCATTGCCGCTGTTCACGGTCAGGCGGTTGAGGCCGTCGGCTTCGTTGATGATGACGTTGCCAGCAGTGGCCTGGGCGTTGACGCTGTTGGCCTGGGTCTGCACGGTCATGCCATTGCTGGCGGTCAGGTTCACGGCATCGCCCTTGACGCGGGTGTTGCCGTTGCCGTCATCGACCAGGGCACCGTTCTCGGTGGTCAGGGCCACGCTGCCGGTACCGCTCACCGAACCCAGGGTGGCATTGCCGTCGGCGACGGTCACGGCGATGTTGCCGTTGCCGGTGCTGACGTTCTCCAGGGTCACGGCCTGGCTCTGTGCCAGGTTGACGTCGCCGCCGGTGGTGCTGGCGCTGACGGTGTTGCCGTGGAGTTGCAGGGCGCCTTGCGAACCATTGCCCAGGCCGTTGGCGGCGTTGAGCTCGACGCGGTCACCGGTGATACCGGTGGCCTGGGCCACACGGGCCAGCAGGCGAGCGAAGAAGGTCGGCTGCTGGGTGACGATGGCACCATCGGTGGAGGTCAGGGCCACGTTGCCGTTGTTGGCAGTGACGCTGTTCACGCCGATGTCGCCGCCAGCGGTGACGCTGACATTGCCGTCGCGGGTGGTCACGCGGGTCAGGGTGATGCCGTCGTCTTCAGCCAGGACGATGTTGCCGCTGGCGTTGCTGACGGTCGCACTGTCCACTGCGGTGTGCAGGTTGACGCCGGTCTGCGCGGCAACGTCGAGGCTGCCGCCCTTGACCAGGCCACCTGCAGCGGTCACCACCTTGCCGGTGGAGTCCAGGGAGACGCTCTCGCCCTGCAGCTGATTGATGGTGATATCGCCCGCGTTCACCGCCACCAGGCCATTGGCCGCGACAACGCTGTCGAGAGTCACCGCGTCGGCTTCGTCGACCACGATCGAACCGGTGCCGGCCGAGGCCGACAAGTTATCGACGGCGGTACGCAGCGCGTCGTTGGTGCCGATGTTGCCACCAGCGGTCGCGCTCAGTTGCTTGGCCACGACGTTGCGCGCGGCGTTGCCCTGGACCTGGATGTCGCCGGTGGTGGCGTTCAGGGTCGCATTGCCGTTGCCGGTGCTGAGTTGGGTGATGAGCAGGTTGTTGCCCGCGCTGTAGCTCACGTCGCCCTGGCCGGCGATGTCGGCCTGGGTGCCGACGTCCATGGTCAGGTCGCCGCCGGCGTTGGCAGTGATGTTGCCAGCGCCGGTCTGTACCAGGGCGTGCTGGTTCAGGTTGCTGGTGGCCTTGAGGACGATATTGCCAGTACCGGTGGTCACCTGCTGCAGGTCAGCGTTGCCGCCGGCACTGTAGTCGATGTTGCCGGCGCCCAGCACCGAGCTGGCGGCCAGGGTGGTCAGGTTGCCATCCGCGTGTGCGGTCAGGTTGCCCGCTGCAGTCTGCACCACGGCGTTCTGCACCAGGTTGCCGGTGGCCTTGAGGTCGATATTGCCGCCGTTGGTGGACACCTGCTGCAGGTCGGCGTTGCCGCCGGCGCTGTAGTCGATGTTGCCGGTGCCATCGACGGTGGTCGCCGCCAGGGTGGTCAGGTCGCCGTCGGCCTTGGCGACGATGTCGCCCTGGGCAGTGCGCACCACGGCGTTCTGCACCAGGTTGCCGCCAGCGGTCAGGTTGATGTCGCCGCCTTCGGTGCTCACCTGCTGCAGGCTGACGTTAGCGAAGCCGAGGTAGGTGATATCGCCTTGGGTAACTACGACGGCGTTGTCCAGCGCGGTGATGTCGCCCATGGCGCCGATACGGATGTCACCGGCGTTGGTCTGCACCAGCGCCTGCTGGGTCAGGTTGCCGATGGCGGTCAGTTGCACGTCGCCATTGCCGGCGACCACGACGCTGTCCTCGGCAACCAGGTTGCCACCCGCATGGGCGGTGATGTTGCCGGCACCGGTTGCCACGCTGTTGTGCAGGGTCAGGTCGCCCGCCTCTGCCTTCAGCTCGATGCTGCCGGTGTCGGTGCCGATCTGCCGCAGGCTGGCGTTGCCGCCGGCGCTGTAGGCGATATTGCCATTGGCACGGGAGTTGGCCTGGGTGCCCTGGGCCATGTCGATGTCGCCACCGGCCTTGACCAAGATATCGCCATTGTCGGTATCGATGTCGACGTTCTGCTGGACGTTGCCGCCCGCAGTCAGGCGCGCCGCGCCGTCGCCGTAGTTGTTGACGCCTTCGTTGATGACGAGGTTGCCAGCGGTGCTGACTTCGATGTCGCCGTCGGAGTTGTCCAGGCCATTGATCGCGGTGTTGCCCAGGTTCGGCGTGACGCCACCGATGACCAGGTCGCCGTCCAGGTCGTTGACCTTGATGCTGCCCTGGTCGGTGTAGGCTTCCAGGTTGGCGACCTTGACATCCAGCGCCTTGGCATTGCCGATGCCGTTGGCGGCATACAGGGACAGCGCGGCGGCGTCGATGTTGCTGGTGCCGTCGGTCTTGGCGTTGGTGATCTGGTTGCCGGCCACCAGGGACACGGTGTCGCTGCCGCTGGTGTCGGTGCTGATGCTGCCGACGTTCAGCGAACCGCCGGTGGTGACGGTGACGTTGCCGTGGTCGGTTTCCAGGGTGCCCACGTTCAGGTCGTCGACTTCGGCCAGGTTGACCTCGCCGGCGGCGGTGACGTTGACGGTGTTGACCAGGGTGTCCAGGTGACGGTTGGCGTTGCTGCCGGTGGCACCGACGCTGCCCGCTGCATGGATGTTCAGGGTATCGGCGACGATCAGGGTGCTGTTGTCCTGGTCATCGTCGATGGCGCCGTCGGCCTGCAGGTCGACATTGCCGGTACCGGCGTCGAGGGCGCCGACCACGACTGCACCACCGGCCTTGAGGTCGATGTTGCCGCTGGCGGTCTTCAGGTTGCGCGCGGTCACCGCGTTGGCTTCACGCAGGGTGATGTTGCCGGCGTTGGTGACTTCGGCGTTCAGGGTGTCGACTTCGGTGTCGAGGTCGATGGCGCCGGTGGCCTTGGCCACCAGAGTGCCGCCCTGGACGTTGCGGTCGACGGTGTTGCCGTCGATGATCGCGCCGTTGGTGGAGGTCAGGCTCACGGTATGGGTGTGGGTGCTGTCCTTCACCAGTTGGTCGATCTTCAACGAACCGTCGGTGATGACGCTGATGTCACCGGCACCGGTGATGCCTTTCACGGCCCCCTGGGTACCGATGGTCAGCAGCGCGCCGCCATTGGCGTTGACGATGGCCACGCCACCGTTGCCCGCGTCGGCTGCAACGCGATCGGTCTGGGTGTTGACCGCGGTCAGGGCACCGATGCCGTTGCCGGCGACCATCTTCAGGTCCGGGGTCACCAGCACGCCGCCCTGGCCGAGGATGGCCTGGCCGGCTTTCAGGCTGATGGAGGTGTCGCTGTTGACGCTGCCGACCACGCCGACGTTGCCGGTGGCTTCGGCGACGATCTTCTGCCCGCTGGCGACGGTGATGTCACCCAGGCCCAGGCTGCCGGTGGAGTTCAGGTACAGGCTGGAGTCGATGACCCCGCCGTTGTTGATGTCCAGGCGGTTGGCGGTGATGCCCAGCGGCTTGTCGGCCGAGCTGTCGATCTGCTGGTTCAGGTTGTAGGCGGCCACGGCCTGCTTGCGCACCTGCAGGGCGGCATCACGGGCGGTGTTGGCCTTGAACACGGCCAGGTCGGCAGTGGCTTTCGAGGTGGCGGTGGTGTCGCGGATCTGGGTGGTGGTCGCCAGGTTGGTGGCCGCGGTGTAGACCGCTGCGTTGGCCACGTCCAGGGTGTTGTTGAGTTCCACCAGCAGGTCCTGCTGCGGCGCCAGGGTGTAGCGCTCGTAGCTGTCCAGGGCCAGGGAAGCGGCGGACATCACCAGGTCGACCACGGCGAAGGCGGCGTCGGCACCGGCGTCACCGGAGAACGGCACGGCCTGGGCAGCACCGGCGATCACCGCAGCGGCGTTACGCACCACGGTGGCGGCGTTGAGGATGGTGTTCAGCGAGTCGGCGGTGGCCGACATCACGTCGACCTTGGCCGACTGCGCGTTGGCAGCGGCTTCGGACAGGCGCTGGGTCAGCTCGGCCAGGCTGTTCTGCAGGGTCGCCGAGGTCACCAGGGCCTCGTAGTCCTTCAGCTGCTGGATGAGGATGTTCAGTTGCAGCAGCTTGGCCGCAGCTTCCGCGTCACGCGCCGAGTATTCGGCGATGGCGGTGTCGCGGGTCAGCTCGGCGGTGTACTTGCTCGGGGTGCTGGCGGTCAGGCTGACGTTGTTGCCGCGGATGTTCTGCGCGGTGCCGTTGCCGTCGAGGATCACGCCGCCGGCCGAGGCTACGGTGACGTTGCCGGTGCTGCCGGCATCGAGCATGCCGATGGTGATGTTCGACTGCGCTTGCAGGGTGATGTCGCCGCCGTCGGTCTTCAGGTTGCCGGCGATGATCACGCCGTCGTAGCCCGGTACTTCGGCGCTGGCCTTGGAGGTCGCGATCAGGGTGATGCTGCCGCCACCTGGCAGGTAGATGGTGTCGTTCTGGTTGAGGAAGACGATGTTGCCCGAGGTCGCCTTCAGCACCAGCGAGCCGCCATCCATGGTGATGGTGCCGCCGCTGTTGTCGAGGATGGTGATGGCGGTGGCGACGATGTTGATCGCGCTGGTGCCCTTGCCGGTCAGCGAGCTGGCGTCGACGGCCACGGCGCCGGCGTTGGTCGCGGTAACTCCACCGCTGCCGCCTGCGGCGGAGAGGAAGCTGACGTCCAGTGCCAGGTCACCCTGCTGGCCGATGCCGTTTGGCGCGCTGATGTCCAGCGAGCGGGCGACGACGTTGGCGTTGGCGGTGCTGGTGCGGCCGTCTTCGATGCTGCCACCGGCGGCGATCTTGACGTTGTTGCCACCGGCATTGACGTTGCCCAGCTTGATGCTGCCGTCGGCCTCGATCTGGATGTCGCTGCCGGTGCCGCCACTGGTGACCTGCTTCAGGGAAATCAGGTTGCCGCTGGCCTGGCGGGCGTAGATGCCGCCGTTGGCTGCGTCGATCACCAGTTCGTCGACCTGGATCTCCATGGCGTCGCCGCTGGTGCCGAACGACTTCACCGCTGCGCTCAGGCCGCTGGTGATGAAGTTGGCCGCCGAGCCGTTGCCGTCGGTGACGTTGCCGGACACCTTGAAGTCGATGGTGCCGCTGGCCTGCAGCTGGCCGACCACGGTGTCGCCGGAGTTCTGGAAGGCGATCTTGCCGTTGCTGGCGAGGACGTCCAGCAGGGTGATGGCGCCGATGTTGGAGAAGTTCACGTCACCGTTGGTGGCGGTCAGGTTCACAGCGCCTGCGACCTTGCTCGACAGGGCCTTGGTGGCCGTGCCGAGGGAGGCACCGCTGACGGTCAGGGAGCCTGCGGAAATCACCGTGCCTGGCGCGCTGGCTGCGGCAGTCACTGCGCCACCGGCGGTCAGGTTGACTGCGGTCTTGGCGTTGACCGAGTTCACTTCCAGGTTGCCGCTCTGGTTGACGCTGACGGCACCGTTGGTGGAGGTGGCGGTGGCGGTCAGGGCCAGGTCGGCCGAGGTGTTCTGGACGTTGGCGATGCCGTTGCGGCTGGTCAGGGTCAGGTCGCTGGCCTGGGTCTGCAACGCGGTACCGACGGCGCCGATGCTGCCCGAGGCGTCGAGGGTCAGGTCCTTGGCGACCACGCTGCCGCTGCCCTGGGTGATGTCACCGGCGGCGGTCAGGGAGACGCTCTTGTCGCTGCCTGCGTCGATGCCGTTCAGCTTGAGGCCGGCGGCAGTGTTGCTGAAGGACACGTCCATGGCCTGCAGGCGGGTCAGCGCCAGGCCGTTGGTGTTGCGGCTGTAGGTCAGCGCGCCGCCGCTGAAGGCAACGTTGGTGTCGCCGTTCGGCGTCGTCACCGAAAGCTTTTCCAGGGCCTTGTCGTTGGTCGCGTAGACGCCGGCCTGGGCTGCGGTGGTGGTGGCGGTCAGGGTGTCGACGCTGGTGCCGAGCTTCTTCGCCGAGGTGGCGATGCCGGACTTGGCGGTGGCGGTCAGGTCCTTGGCGGTGACGTTGGTGGTCGAGCCGCTGGCGGAGATGATGCTGCCGTTACCGGCGTTCAGGGTCACCGCGGCGCCGGTGGCGGTGATGCTGCCGACGGTGATGTTGCCCTGGGTAGCGTTGAGCACGACGTTGTTGTCGGTGCCGGCGGCGGTCAGGGTGCCGATGGTCAGGCCGTTGCTTTCGCTCAGGTACACGCCACCGTTGCCGGCCGCGGCGTTGACCGTGTTGCTCTGGGTGCTCAGGGACTGCGAGGCGTCGCCGATCTCTCCACCGGCGCTGAGGTTGACGGTGCGACCGACCAGCGAGGTGCCGGCCTGGGCGGCGAGGATGCTGCCGGTGTCGGAGGTCACGGTCAGGCCGTTGGTGGCCGACACGGTGCCGGTGAGGATCACGCCCTCGGTGGCCTGGACCTTGACGTTCTTGGTGCCGACGCTGGTGTTGCTCAGGGTGATCGAGCCGCTGTTGTCGATGGCTGCCGAGCTGGAGGTCTGGCCGTTGACGGTGATCTGCTCGCGGGCGACGACGTCGCCGAGGATCACTGCACCGTCGTTCTTGACATTGATGCCGCCGTTCTGGGTCGAAGCGGAAAGCACGCCGACCTTGGTGTTGACCGCGGTGCTGTCGCTGCCGACGGCGCTGTCGGCGACCAGCTTGGCCGAGTAACCGGTGACGTTGGCCTTCGAGGTGTCGGCGGAAGTGATGCTGCCGTTCTGCGCGGTGATCACCACGCTGCCGCCGGCTGCCGGGGTACCGGCCTTGACTTCGCCCAGGGCGACGCCGCCATTGACGTCGGTGACCAGCACGTTGCCGCTCTGCGAGCTGGCGTTGAGCACGTCGGCGTCGAGGGTGATCGCGCCCTCTTCCGAGCCGATCGAGGCGCCTTCGTCCTTCACAGCCAGGTTGACGGTGGTGGCGCGGGTCGAACTGTTGGCGCCGGTGGTGATGGTCTTGCCGGCGGTCAGGGTGGCGGTGGTGGCCGCTGCAGTGGCGACGCCCTTGACGGTGCCGTTCTGCACGATGTCGCCGGCGTCGATGGTCAGGTCGGTGGCTTCGATGACACCGCTGTTGTTGACCACGGAGCTCATCAGGCCGCTGGCCGAGTTGCCCTGCAGGATCACGGTCTGGGCGGTCACGGTACCGCTGTTCTTGACGCCTTCCAGGTCGCTGCCGGTGGCCGCGGCGAGGGTGTCGCCGGTGACGCTGAAGTTGATCAGGTTGCTGCCTTGCAGGTTGACCGTGAAGCGGTCACCGGCAGCCATGGTCACGCGACCGACGTTGGCGATGACGAAACCGGAGTTGTCAACTTTCGGTGCGACCAGGTAGACGAAGCCACCGGTGCCGCTGGTGATGGTGCCCTGGTTGGCGATGCTGGCCAGGTCCTTGCCGGCGACCTGGGTGAATTCCAGTTGGCCGCCGCTGAGGAAGCTGGCATCGGTCACGTCGAAGGTGGTGGCCAGCAGGCCGGCAACGTCGACTTGCGAACCGGCGCCGAAGACGATGCCGTTGGGGTTGATCAGGAAGATGTTGCCGTTGGCCTGCAGGGCGCCCTGGATGTTCGAGACCTGGCTGCCCAGCACCCGGTTCAGGGTGATGGAGTCGTTGCCGGCCTGCTGGGCGAAGCGCACCAGCTCACCGGCGTCGATGCTGAAGTCGGTCCAGTTGATGATGCCTTTCTGCAGGGCCTGGGTGATCACCAGTTCGTTGTTGTTCATCGAACCGATGGAGATACCGCCACTGACGGCGGTGCCGCCGGTCGGGGCTGCCAGGGCGACCGAACTGGTGGCGCCGATGACGGAAACCGAGACCGCCTTGATGAATGTCTGCGTGCCTTTCTTCTTGCGGGACATGAGTACTTACCTGTGCAAAATGGGGTGGTTTCCGTGGCTCAGAAGCGGTAGCGGGCCTGGGCGTAGACGTAGGAGCTGTCCTCGGTCTTGTCACCGATGGGCACACCGAAATCGACGCGCAGGTCGACGCTGTCGATCGGCCGTGCGAGCAGGCCGATGGCGGCACCGGAGAGGTCCTGGTGGTCGTCCTGGCCGACCAGCGGGTCCTTCAGCCAGACCTGGCCGTGGTCCAGGCGCGCGGTGGCCTGGTAGCGGTCGCTGTCCTTGAAGATCGAGTAGCGACCTTCGAGGCTGGCGGTGAAGCCGTGATCGCCCGACCAGGTCGACGGCGCATGCCCGACCACCGAGTTGAAACCACCGACGCCCCACTGCTCGCTGGAGACCAGCGAATCCAGCGAGTACTGGCCGGCGATGCGCGGGATCACCAGGAAACGCGGGGTGATCTGTTGCAGGCGAGCCACATCGAAGGTGAATTTGGTGAACTTGTTGTCCGCCTTGGCGGCGGCGCGGCTGGACATCAGCGAGTCATCGTCCATGCCGCCCAGGGCTTCGCCGAGGCCGTATTGCAGGCCGGCGGTGGCCAGGGTGCGGCCGTACAGGTCGGCGTTATCCAGGTTCAGGCTGAAGCGCAGCTTGCGGATCTTGTCTTCGGCGGTACGCACGCCGAGGATGCTCTGCTCCAGGTCCTGGGATTCCAGCCAGGCTTCGGCGGTGACGATGCTGCGCGCGGAGCGCACGAAGTCCTGGGACACGCCCAGGCCCCAGCTCTGGTTGTCACCCTCGATTTCCAGCACGCGGTAGGTGTTGCCGACGTCGACGTTACCTTTCGAGAAGTAGGCGCGGGCCTTGGTGCCCTGGGCGTTGAGCGGCAGGCTGTAGTCGACGTAGCCATACCACAGGTCGCCGTCGCCGACGGACGTCAGGGCGAGAACGTTTGCCTCGTCGCCATGACCGGTCAGGTTGGCGAACTTCAGGCTCGGCATCAGGCGGGTTTCGCCGGTGTCCTTGCTGCCGTAGTTGTTCACTTCCATCGCGCCCTGGATGCGTGGCGCCTCGGTGACGTCGACCACCAGGTCGGTAGACCCGGTCTTCGCGCCCGGCTGCAGGGTCGAGGTGACCTCGATGCCGGACAGGCGGTTGAGGTGGGTCAGCGCGCGCTCGACCTGCTCCAGGGTGAACGGCTTGCCTTCGACCACGCCGCCGGCCACCAGGGCGTCATGCACCTGCTCCGGGGAGAAGCGCTTGGCGCCGGTGACCTGCACGTTGCCCAGCCAGCCTTCCAGCACCACCAGCTTCAGGGCTGGTTCGTTGGCGAAGTCCTGGGCCGGGACCACGACCTTGACCAGGCGGTAGTTGGCGGCCTGGTAGTAGGCCTCGATCTTCGCGGCCAGGGCCTTCATCTCGACCAGGGTCATCGGGCGGCCGATGTCTTCGGCGATCTGCGCGCTGAGCTGCTCGCTGCTGAAGGTGCGGTTGCCGCTGAACTCGACGGCCTTGACCAGCACGCGGGTCTGCGCGGCCTGGGCCGGGGCAGCCGGAGCGGCGGTTTCGGCGGCCATGGCCGCGTTGGCTGTCATCACGGCAAAACCGAGGGCGCACAGCAGCGCCTTCGCAGGTTTGGGGGAATTGAACATGGGAACCTTGCTGTCAGTGATGGGCGAGGAAGTTGTGTGAGGACGGTAAGTCGATCGTCGAATTACATCCGGCATTTTCTGGTTCTCTAGCGACTAAGCACACTCGAGCACGGCCTCCTGGAAGGAGACCGAACAATCCTTGGTAAACCGTTGGCAATGTTTTGGGCAAAAGGGCGCCCAGGCCGAAAAAACGTCAGCCAATTAATTTTTTTGTTGGGCACACACAAGCGGCCTCAATGAAGCTTGCACGCAAAGTTTTCTTGCACTCCCCCCGCAAGTCCGTCGCAGCAAGTGACCAATAGCATGGTCCGGGGTAAGCGAGCGCATTAATAGCGCTGTTGTGAATAACGGTCAATGGCGAGTTGAAGTATTTTTTTGACGCGGATTATTTGACGGTAAACGGTGCGCTCTTTCTAAGTGCACAAATAATTTAGATCACGAGATTGGTGCAATTAACCGCAGGTCTCGCCAGGCGCTGCAAAAATGGCCAGGCGCGGCCTAAAAAATCCCGTAACGCCTTGATTTACTGCGATTTTATGACAGAGAAAGCGGGCGCCAGCCAGAACCAGGGGCGCTGAATAACCTGTTTGCGCGTGATTGTTTAGCGCAACAGTAAATACTGTTAAGACAACTTTAAAACGCCCAACAAGTTCATCAGCAGCCAGTAGTTCAAATATTACCGAGACGATTTCGACCCACACGAAAAACTACCGACAACCTGTAGAGCAGCAAGCCAGAACATGGAGAACATCAACAGGATAGTTTAGGCAAAACCTGCAAGAGACTAACAACAAACAACCTTGTAAATATATCAACCTGCAAATCGAGCACAAGAAGAAGCAAAAAACGAAAGCATATAAACCCCGACTCATCTGTGTCGCACGGAGAGAAACCATTTGATTAACCCTGGCAAGCCACTCACTTCCCGCTTATAGAGTCCTCTTCGGACTAACCATATGAGACTGGTATTGCGCGAGAAGCACCCACGATGATTATTCGTTTATCCGAAAAACAATGAGAAAAACAGGCTGGTGCGCGTTCGCCGGTAACCGCGCGTACCCGTCCGCCCCAATGAATCCGGGCTGCCCAGGTCGCCTCGCCTGCCGCCGGAGCGTCGGGTGATCAAGCAAAATAGATGGCCTTATAATGTCACCCCTGCCTGCGAAAATCGGTCAGCCAGCCCCATTCAAATGTCTGCCATGAACTTGGCGATCAACCCAATTGAATCTGTTCATGCCTGTTTCGCCCTTTTCCCATCCTTGATATTTCGAATGGCTACATAAGTGACGTAGTTCACATTTTCGCTCCGATAGCGGATTCGAGGATGATCGGCAGCGCATGCTTCGATATCAGCCGGAAGCGGAAGATGGCATACCAGAGTGCAGAGTGAACCGAGGCGGACATTCGCCAGTGATGGCCAAATAATCTCATCACAGGTGGCATGCAGCGTATCTGAAAGAGTGAACTCCCTGCCGAGTGGATGGAACTCTTTATCAAAAACGCTGTCTCGGGGAAGTTGGCGTGCTTCATCTAAGCAGTCAGGAAAACAATTCGTCTACTTGGCAAAAGCCGCGCGGATCGCGGGCTGCAGGCAGACGATCCGCGCGTCCTGGCGCAGTGCCCTACACAAGCGAAACCTCGGCACACAACCCGCCCCCTTCCCGGTTGCTCAGCTTCAATTCCCCACCCAGGCTCGCCGCCAGTTGCGCAGCGATCGCCAGCCCCAGCCCGGTCCCCCCGGTGTCCCGGTTACGCGAATTCTCCAGGCGGAAGAACGGCTTGAGCACCTCGCCCAACGCCTCCTCGGGAATCCCCGGACCGCGATCCAGGACCTGGATCGACAGGCGCCCGCCCACCGTCTCCACCCGCAGCGACGCCTCGCCAGCGAACTTCAGCGCGTTGTCGACCAGGTTCGTGAGCAAGCGCCGCAACGCCTGCGGCCGGCAGACCAGCAGCAGGTTGCCCGGCGCCTCCTCCAGCGTCACCGGCTTGCCGATATCGCGGTAATCGAACACCAGGCTTTCAAGAAAGGCCGTGAGCTGGAGGCGGCTCGCCGCTTCGGTCGAGGGCTCGGTACTGCGGGCATAGGCCACGCCTTCCTTGACCAGGTGCTGGATCTCGTCGAGATCACCCCACAGTTTGTCTTTATCGGCACCGTCATCCATGAACTCGACCCGCAGCTTCATGCGCGTGATCGGCGTCTGCAGGTCGTGGGAGATGGCGGCGAGCAGCTGCACGCGCTCCTTCACATAGGCAGCGATGCGTTCCTGCATGGCATTGAAGGCCACCGCCGCACGGGCGACCTCGGTCGGTCCGTGCTCCGCCAGCGGCTGTGCCGGACGGTTCAGGTCGAGGTTGTCCACGGCCGTGGCCAGGTGTGTCAGCGGGCGCAGGGCAATGCGCACCGCCAGCCAGGTGCACACCAGCAACAGCGCCAGTTGCCCCAGCAGGACCAGCGGCAGCCAGGGTGACAACGGCATGATCGAGGGCCGCACATCGAGGGTCAGCGGCTGGCCGTCGGCAAAGCGCAGGTGCGCCTGGTAATGCGGGCGGATGTCCGGGATGTCGCGAAAGCTCAGGTCATAGCGAGCCCCCAGGGTCGCCTTGATCGACTTCACCGAAACCGGTTCGTCGTCCATCGCCCTGCCCGCCTCGCCCTGGTCCAGGCGGTAGCTGTAGTTGGGCCGCTGCAGGCGCTGCAGCCAGGCCGGCCGTTCCGCCGCCGGCAGGCGTTCGAGAATGGCCACCGAGGTGTCGATGTCCTGCTCGAAATTGCTCAGCATCAGGGTTTTCGCACTGCTGTAGCGTTCCAGGGTCTGCATGGCGAAGGTCAGCCCGTGGGCGAGCACCAGGCTGGCGAAGAAGATCAGCGACAGCCGCGAGGCCAGGCTGCGCGGCCAGCGGCTCATGCTGCGCCCTCGATCAGGCGCACCGGGAAGCTGAACACATAGCCTTCGTTGCGCACCGTCTTGATATAGGCGGGCTGGCGCGCGTCATCCAGCAGGCGCTGGCGCAGGCGGCTGACCATCAGGTCGATGGAGCGGTCGAACAGATCGGCCTCGCGGCCCTGGGTCAGGTTGAGCAACTGGTCGCGGCTGAGCACCCGTTGCGGATGATCGAGAAACACCCGCAGCAGGCGGTATTCGGCGCCGCTCAGGGCGACCACGGTGTCCTGTTCGTCGAGCAGGTGACGCGCCGTGGTGTCCAGCCGCCAGGTGCCGAAGCCCAGCAGTCGCGCCTGTTCGCTGACCACCAGGTTCGGCGGCAGCATCCGCGTACGGCGCAGCACCGCGTTGATCCGCGCCAGCAACTCGCGGGCCGAGAACGGCTTGACCAGGTAGTCGTCGGCGCCCATTTCCAGGCCGACGATACGGTCGGTCTCGTCGTCCCGCGCGGTGAGCATCAGCACCGGGGTGTTGCGGTGCTTGCCGGCGCGCAGCTCGCGACACAGGACCAGGCCATCGTCGCCGGGCAGCATGATGTCGAGGACGATCAGGTCGACCTGGCCGGCTTCGAGAAAGGCGCGCATCTGCCGGCCGTCGGCGGCCAGGGTCGTGCGCAGGCCGTTCTTCTTCAGGTAGTTGCCCACCAGTTCGCGGATTTCCCGGTCGTCGTCGACGATCAGCACATGATCAGCATTGCCTTCCATCACGGTGGCCCTTGGCTTGGAGGAGATGGGTGAAGTCTATCGGCACGCTGATCCGCTGACAGCCAGGTTTGTAGGGTTATGTATCAAGACCCTGCAGGGATACCTGAAGCGACAGTAAAGACCCTGCGCGACACACAGGGGATACCTCTCCAGCGCGAAATGGCGCCACCTCTTCCTCGCCATGGAGAACGCCATGCTGATCATCGCCTTCCTGGGCGGCCTGTTGACCGTCCTCAGTCCCTGCATCCTGCCCATCGTGCCCTTCGTCTTCGCCCGTACCGGGCAAAGCCGCGCCTCCTTGCTGCTGACCCTCGGCGGGCTGGTGCTGACCTTCGCCGCCGTGTCGAGCCTGGCGGTGGTCGGCAGCGACTGGGTAGTCAAGGCCAACATCGGCGGGCGCTACCTGGCCCTCTCGGTGATGACGCTGTTCGCCCTGTCCCTGCTGGCCCCGCGCCTTGGCAGCTGGCTGGCGCGGCCCTTCGTCGCCCTGGGCAACCGCGTCGCACCCGGGGCCACGGCGTCCGGACCGCTGGCATCGCTGCTGATCGGGGTCGCCACCGGCCTGCTCTGGGCACCCTGCGCCGGCCCGATCCTCGGCCTGATCCTCAGCGGCGCCCTGCTCGCCGGACCGAACGCGCAGACCAGCCTGCTGTTGCTCGCCTACGGCCTGGGCAGCGCGGTCTCCCTGGGCCTGCTGGTCTTCGCCGGCAAAGGCCTGGGCAAGCGCCTGCGCCTGTCCCTGCCAGCGGTGGAGTGGCTGCGCCGCGGGACGGGCGTGGTGGTTCTGCTGGCGGCGGTGGGTATCGCCTCCGGCGGCACCCGCGAGCTGCTTGCAGGCACCTCGTCGCAGTTGTCCAACCGGGTTGAACAGCAGGTACTGAAGTCAGTCTCCGCAGTCATCGATCGCCTGGTCGCCAAGGCCGAGGCCGCCACTGCCCCGGACCTCGCGCCCAAGGGCCGGATACCGTCCCTGGCCGGTGCGGTGCAGTGGCTGAACTCACCCGAACTGAGCCCCGAAGCCCTGCGCGGCAAGGTGGTGCTGGTGGACTTCTGGACCTTCGACTGCATCAACTGCCAGCACACCCTGCCCTACGTCAAGCAATGGGCCGAGCGCTACGCCAAGGACGGCCTGGTGGTGATCGGCGTGCACACCCCTGAATACCCCTTCGAACGGGTACCGGCCAATGTGCGCAAGCAGGTCGAGCGCCTGGGCATCGGCTACCCGGTCGCCATCGACAACGACTATGCGATCTGGCGCAGCTTCAACAACCAGTACTGGCCTGCCCACTACCTGATCGACGCCAACGGCCAGGTGCGCTACAGCCACTTCGGCGAAGGCGCCTACACCACCCAGGAACAGGTCATCCAGAGATTGCTGGCCGAAGCCAAGGCCGCCCAGTGAGTCATCCATCCCCAACGAGGAGCAAGACCATGAGACCCGTCACCTCCGTGATCGCCGCCGCTGTCCTGCAACTGGGCCTGCTGGCCGCAGCACAAGCCAGCGAAGCTGCCACCGTGCAAGTCGCCCCCATAGTCGCCGGCAGCCACACCAGCCTCGGCCCGCTGAAGCACATCAAGGCCGGCCTGCTCGACGTGGCCTACGCCGAGGCCGGCCCGGCCGATGGACCGGTGGTGATCCTGCTGCACGGCTGGCCCTACGACATCCACAGCTACGCCGACGTTGCCCCGGCCCTGGCCGAGCAAGGCTACCGGGTGCTGATGCCCTATGCCCGTGGCTACGGCGAGACCCGTTTCCTTTCGCCCAGGACACTGCGCAACGGCCAGCCGGCGGCGCTGGCGCAAGACCTGGTGGACTTCATGGATGCGCTGCAGGTCAAGCAGGCGGTGCTCGGCGGCTATGACTGGGGCGCACGGACTGCGGATATCGTCGCCGCGCTGTGGCCCGAGCGGGTCAAGGCGCTGGTGGCGGTCAGCGGCTACCTGATCGGCAGCCAGGAGGTCGGCAAGCAGCCGCTGCCTCCGGCGGCAGAGCAACAATGGTGGTATCAGTTCTACTTCGCCACCGAGCGTGGCCGCGAGGGCTATGCGCGCAATACCCATGATTTTGCCCGGCTGATCTGGAAGACCGCCTCGCCGCAGTGGCAGTTCGACGACGCCACCTATGAACGCAGCGCGGTGGCGCTGGACAACCCGGATCACGTGGCGGTGTCGGTGTACAACTATCGCTGGCGACTGGGGCTGGAAAAGGGTGAGCGGCGTTATGACGCGATCGAGAAGAAGCTGGCGGCCTTCCCCTCGATCACGGTGCCGAGCATCGCCCTGGAGGGCGACGCCAACGGCGCACCGCATCCGCCGGCGCAAGCCTATGCCAAGCGTTATGTCGGCAAGTACGAGTACCGGCTGATCGAGGGTGGCGTGGGGCACAACCTGCCGCAGGAGGCGCCACAGGCGTTCGTCCAGGCGATCGTGGATGTGGATCGGTTCTGAGGGTGAGCTTCAGGCGTGGGTATCTCCACATCTCAATCAGGAGCACAACGGACCCTGTGGGAGCGGATTCATCCGCGATTGGGCGCGAAGCGGCCATAAAACCTGCATCCTCGGTGAATCAGAAAAAACCGGGACTCAGGATTTACGACGGCTTCGCCGCCGATCGCGGATCAATCCGCTCCTGCACCGACCGCGCTGAACCGAACCAAAGATGAGGCCAGCAGCCGTCAACGCTGCCCGTGAATCGACCGCCAGTGCACGATCTGCTGCTGGATGTTCCACTGGATGATCTGCTCGTACAGCGTCTCGATGAACGCCGGGTCGAAGCCTGCCGCCGCCGCCCATTCCAGGCGTTCGCCGAGCATCGCCGCGACCCGCTCCGGGGCCGGGATCGCCTGTTCGTTGGCCTTGAAGCGCACCGCTTGCTTGACGTAGCCAAGGCGCTTCTGCAGGGCCTCGAAGATCTGCCGGTCATGAAAGTCGATGCCGTCGCGGATGTCCGCCAGGCTGGCGCAGGCTTCCGGGGTTTTCGGTTGCAACATGAGGTATGTCCCTATCTAAAGCCAGGTATCAGATAACGTGGAAACGCGAGTCGGCGACCTGTGCCGGTGCCAGCGCATGCAGCCCCGCGACCCGCGGGCTGGCGCGCCATTCCCGGGGCCGGGCCTCGGCGATCATTTCATCGATCAGGGCATCGATCATGCTCTTGTCCTGATGATGGGGCGTGGTGATCAGGTGCGCGGTGTCGGCAGAGGTGGCCAGGCAGTATTTGCGCGTGATCCGCGCCGACGGGCAGGGAAACACCACGGTGATGGAATTGGCATGGCGCCAGGCGTCGATCCCCGCCTCCCGCAGGCGCTCCACCGCGTATTGCGCATTGTCCAGGCTGTGCTTGACCCGCCGCCGCCATTGCGCCGGCGTGTGGCTGCGCAGTGCCGCCCACATCAGCATCGGCGTGTGGCCGTTGCGCGAACCACTGATGGTCTTGTCGTTGGCGCGGATGTAGTCCACCTCCACCGAGATGCGCTCGACGTTGGCGCGCCGCGCGACAACGATGCCGCAGGGAATCGGCGAGCCGATCATCTTGTGCCCCGAGACGCAGATGGAATCGATGCCATCGGCGAAGGTGAACGGCTGCGGCTGCTCGACGAAGGGCAGGATCATCCCGCTCAACGCCGCATCGGCATGCAGGTAGTAGTCCTCGCGGGCGATGCCGGCCTCGGCCAGGCGCTGCTGGATGACGGCGATGTCGTCGATCGCGCCGCGCATGGTGGTGCCGATGTTGGCGAAGATGATCGGGTGGCGCTCGCCATCGGCGGCGATCTTCGCCATCAGGTCGTCGCAGTCGATCTCGCCGTTGGCCAGGGACTCCACCGCACGGCACTTGATGCGCAGCAGCTTGACGATCTTGGCCACGGAATAGTGGGTGTCCTTCGAGTAGTACAGGGTGCCGTCAGGGAACAGCTCGCGGGCCAGGTAGCAACCGAACATGTTGCCCTCGGTGCCGCCATTGGTGACATAGCCCCAGCTGTCCTGCAGCGGGATGTGGAACAGCTCGGCGAAGAAGGCCATCACGTCCTTCTCGAAATCGAAGGAGTTGAGCACGTAGTTGCCGGGCTCGGCCCAGTCGCCGCAGTTGTTCAGGGAAAAGCGCAGGAAGCGGTGCAGCGGTGCATAGTTGAAGTCGGCGTTTTCCGGGTAGCCGATGTTGAAATACTGGTTCCTCAGGCAATGCTCCCAGAACTGATCCAGCCGGGTCTGATCGGCAGAAGACAACGTCATATCCAACTCCTTTTAAATAGACTGGGCAGGCCGCGCTTCCGGGAGGCGCGGCCCGCGGTGAATCAGGCGGCCTTCTGGCGCGCCTCTACCAGCGACCACCAGCTGGCCAGGGTCGGCGCACTGGCCAGTTCCTCGAAGCTCACGGCGATGCCACGCTCCTTGAGCTCGCCCGCCAGCTTCATCACCTGCAACGAGTCGAGGCCGTAGAAGATCAGGTTTTCCTGCGGGTCGAGGCTTTCCCCGTCCTCCAGCACCTGGCGCAGCCGCTCGTGCAACCAGCTCCGGGTGTTGTCCACGTTGAGCAGGTGACGCAGGCGCTTCTTGTCGATCTTGCCCACGGCGGTCAGCGGCATGACCTCGATCAGGCGGATACGGTCGGGCAGCTTGTACTCGGCGATCCCCAGCTCCAGCAGGTGACGGCGCAGAGCCGGGGCCTTGAGGGCGGGATTGCGCGAGACGACGAAGGCGCAGCTCTTCTCGCCCAGCGCCTCGTCGGGCATGGCCACCAGCCCGGCGTGGGTGACGTCCGGGTGCAGCACCAGCAGGTTCTCGATTTCTTCCGAGGCGACCTTCTCGCCGCCACGGTTGATCTGGTCCTTGATCCGCCCGACCACCCGCAGGTCGCCGGTCGGGGTGAGCTGGACCAGGTCGCCGGAGTAATAGAAGCCCTCGGCGTCGAAGGCACTGGCGTTCTGCTCGGGGCTCTTGTAGTAGCCGCAGAAGGTGTAGGGGCCACGGGTGGCGAGCATGCCGGTCTCGCCCGGGGCCACCGGCACGCCGTCCTCGTCGAGGATCTTGATTTCGTCCGCCGGGCTGATAGGACGGCCCTGGGTGGTGAAGACCTGCTCGTCGCTGTCATCGAGGCGGGTGTAGTTGATCAGGCCCTCGGCCATGCCGAATACCTGCTGCAGCTTGCAGCCGAGCACGGTAGGCACCTGGCGCGCCAGGGAATCGGCGAACACCGCGCCGCCGACCTGCAGGTATTCCAGGGACTGCAACTGCTCGCGATGCTCCGGCGCCGCCTGCAGCCACAGGGCCACGGCGCTGGGCACCAGGGCGACGGTATTGATCTCGTGGCGACGGACCAGCTCGAAGCAGCTCAACGGCTCGGGCGTCGCCGCCATGACCACGCAACCACCCGCATGGAACACGCCAAGGGCCCCGGGCGAGCTGAGCAGGAAGTTGTGCGGCGCGGGCACCGCGCAGAGGAAGCGGGTGCGACTGTCCAGCCCACAGATCTCGGCGCAGGCACGGGCGTTGTAGTGGTAGTCGTTGTGGGTCCGCGGGATCAGCTTGGGAATCCCGGTGCTGCCGCCGGAGAGCTGGAACAGCGCGACCTGGTCGGCCGGCGTCGGCGCGAAGGCCACCGCCTGGCTGGCCGGGGTCTCGATCCAC
The DNA here is from genome assembly GCF_036324125.1 of Pseudomonas ulcerans. Taxonomy (NCBI): domain Bacteria; kingdom Pseudomonadati; phylum Pseudomonadota; class Gammaproteobacteria; order Pseudomonadales; family Pseudomonadaceae; genus Pseudomonas; species Pseudomonas ulcerans. The sequence continues at coordinate 23,533 of NZ_JAZDQN010000010.1, read as the reverse complement.
TGCGCCAGGTCGTGTGCCGGATTGCCCTCGCCGAGCAGCAAGGTGATCTCCGGCACCGCGCCGACCTGGGCGAACGCCTCCAGGTAGCTGTCGTCGCGGAACACTTCGTGCTCGCGCGAGGCGATCAGCAGCCTGGGCACGATCTGCTTGGCATAGGCGCCCAGCTCCAGCTTGCGATGGCTGTACAGCGCGCTGAGCGGCACGATGCCGGCCTTGAGCAGGGCAAACAGGACGATATGGAACTCGGCCACGTTGGGCAGTTGCACCAGGGCCGTGTCGCCCTGGCCCAGGCCGCGCTCGGCCAGGCGCGAGGCCAGGTTGGAGGACAGCGTGTCCAGCTCGCGGTAGGTGAAGCGGCGCTCGCCGCAGATGAGTGCCAGCGCCTGCGGCTGGGCCTGGGCACGCTCGACCAGGATGCGGTCGAGGGTCTGGTCGATCCAGTAGCCGGCGTCGCGATAGCGTTGCGCCCGATCCTGGGGCCAGTCGGTGAATTCGATAGTCATTGGGTCCAACGTCCTTGGTTAATGATGCAGTCCGCAGGCACGCAGCATGGTGCCGAGCTTGGTCTGGACTTCCGCCCATTCCGCCGCCGGTTGCGAGGCCTCGACGATGCCGGCGCCGGCGAACAGACGCACGCGGTTGCGCTTGAAGGTGCCGCAGCGGATGGTCACCACCCACTCGCCGTTACCCTCGGCATCGCACCAGCCGACCATGCCGGTGAACAGGCCGCGCTCGAAGGGTTCGACGAAGCGGATCAGGCGCCGCGCGCGCTCGGTGGGGAAGCCGCACACCGCCGGCGTGGGGTGCAGGCGGCAAGCCAGTTGCAGGGCCGACACGTTCGGATCGACGAGATCGCCCTCGATACGCGTCGACAGGTGCCACAGCGCCGGGGTGCTGATCAGCGACGGCCGCTGCGGCACGTCCAGGCGGGTACACAGCTCGCCGACCCGGGCCGCGATATCGCGGGTGACGAAGCCATGTTCGTAGTGATCCTTTTCCGAGGCTGCCAGCCACTCGGCATTGCGCTGGTCGGCTTCGGCGTCAGGCATGCGCCGGGCCGAACCGGCCAGCGGATTGGAAACGAAGCTCCAGCCCTCCTTGCGCACCAGCAGCTCCGGGCTGACCCCGAGCAAGGTGGCGCCATCGGCCATGGGCACGCGGAAGTGATAGCCGGCGGGGTTCTGCGCCCGCAGGTTGCGCTGCACCAGGTCCACGTCCACGTCGCCGTCGAAGACCAGTTCGCGCTGGATCGACAGCACCGCCTTGCGCACATCGCTGTGGCGGAAGTTGACGATGGCGTGCTCCACCGAACGCTTGAACGCGTCCTCGTCGGGGATCGGTTTCTGGTCGAGCAGACGTGGCATCTGGCCAACGGCCTCCTGACCAGACCCGGCACGCGCACGCCACTCGTGCGCCTGGGCAAGGTAGAGGCACGAGGCTTCGGCGGGATCGAAAGGAATGGCACCCACCACGATGGGGTTGGCCTGCCCTGCCCGGCGAGCCATGTCGAGGGCCTGGGCGATGGTTTTCTGGAACAGGCCGTCGAGGTTGTCGCCGCCGGCGGCGGGAGTGTCGATGCGCTGCAAGGCACCGTTGACGACCAGTTCGCGGTCACCCGAGGTGAATGAAAAGTTCATGGATCGATCGACTGCCACTGCTTCATCCATGTCAGTCGCCATGAGCGTGCTCGCTCTCATCTCGGTTCAGCCTCCTGCTTACGAGTAAAATTACTATTGAATCGGAATCATTATCGTTTCTATTATAGGGGACGCCATAAATACGGACTTGTCAATCAGCGACACGAGTGGACCCATGAGAGCGTTAACCGAAATGCAAGCCGCCTGTTGGATCGGGCGCACGACTCATGCGGCATTAGGGACAGTTTCAGCTCATCTGTACGCCGAGTTCGATGGCCCTGCCATCGACCTGGAGCGGCTACGCGCCGCCCTTGCACAGGTATGTATGCTGCACCCGATGCTGCGCCTGCGAATCGACCACGAAGGACAGCAGACCATCGCCCCGCCGGACCAGGCCCCGGGCCTGGAGGTCGACGACCTGCGCGGCCTGGCCGAGGCGGATGCCCGCCTTCACCTGGCGCGCAAGCGCGACGCCTGGAGCCATCAGCAACTGGACCTGCGTCACGGCCATGCCGCCCGCTTCGGGATCAGCCTGCTGCACGGCGGGCACTGCCGCCTGCATGTCGACACCGACATGATCGCCATCGACCCGTCGAGCTTCCGCGTCCTGCTGGAAGACCTCGCGCACTGCTATGAGGATGCGGACAACCTGCCCGCCACGCCGCCGACCTTCTTCGACTGGTGGGACGCGGCACGCAACGCCCCGGCCCTGCACAGCGCCCGGGAGCGCGACCGCCAGTGGTGGCGCGAGCGTCTGGACAGCATCGCCCCGGCGCCGGCCCTGCCGTTGCTCGACCCGCCCGCCACCCGCGCACGCAGCCAGCGCCTGAGCGCCTGGCTCAACCCCGCACAACGCCAGGCCCTGCGCCAGCTGGCGCGGACCCGACGCATCACTCTGTCGAACCTGCTGCTGGGCCTGTTCGCCGCAGCGCTCGGCGCACAGACCGGCGACCGGCAGTTCCGCCTCAATGTCCCGGCCTTCTGGCGGGAACCGCTGGTGGACGACGTCGAACGCATCGTCGGTGAATTCGCCAACGTGCTGATCCTCGATATCGACCTCGACCAGGCCGACACCCTGGCGGCGCTCTGCGCCCAGGTGGCGCGCAACATGATCGAGCGTCTCGACCACAGCGCCTATTCCGGGGTGAACCTGATGCGCGACCTGTCGCGCCATCACGGTACGCCGCAACTGGCGCCGGTGGTGTTCACCGCAGCCCTCGACCTGCCCGGCGGCGAGCTGTTCTCGCCACGGGTGCAGCGCGCCTTCGGCACGCTGAACTGGGTGATGTCGCAGGGCCCGCAGGTGGCCCTGGATGCGCAGATCGCCTGCGCCGACGGCGGCATCCTGGTCAACTGGGACGTGCGCCTCGATGCCCTCCCCGAAGCCTGGGTCACGGCGCTGTTCGAGCGTTTCGTCGGCCTGCTGGGCGACGTCGCCGCGCAGCCCGCAGTGCTCGACCGCACGCTGCCGCAACCCACCGCGCTGACGCCGCTGCAACAGGCCTACCTGCTCGGCCGCAGCACCCAGATGCCCCTGGGCGGCGTGGCCATGCAGGAGTTTCGCGAATACCGCGGCCGACTGGATATCGCCGTGCTGCGCCAGCGGCTGGCGGCGATGGTGCAGCGCCATCCGGGGTTGCGCACCCGCATCGATGAACGCCAACGGCTGCAGTGGATCAGCGACGACGCGCAACTGAACCTGGATGAAGTCGACCTCAGCCACCTGCCCCTCGCCGAGGCGCTGGCGCAAATCGAGACGCAGCGCGAAGCCTATGCCCATGCCATGGCGCCACTGCAGTGCTCGCCGTGGAATGTCACGGTCTTCCAGTTGGCCGGCGGCGAACTGCTGGTGTTCACCCGTTTCGACGCGCTGATCCTGGATGGCCGCGCCATTGCCGCGCTGCAACTGGAACTGCTCGAAGGCCGCGTCGACGAACAGGCCGTTGCCGCAAGCGCCAGCGCAAACAGCGGGCTGGCCGCGCAACGCAAGGCTGATGCCGACTACTGGAGCGCCAAGCTGGCCAGCGTGGATGGCCCGCCGCGTCTGCCCTGGAGCCTGCCGCTGGAGCAGGCCGGGGCCGGTCGCTATGAGCGACAGAGCCTGCGGGTGCCCAAGGAAACCTTCACCACCCTGTGCCGCCTCGGCGCCCGCCAGCGCCTGTTCAAGAACTCGGCGGTAATGGCGCTGCTGCTGGAAGTCCTCGGCCGCTGGGTCAGCGAAGGTGGCCTTTGCGTGGCGGTGCCGGTGGCGCCGGCAAGCGACGCGGCCTTTGCCAACCGCTCAAGCTTCCTCACGATCAACTGGCCGGACAGCGACGCCAGCTTCGTCGAACGTGCCACGCAGTTGCAGGTGGATGTGCTGGAAGGCCTGCAGCACCTGGCCTTCTCCGGTGTCGACCTGGCTCGCCAGCTGTTCGAGCAACACGGTCCGGGCCCGGTGCTGCCGGTGGTGATCACCAACGGCCTGTCCTGGCCGGTGGCGGCCCGCGACAGCGCCATGCAACTACAAGGCGGCCTGACCCAGACCCCGCAGGTGGCCATGGATATCCGCTTCTGGGCCGACGCCGAAGGCGCGCTGCAGGTGGACATCGATTACGCCCACGAGGTGCTGGCGCCCACCCTGGTCGCTGATTACCTGCGAGGCTTGCAGCGGGCCATCGAGCAGATCGCCCGGAGCGGCGAGTTCGCCGTGGACGCTGCAGCACTGATCGACACCGCTCACTACCGCCTGAACACGCCGGTCAGCGCTGCCTGTCGCGAGACCTGGCTGGCAAGGCTGGCGGCCAATCTCTTCGATCCCGGCAACCACAAGCTCGCCCTGGTCAGCGGCGAGCGCCAGTTGAGCTATGCCGAACTGGGCGATGGCGTGGCGCGGATCATCGCCGCACTGCGCGCCCGCGGGCTGGAGCAGGGCCATGTGCTCGCCCTGTGCCTGCCACGCAGCCCGGAGCACACCATGCTGACCCTGGCCTGCGCGCTGACCGGGGTGATCTGGGTGCCGATCGATGCCGCCGCACCGGCGGACAGACGCCAGTACCTGCTGGAAAACTGCGACCCGGACCTGGTGGTACTGGCGCACGCCGAAACCCTGGTGCAGCCCTCGACCACCTGCGCGGCGCTGCTCGCCGAGCCGGCAACGCCGCCGGCGGAGTTGCCCGACCTGTCGCTGAACGACACCCCGGGCTACTACCTGTACACCTCGGGCACCACCGGCCGGCCGAAATGCGTGGTGCTCAACAACCGCGCCACGGCCAACGTGCTCGGCGCGACCCTGGCCAACTGGCAGGTGAGCGAGCGCGACGTGGTCCTCTCGGTCACCCCGTTGCACCACGACATGTCGCTGTTCGACATCTTCGGCAGCCTCACCGCCGGCGCCACCCTGGTCCTGCCGGGGCCCGGCGAGGACAAGGACGCGCTGCGCTGGAACCAGCTGGTGACCCGGCATGGCGTGACCCTGTGGTGCTCGGTGCCGGCCATCCTGGAAATGCTCCTGGCCTGCCGTGGCGCGCACGACCTGGGCAGCCTGCGCCTGATCGCCCAGGGCGGCGACTACATCAAGCCGGCGGTGATCGCCGAACTGCGCCGCCTGCTGCCAGACACCCGCCTGGTGTCCCTGGGCGGGCCGACGGAAACCACGATCTGGAGCATCTGGCACGAGATCAGCGAACAGGACCGCCAGTCGATTCCCTACGGCCAGCCGCTGCCCGGCAACCGCTACTTCGTCCTCGACGCCCAGGGCCGCCATTGCCCCACGGGCGTGGTCGGCCGCATCCACACCGCCGGGGTCAACCTGGCGCTGGGCTACCTGCAGGACGGCGAGCTGCTGCAGACCGACTTCATCACCGTCCAGGACGAACACGGCGAGAGCGTGCGCGCCTTCCGCAGCGGCGACTGCGGGCGCTATCGCGACGACGGCACCCTGCTCTTCGACAGCCGGGTCAATGGCTATGTGAAAGTGCGCGGGGTGCGGGTGTCGCTGCCGGATGTCGAGATGGTGCTGAGCCAACACCCGGCGCTACGTCACGTGCTGGTGGTGGATTACGGCGATGCGCGCCTGAGCGAGCTGTGCCTGGGCGCCCTGTATGTCCGCGATCCGCAGGCGGCCGAGCCCGGCACCGGCGAACTGCGTGACTACGCCAGCGAGCATCTGCCGCAGTCCCATGTGCCGACGCGCCTGCTGGCGGTCGACGCGCTGCCGCTGTCGCAGAACGGCAAGCCGGACCGCCGCCGCGCCCGCGAACTGCTCGCCGCCCCGCCACCCGCCACGGCGCAGGACCAGGTGCTGGACATCTACCGGCAAGTGCTCGGCCTGGCGCCCGACGCCAGCAACGATCCGCTGGTGGACTTCGTCAGCCTCGGCCTGCGGCCGCAGCACCTGAAAGCCATTTCGGCACGGATGCACGAACAGTTCGCCGTACCGCTGTCACCCGGGCAGTTGTTGCGTTGCCGCAATGCCGGCGACGTTGAACGACTGCTCACTGCCGCGGGTGCCTGAATGCCCCGCGTCGCGTCAAGGGCGCATGCGCCCTCTTCAACCGCAAGGCCCAAGGAGATCGATTGGATGAAGGATTTACCCACCGTGGATATCGCCGGCATCGGCATAGGCCCGTTCAACCTCGGCCTGGCCGCGCTGCTTGCCTCGCATCCGGGGGTGAGCGGCCTGTTCCTCGATCGCAAGACCGAGTTTCGCTGGCATGAAGGGCTGATCCTGCCTGGCACCACCCTGCAGGTACCGTTTCTCGCCGACCTGGTGACCATGGCCGACCCCACCAACCCGTTGAGCTACCTCAACTACCTGCACCAGCACGAGCGCCTGTACCAGTTCTACTGGTACGACAATTTCCAGGTGCCGCGTCGCGAGTACGACCACTATTGCAGCTGGGCCTCGCAGCAACTGTCGACCTGCCATTTCGGCGAGGAAGTCAGCGATGTCAGCTACGACCCGGCGGCCGAGCGTTTCCTTATCGAAAGCCAGTCGCTGTCGGGGTTCAAGCGCCACTACTACAGCCGGCACCTGTCGGTCGGCGTCGGCACTTCGCCGATCCTGCCGCGCTGGGCTCAGGTCAAGAGCTCCGCACCGATCCTGCACTCGGCGGAGTTCGCCAGGCGCCAGGCGCAATTGGCGCAGTGCCAACAGGTGACGGTGATCGGATCCGGACAGAGTGCGGCGGAATGCGTGCTGGCGCTGTTCAACGAACTGACGCCGGAGCGGGTCGCCGCCGGTGCGTCGATCCGCTGGATCACCCGCTCCCAGGGTTTCCACCCGATGGAGTACTCGAAACTCGGCCAGGAATGCTTCACCCCGTCCTACATGGAGTACTTCCACAGCCTGCCGCGGGAGCGGCGGCGCGAGATCGTGGCCGGGCAAGGGTTGCTGTACAAGGGCATCAGTTTCTCGACCATTGCCCAGGTCTACGACCTGATCTACGAGCGCTCCATCGGCGGCACCGACCCAGGGTTGACCCTGCTGTCCAATTGCGAGGTTGAGCGCGTCGAGGACGTGGGTGGCCGCTTGCGCATTCACTACCGGCATCGCGAACTTGCGCGCAGCAGTGCCTTCGACAGCGACGCCATCGTCGCCGCCACGGGCTACGGGCATGCCTGGCCACAGTGGTTCGAACGGCTCAAGGGCAGCGTTCTGGAGACTGATGAACAGGGTGACTGCATCGTCCAGGAAGACTTCACCGCACGCCGCTGCGACCAGGGCGTGGGGCGGGTCTTCGTGCAGAACGCGGAGATCTTCCAGCACGGCGTGGGCTCGCCGGACCTGGGGGTGGCGGCCTCACGCAACGCGACCATCGTCAACCAGTTGCTGGGACGGCCGCACTACCGCCTGCCGAAGCGCTCGTCGTTCCAGCGCTACGGAATGCATGAGGGGTGATCTGACGGGGCTCGAATCGAGCTAGAAACCGGAGCCGACAAGGCAACACTTCCCCTGTGGGAGCGGGTTCACCCGCGATTGCGATAGTGAATTCACCGACGCCATCGCGGGTAAACCCGCTCCCACAGGGTCCGCATTTCACTGTGCAGCGGCAAAGCGGGTCCTCAGACCCGCACCTCCTGCACCAGCAACCCTGCCCCACCCTCACGGGCAAACAGCCCGAACACCCCTTCGATCGCTTCCGTCACCCGCGCCATCTGCGCCGCGCTGTAGCGCTCCGTGCGGTAGGTCACCACCAGGCGCAGCGAGCGCTGGCCTTCGATCAGGTTCTCCATGATCTCGAACTGGATGCCGAACATCGATTCGTTCTTTTCCGGGTCGATCTGCCGATAGCGGATCTTCTCCCCTTCCGGCCGGCTCAAGGCACCGTTGAGCGCGTTGTTGGCATGGATCTGCACATACACATCGAACAGCAGGCCGTCCGCCGCCGTCATGCCCAGGGCCTGCTGGATCTGCTCCAGCGGCACGTCGGCATAGGCCATGGAATCGTTGACCAGGCGACTGACGCCCTCGATCAACGCACCCACGCGCTGCTGCGGATCGAACTGCACCCGGTGCGCGACCATGGTGGTGAAGTAACCCACCGTCTCGTAGTACGCAGGGTCCGTACGCCCCGACGCCGACGTGCCGATCACCAGGTCGCGCAGGTCACCCACCTTGTGCAGGGCCAGGGCGATCGCGGTGTAGATCACCCCGAACAGCGACGCATCGTTCTGCCGGGCAAAGCGATACAGGTGATCGATCATGGCCTGGTCCGGGAGAATCTCGAACCACTGCGCGCGGGTGGACGCCTCGCCAGCCGGCACCGGGCTGTCGCCGCCAATGGCCGGCAAGCGCAGGCCGCGGGTCGCGTCGCGGAGCATGTCGGTCCAGTACGCCAGGTGCTGGCGGTTGATGCCCCGCGCCAGTTCCTCCAGGGCATAGCGATGAAACGATGGCACCGGCGCTTCCCAGCTTGGAGCGCGGTCGCTGGCACGGGCCAGGTAGGCGCGGGCGAGGTCTTCCATCATCACGTTCAGCGACCATTCATCGATGGCCATGTGGTTGACCAGCAACGACAGGGTCTGCCCCTTGCGCTGCGGATCACGCAGGAAGCGCACGCGCATCGGCAGTTCCCGCGACAGGTCGAAACGATGCCTGGCTTCGCTGGCCAGGGACGCGCCCTCGCTCTCGCGGCTCGACCAGAACCACTTGTATTGGCCCAGGCGCTCAAGCGGCACCAGTTGCTGCCAGGCCTCGTCGCCCTCGAAGTGGAAGGTGGTGCGCAGGCTGGCGTGGCGCTTGACCAGGTCGGAGAAGGCCTGCTCGAACACGGCTTCATCCACCGGGTCGAGGAAGCTCATGGCGAACGGCAGGTTGAAGATGGTGCCGAAATCGAAGGCGGCATAGGCACGCCCCAGGGACGCCTGGGCCAGGGCGAACGGCGCCCGCTGCACCTCGTCCTGCACGCCCGCCACTGCCTGCCCCTCGCGCCCGGACACCTGGGCCCGCGCCGCCAGCGCCGCCGCCGAAGGGGCGCTGAAGAAGTCGTTGAAGCGCACCTCGATGCCGTGGTTGCTCGACAGTTTGCCGATGATCCGCGTGGCCAGCAGGGAGTGGCCGCCGAGGTCGAAGAAATCGTCCTGCGCAGTCATTCCCGGCACCGCCAGGGCGGTGCGGAATTCGCCGAGGATCAGGGCGGCGACCTCGTCGCTGGCGCTGGCCGGCGCCACGGCTGCGGCTGGCGCGGCGGCCAGCGCCTGGCCTTGCAGCCAGGGCAGGTGCGGCACACCGAGCGGGCGTCCGGCGCAGGCGTCGAGGGTCAGGCGATAGAGGTCATCCTCGCGGCAGGTGCAGTCGAGGATCTGGTGCAGCATGAACGCCAGGATCGGCGCCTCGTCCGTGCCGATGATCAGCGCCTGCGCCGGCGCCTCGCCTTCGGCATCCCAGGGCTGCGCCTGCAGGGCCAGCAGGCGCGCGCTGGCCTCTTCCGCCGAGGCAACCTGCAGCACCTGCAGGCAGGCCTGCGGGTCGGCGCCCTGCAACGAGTGCAGCTCGCCGTCGTCATCGAAGCGATAGCGCGCATTGAGCGCCGGCAGGCTGGCGACCACCGCCAGCAGCGCCTTTTCCAGCCCCGCCAGGTCGGTGTCGCGCGCCATGCGCCAGGCACTGAAATGCTTGAGCACACGCTCGGGATACTGCTGCTGGAGCAGCCAGGCACTTTCTTCGTAGTCGCTGACAGGTCGGCGCGAGGCGCTACCTGGATTGAGTTCCATCATGGAAATACTCCGCCTTGTCGAACAGAACAAAAAGCAGTGGACACGGCCGCATGGGCCGCCAGACCGATCCTCGGTCCTGAAGTGCACCCCGGCAGCGCCGGAGCGGGTTGAAGGAAAAACAGGCCGCGTTGCATGGCACCAGACAACGCCGTATGCTCCAAATGCTAATCGTAGCGATTATCATTAGTCAAAAACTGTTTGGCTGTACCGCTGGATGCTTTAGCAATGGAGAGTCACGTGGACCAAGGATCGTTCGCGCTCAGGCAACAACTGGAGCAGTTGTATGCCGAGCACCATGGATGGTTGTGCGGCCTGTTGCGGCGCAAGCTGGGCAATGCCTGCGATGCCGCCGACCTGGCGCACGACATCTGCGTCAACCTGCTGCGCAAAGGCTACGTGCCGCCCGCCGAGGACTGCCGCCGCTACCTCACGCAGATCGCCAAGGGCGTGGTCATCGACCTGTACCGCCGCCGCAAGCTCGAAACCGCTTACCTCGACGACCTCAAGCAACGCGAGGAAGCCCTGGTGCCTTCCGAAGAAGTCCGCGCCCTGGCGGTGGAGGCCCTGATCCAGGTCGACGCCGCGCTGCAACGCCACTCTGCCAACGCCCGCGAAGCCCTGCTGCTGCACAAGCTGAGCGGCATGGCGCATCGCGATATCGCCGTCGAGCTCAAGGTCTCGGTGTCCTCGGTGGAGAAGTACATCGCCTCGGCGGTACGTACCTGCCTGCCGTTCTATTCGGGCCGCGGCGCATGAGCGGCTTGAGGATTTTCCGCCGTCATTCGAAATACACAGTGGGCATCGGGGGAAACCACCCCGCCGCCATGGACGACAGCCGCGCCGAGCCGACTGTCTTGCATATCCAGGAGAAACGATGAGCGCCAACGATGCGACCCGCGCAGGGGTTTCCGACGTACTGCGACCGATCCGCGGGCGCCTGCGCGTCGCCGCTGGCCTGGCCGCCCTCGGCAGCCTGCTGACCCTGGTGCCGCTGGCCGGCATCGCCCATGTCGCCCGGCTCGCCCTGGCCGACGGCCTCGCCCCCTGGGCAGAAATCGGTGAGCGGGTCTGGCTGGTGCTGGGCGTCAGCCTGGGCTGCCTGTTCCTCGGCATGCTGCTGATCTCCGCTGGCGAGATGCTCGCCCACCTGGCCGACAACCACATCACCCGGCAACTGCGCCTGGCCATCACCCGGCGCCTGGCCCGGGTACCGCTGGGCTGGTTCACCGAGCGCGCCTCGGGCGAGGTCAAGCAGGCGATGCAGGACGATATCGATACCCTGCACAGCCTGACCGCGCACTACTACACCAGCCTCGGCCGCACCCTCGGCGCGGTGTCCGGCGCGGTGGTCTACCTGTTCGCCATGGACTGGCGCATGGCCCTGGTCTCGCTGCTGCCGTTCCCGTTGTTCTTCCTCTTCTACAAGCGCGCGGTCAAGGCCAGCGCCGCCAACATGCCGGCCTTCGGTGCGCAGATGGCGCGGATCAACAATGCCGTGGTGGAGTTCGTCAACGGCATCCCGGTGGTCAAGGCCTTCGGCCTCGAAGGCAAGGCCCACGGCAGCTACCGCGAGGCGGTCGACGGCTTCGCCGCGGCCTTCGACGACTTCACCCGGCCGCTGGTCAGCGCCATGGCCAATGCCCACGCACTGGTCACCCCGGTGGCCGTGCTCGGCGTGGTGCTGGCCTTCGGCACCCTGTTCAGCAGCCTCGGCTGGATCCGTCCGCTGGATATCCTGCCGTTCGCCCTGGTGGCGCCGGGCATGTGCGCGCCGCTGCTGCTGATGAGCTACCTCAGCCACGACCTGCAGGCCGCCACCGCCGCCGCCGGCCGCGTCCACGCCCTGCTGCACACCCCGGTGCTGGACACCCCGGCGCAGGCACGCCCGGCCCTGGCGCAAGCGCCGGCCATCCGCGTCGAACACCTGGGCTACAGCTACGACGGCGAGACGGCCGTGCTCGACGATGTCAGTTTCGACCTCGAACCGGGCACGGTCACCGCCATCGTCGGCGCTTCCGGCTCGGGCAAGTCGACCCTGGCCCGCCTGCTCCTGCGCTTCTTCGACCCGACCCAGGGCCGTATCACCCTCGGCGGCGTCGACCTGCGCGAACTGGACAGCACCCAGCTCTACCGCCACATTGGCTTTGTCCTGCAGGAGGTACGCCTGGTCCACACCAGCCTGCGCGACAACATCGCCCTGGGCCGTCCTTCGGCCAGCCAGGAAGAAATCGAGCAGGCCGCACGCACCGCGAACATCCACCAGCGCATCCTCGCCCTGCCCCGCGGCTACGACTCGGTGGTCGGCGAGGACGTGCAACTGTCCGGCGGCGAACTGCAGCGGGTGAGCATCGCCCGCGCCGTGCTGCTCGACCCGGCGCTGCTGGTACTGGACGAAGCCACCGCGGCGGCCGACGCCGAGAACGAGGTGCAGATCCAGCAGGCACTGTCGCGCTTCGCCCGTGGCCGCACCCTGCTGGTGATCGCCCATCGCCTGGACACGGTGATGCACGCCGACCAGATCCTCGTGCTCGACCACGGCCGCCTAAGCGAACGCGGCAGCCACGAGCAACTGCTCGCGCGCAACGGCCACTACGCCCGCCTCTGGGCGCTGGGCGGCTACCCTCAGGCCACGGAACAGGCGCCATCGCCATGCTGAAGACCTTCCTCGAACTGCTCGGTGACGACGCCGCGTTTCTCTATCGCTACCTCGCCAGGGCCCTGGTCTACGGCGTGCTCTGCGGCCTGACCATCGTCGGCGTGGTGCCGGTGCTCGGCAGCCTGCTGGCCAACGATGCACAGGCCGCCGCACGCTGGCTGGGCCTGCTGCTGGTGGGCGTACTGCTGTGCTGGGCCCTGCGCCGGGTGGTGGAAAAGGCCGGGATCCGCGTCGGTATCGGCGTGCTCCAGGGCGGCCGTCAGCGCCTCGGCGACCATGTCGCCCGGCTTCCGGTGGGCTGGTTCAACGCGCAGAACACCGCGCGCCTGAACCACCTCACCACCCAGGGCATGATGACCGTGGCGCAGTTGCCGGCCCACGTCTTCACCCCACTGCTCACCGGCGTGGTCAGCCCGCTGGTGTTGCTGGTGGCGCTGTTCTTCCTCGACCCGCGCCTGGGCCTGGTGGCCCTGCTGGCCTTGCCCCTGCTGCTCGGCGTGTTCGTCCTTACGGCACGGCTTGGCCAACGCGCCGACGAGCGCTTGCACCGCGATACCGCGCAGACCAGCCAGCGCATGGTCGAGTTCGCCCAGGCGCAGTCGGTGCTGCGCGCCTTCAATGGCGAGGACGGCGGCACGCGCTTCCTCGAACAGGCCATCGCCCGCCAGCAACAGTCGGCCAGGCGCCTGATCCGGGTCTCGGCGATGTCGGTGGTGGCCAATACCTGGGCGGTGCAGGTGGTCTTCGCCGCCCTGCTGGTCGCCGCCTTGCTCTGGCTCGGCGAGCTGTGGGGCCTCGGCCTGCCGGCCAGCACGCTGGTCCCGGTGCTGCTGGCGCTGCTACTGGTCAGCCGCTTCATCGATCCGCTGCTGGAAGTCGCCAGCTACAGCGAGATCCTCCGCGGTGCGCGCAGCCAGCTGGCGGTGCTGGCCGAGCTGTTCGCCCTCGAACCCCTGCCCCAGGCACAACAGCCGCAGGCTCCCGCCGATGCCGGCGTGGAACTGGAGCGGGTGAGCTTCCGCTATGCCGCTGGCCAGCCCGAGGTGCTGCAGCAAGTCAGCCTGCGCATCGCCCCGGGCAGCATGACCGCCCTGGTCGGCGCCTCCGGTTCGGGCAAGACCACCTTGGTGCGCCTGGTCGCGCGCTTCTTCGATGTCAGCCAGGGTTGCGTGCGCGTCGGCGGCGTCGATGTGCGGCAGATGTCCGCCGGGCAACTGGCCGGGCAGATCAGCCAGATCTTCCAGGACGCCTACCTGTTCCAGGGCAGCATTGCCGACAACATCCGCATCGGCAAGGCCGACGCCAGCCACGCCGAGGTGCTGGAAGCAGCGCGCCAGGCCGGGGTGACGGAGATCATCGAACGCCTGCCGCAAGGCCTGGACACCCCGGTGGGCGAAGGCGGCGCACGGCTGTCCGGCGGCGAGCGGCAACGCATCGCCATTGCCCGCGCCCTGATCAAGGACGCACCGATCCTCCTGGTGGACGAAGCCACCGCCGCGCTGGACGCGGAAAACCAGGCGGCGATCACCGAGGCGCTGGCCCGCCTGCGCGGCAAACGCACGCTGATCGTCATCGCCCACCAGCTGTCGACGGTGGCCATGGCCGACCAGGTCGTGGTACTCGACAACGGGCGCATCGCCGAACAGGGCAGCCCCGCCGAACTCGCCGCACGTCCCGGCCTGTACGCCCACTTCCTCGCCCAGCGCCGCGCGGCCAAGGGCTGGCGCATCGCCGCCGAAGCGGTCAGCGAGGACAGCATTTGACTCGCCTGGCCTTGCCCCTGCTGTTTCTGCTGCTGTGCGCCCTGTCCCTGATGGTCGGGGCCAAGCAGGTGGCGTGGAGCGACCTGCTGGCGTTGTCCGAGGATGCCTGGCTGACCCTCACCGCCAGCCGCCTGCCACGCCTGGCCGCGCTGGTATTGACCGGCGTCGGCCTGGCGGTGTGCGGAGTGATCCTGCAGCAGATCGTGCGCAACCGCTTCGTCGAGCCGGGTACCTCCGGCGGCCTGGATGCGGCCAAGCTCGGCATCCTGGTGGCACTGACCAGCTTCCCGGCCGCCGGCACCTTCACCCGCATGGGCTTCGCCCTGGCGTTCTGCTTCGCCGCCAGCCTGCTGTACGTGGCCATCATCCGCCGCATCCGCTTCAAGAACACCGTGCTGGTCCCGGTGATCGGCCTGATGTACGGCAGCGTGCTCAGCGCCATCGCCGAGTTCTACGCCTTCCGCCACAACTTCCTGCAGAGCATGCAGGGCTGGCTGCTGGGGGACTTTTCCCGGATCGTCCAGGGCAACTACGAGATCATCTACCTGATCCTGCCCATCGTCGCCCTGACCTACCTGTTCGCCCAGCGCTTCACCGTGCTCGGCATGGGTGAAGGCATGGCCAGCAGCCTCGGCCTGAACTACGCGGCCAACGTCACCCTGGGCCTGATCCTGGTGGCGCTGACCGTGTCCGCCACGGTGATCACCGTGGGTGCCATTCCCTTCGTCGGCCTGGTGATTCCCAACCTGGTGGCGCTGTACTACGGGGAAAACCTCAAGCGCACCCTGCCCGTCGTCGCCCTCTGCGGGGCAGCGCTGCTGCTGGCCTGCGATATCGTCGGGCGCCTGCTGATCTACCCGTTCGAGGTGCCCATCGGCCTTACCGCCGGCAGTGTCGGCGGCGTGCTGTTCCTGATCCTGCTGGTGAGTAAGTACGCATGAGCGCGCGCCTGACGCAGTACGGCATCTGGCTGCTGGTGCTGCTCCTGGCCCTGGGCTTCGTGCTGTTGGGCTCAGGCCTGGACTTCGACTGGGTCATCCCGCGGCGCCTGGTCCGCCTCGGCGCCATGGTCATCGCCGGGGTCTGCGTGGCCTACGCCTCGGTGGTGTTCCAGACCATCGCCGGCAACCGCATCCTGACCCCGGCGATCATGGGCTACGAGGCCATCTACCTGCTGTTCCAGGCGCTGCTGATCCTGGTCCTCGGCAGCCAGAGCCTGGTGCTGCTGGGGCGCAACGGCAACATGGCCGTGTCGGTCCTGCTGATGCTCGGCTACTCCTGGCTGATCCATCGCTGGCTGTTCCGCGACGGACGCAACAACGTGTACTTCCTGTTGTTGCTGGGCCTGGTGCTGAGCATGGTGATCGCCACCTTTACCCAGTTCATCCAGCTGAAGATCAGCCCCGGCGAGTTCTCCATCCTCCAAGGCTTCAACTACGCCTCGTTCAACAAGGCGCAACTGCCCCAGGTGCTGGTCTGCGCCGCACTGGTGGCCGTGACCTGCCTGATCGCCCGGCGGCAGCTGGCCGTGCTCGACGTGCTCGCGCTGGGCCGCGACCAGGCCCAGTCCCTGGGCGTCGACTACCTGCGTGCGGTGCGCCTGCAACTGGCGCTGATCGCCCTGCTGGTGGCGCTGTCCACCAGCCTGGTGGGCCCCACCGCGTTCATGGGGGTGTTCGTCGCCAACATCAGCTACGCCCTGGCCCGCAGCCAGCGCCACCGGGTCACCCTGCCGCTGGCCAGCGCCATCGCCATCGGCCTGTTCATCGTCGCCCAGTACCTGGTCGAGCAACTGTTCAACTACAACACCTCCGTCAGCATCCTGATCAACCTGGTGTGTGGCGTGTATTTCCTTCTGCTGATGATCCGCACACGAGGCACTGCATGATTTCCCTCAGCCATGTCCACAAGTCCTACGGCGACAAGCCGGTGCTGAGCGATGTCAGCGTGCAGTTTCCGCAAGGCAAGGTCACCTCGTTGATCGGCCCCAACGGTGCCGGCAAGACCACCCTGCTGATGCTGGTCGCGCGCCTGCAGGCCGCCAGTGCCGGCACGGTGAGCCTGGGCGGTCGCGATATTGCCGCGATCCCGGTGCGCGACTACGCCAGGCGCGTGGCGACCCTGCGCCAGACCCCGGACTTCAATCTGCGCCTGACCGTGGAAGAACTGGTGGCCTTCGGTCGCTTCCCCTACAGCCGCGGCAACCTCACCGCCGAGGACCAGCGCGCGATAGACGACGCCATCGCCTTCCTGTCGCTGCAAGCGCTGCGCCAGTCCTGGATCGACGAGCTCAGCGGAGGCCAGCGGCAGATGGCCTTCCTGGCCATGACCATCGCCCAGCAGACCGACTACCTGCTGCTCGACGAGCCGCTGAACAACCTCGACATGAAGCACGCCGTGCTGATCATGCGCGCCCTGCGCCGGCTCTGCGACGAGCAGGGGCGCACGGTGATCCTGGTGGTCCACGACATCAATTTCGCCGCCAACTACTCCGACCATATCGTCGCCATGAAGCACGGCGCCGTGCACTGCCAGGGGCCGGTGGCCGAGGTGGTCAACCCGGTGCGGCTGGGGGAGCTGTTCGGCCTCGATTTCGAGATCCTGCGCAGCGAGCGGGGTTTCGTCTGCAACTACTTCAATCCATCCATCTCAAGGGAACTGACATGAACAACGCGATCCCCGCCGCGCTGCTGGCCCTGGCCGTCGCCACGGCCCTGGCCGGCTGCGACCAGCAAGCCAGGCAGGCACCAGAACCGGCCAAGGCCCAGGCTCAAGCTGCGGCGCCCGCCTACGCGCCACAGAAGATCGAGCACCCGCTGGGCACCACCGCCGTGGACAAGCTGCCGCAGCGGGTGGTGGCCTTCGACATGAGCGAGCTGGACAGCCTCGACCAGCTTGGCGCCCCGGTGGTCGGCATCGCCAAGGACTATGTCGCCGATTTCCTGGTCAAGTACCGCGACGACCCGGCGGTGGCCGATGTCGGCACCACCATCCAGCCCAACCTCGAACGCCTGCATGCGCTCAAGCCGGACCTGATCCTGATCTCGCCGCTGCAGGCGCAGAGCTACGCCGAACTGAGCGAGATCGCGCCGACCCTGTACGACGACGTCGACCTGAGCAACAAGCAGGGCAACTTCATCGACGCGGCCAAGCAGCACCTGACCACCCTCGGGCGCATCCTCGGCAAGGAGGAACTGGCGCAGCAGAAGGTCGCCGCGATGGACGCCAAGGTCGAGCAGACCCGCAAGGTCACCGAAGGCCGGCCGGAAAAGGCCCTGATCGTCCTGCACAACAATGGCGCCTTCACCTCCTACGGGGTGAAATCGCGCTACGGCTTCATCTTCGACACCCTCGGGGTCAAGCCCGCCAGCAGCGACATGCAGGCCGGGCTGCACGGCCAGCCGATCTCCAATGAATTCATCCAGCAGGCCGACCCGGACATCCTCTACATCATCGACCGCACCGCGGTGATGGAACGGCGCCCGGCCCTCGACCTGCAGACCCTGGAGAACCCGCTGCTGCGCAAGACCAAGGCCTGGAACAACGGCCGCGTGGTGTTCGTCGATGCGCAGACCTGGTACCTGTGCACCGCCAGCCCGACCTGCCTGGACCGCATGGCCGACGAAGTGGTGAAGGGCTACCAGGGCTGACCTGAACCGCCTGTTTACCGCTGAGACAAAGGCCAGTGCCATTATCGTACTGGCCTTTTGTTAAATGTTAATGATTGTCATTGAGGTTTTTCCTTTGCGCTTCGGAATCCCTAGTGAATGCCTTCACTACTCCTAGAATCGAAAGGAATCACAGCATGTCGGTACGTTGTACTTCCCGCCGCGGCCACCCTGCCCTGCCGCAGTTCTCCCTCAACCGCACCTTCGCTGCCGTACAGATGGCCCTTCTGCTTGGCCTCGGCGGCGCGTCCATGGCCACCCTCGCCGCCGAGGCCGAGGCACCCGCCAAGGAAGAAGCGAAGAAAGGCAACCTGGAACTGGGCGAAACCCGCGTAGAGGGAACCCTGGACAGCGTCGAGAGCATGCCACCCGTCTATGCCGGCGGCCAAGTGGCCACGGGCGGGCGAGTCGGCCTGCTGGGCAACAAGGACTTCATGGAAACCCCGTTCAGCACCGTCAGCTACACCGACGAGTTCATCCAGAACATCCAGGCCAAGGACATCACCGACGTGATCTCCGCCACCGACCCTGCGGTGTTCAGCAACGGCCTGACGGGTACCTACAGCGAGAACTACTCGATCCGTGGCTTCCAGACCGCGGTCACCGACATGACCGTCGACGGCCTGTTCGGCATGGCGCCCTACTACCGCGCCTCGCCGGAAATGTACGAGCGCATCGAAGTGCTCAAGGGCCCGTCTGCCCTGCTCAACGGCATGCCCCCCGGCGGCTCGGTGGGCGGCACGGTCAACCTGATTCCCAAGCGCGCCGGCGACACCCCGCTGACCCGCCTGACCGCCACCTACGAATCCGACGCTCAGTTCGGCGGGCACATCGACGTCGCCCGACGCTTCGGTGAAGGCAACCAGTTCGGCGTGCGCTTCAACGGCGTGTACCGCGACGGCGACACCGCCACCGACGACCAGTCGAAACGCAACACCCTCAGCTCCCTGGCCCTCGACTGGCGCGGAGAGCGGGCCAAGCTGTCCCTCGACCTGTTCGACGCCGACGACACCATCCGCGGGCAGAACCGCGGCATCGGCCTGAACGCCGGCGTGGCGGTACCCTCGCCACCGAAGAACACCACCCTGCTCAACCCCGACTGGGCCTATGTCGAAAGCAAGGACAAGGGCGTGATCCTGCGTGGCGAGTACGAGATCAACGACCAGTTGCTGGCCTACGGCGCCATCGGCACGACCAAGACCGACTACAAGTACAACGGCACCATGACTGCCGTAGTGATCAACAGCGCCGGCGACTACACCACCACCATGGGGCAGTTGCAGATGCAGATCTACAAGACCTCCGCCGAGGTCGGCCTGCGCGGTCACTTCGACACCTTCGGCATCAACCACCAGTGGTCGGTGAACGCCACCCAGTACCGCGACAAGGAAAAGGACTGGGGGCGTCGCTCGGTACCGGGTGCCAACTGGACCACCAACATCTACAACCCGGTCTGGGGTCCGGAAGCGCCCCAGCAATGGCCGCTGGTCCTGCACACGGAAAACAACCTGAAGAGCTACGGCATCGCCGACACCATGTCGATCCTCGACGATCGCCTGCAACTGACCCTTGGCGTGCGTCGCCAGGAAGTGGTCACCGACACCTTCAGCCTTACCACCGGTGCGCGCAACAAGCCCAACTACGACACCCACGCCACCACCCCGGCGGGGGCGATCCTGTTCAAGCTGACCGACGATCTGTCGCTGTACGCCAACTACATCGAAGGCCTGAGCAAGGGTGCCCGCGCTCCGGTGACCTCGAACAACCCTGACGACGTGTTCCCGCCGTACAAGTCCAAGCAGAAGGAAGTCGGCCTGAAGCTCGACCTTGGCACCTTCAGCCACACCCTGTCGCTGTACGAGATCAAGCGCCCAAGCAGCTACACCGACTCGGCCACCAACATCTTCTCGTTCGGTGGCGAACAGCGTAACCGTGGCGTGGAATGGAGCTTCTTCGGTTCGCCGCTGCCGGACTGGCGCCTGATGGGCGGTATCGCCTATGCCGATCCGGAAATCACCAAGGCGGCGGTTGCCGCCAACGAGGGCAAGAAGGCCACCGCCTATCCCAAGCTGCAAGGCAAGCTGGGCGTGGAGTGGGACACCCCGCTGGTGGACGGCCTGACCTTGACCGGCAACGCCACCTCGGTGTCCAAGCAGTACATCAACGCCGACAACAGCCTGTCGATCCCCGGCTACACCATCTTCGACGTCGGTGCCCGCTACAGCACCAAGATCGCCAGCAAGCCGGTGGTGTTCCGTGCAGGTATCGAAAACCTCACCGACAAGGACTACTGGGGCGTGCCGCTGCTGGCCAGCCTCGGCCTGGGCGCGCCTCGCACCTACCTGCTGTCGGCTTCGGTCGATTTCTAAGCGCCACTCAGCATCAACGCAACCGGGGCCGCCTTGCGGCCCTGCTCGACGGGCTGCCAGGCAGCCCAGGCGGGACCTCACTCGCCTCACCCCTTTAGCAACGCCTCCCCTTCCTGCCTCAGCAGTTCGATCATCGCCGCCGCCGCTGGTGGCAGATACCCTTCCGTCCTGACCAGCACCGCCACCGTGCGGCTCATGGTGGTTTCGGCCAGGGGCACCTCGCGCAGGCGGGCCATGCCCTGGCCGTGTTCGAGGGTTTCCCGGGCGACGAAACTCAGCAGGCGGGTACGCTCGATCAGCCGCGGCAACAGCGAGATGGCGTTGGTCTCGATCTGCGCCACCGGCGCCGGCAACTGGCGGGACAGGAAGGCGTTGTCGATCCAGCGCCGCGCGGTCACCGTCGGCGGCGCCAGTACCCAGCGATAGGCACACAGGTCCTTGAGTTGCACCGGGTGATCGAACACCGGGTGATCCTCGCTGGCCACCACCACCGCCTCGTCCTGCACCACCGGGTAGCTGACGAAGCGCGGGTCATCGACGATCAGCGGGCAGATGGTCGCGTCGAGCCGACCGGCCAACAGGGAGTCCTTGAGCACATCGTCCTGGGCGATGGACAGGCTCAGGGTCAGCTCCGGCGCACGCTCCAGCAGCGCCCCCACCAATTGCGGCAACAGGTGATCGGCCATGCTCGCCGCGCAACCCAGGCGGATGTTGCCCACCAGGCCGCTGGCAAAGTCGCGGACCTCGCGCTCGGTCTCGCTGATGCTCAGGCGCAGTTGCTTGCCCCGGGCCAGCAGCAGTTCGCCGACATCGGTGAGCTTGATGCGCCGGCCATCACGCTGGAACAGGCGCGTCCCAAGTGATTCCTCCAGGCGCTGGATGCTCTTGCTCAAGGCCGGCTGGCTGCGATTGAGCTTTTCTGCCGCACGGCCCAGGTGGCCGATTTCAGCGATGGTTTCGAAGTAGGTCAGGTCGCGCAGGTCCATGATTCATGAATTTCAGTTATGGATTCATCGAAAGTAGAAAATAGACCTGATGAATCGCCCCGTCGATAATTTCCTCGCTGCTGGCTTTCGCGGCGTCGCAGCACCGCTTGATCGGGAGATTTCATCGTTGCCCTCCTCCACTCCGTGGTTCCGTTCCTCGCTCTTCCAATGGCTCGCCCTGATCGTCTGCGCGGGCGGCTTCGGCCAGCTCCTGCATGCCTTCGCCGTCCCTGCCGGCCTGTTCCTCGGACCGATGCTGGTGGCCATCGCCTTCGGCGCCAGTGGCGCCAGCATCCGCCTGCACCGCCATGCCTTCCGCTTCGGCCAGGGTTGCGTCGGCCTGCTGGTGGCCCATTCGATCACCTGGTCGGTGCTCAGCGCCCTGGCCGAATCCTGGGAACTGATGCTGTTCGCCACCCTGCTGACGGTGGTGCTCAGCGCCCTGGTCGGCCTCGGCACCGTGCGCTACGGCGGCATTCCCGGCAGCACCGCCGCCTGGGGCACCGCGCCCGGCGCTGCCTCGGCTATGGTGGCCATGTCCGAGGAAAACGGCGCTGACGCCCGGATCGTCGCCACCATGCAATACGTGCGGGTGGTGTGCGTGGTGATGATCGGCTCGCTGGTCAGTCACTGGCTGGGCGCCAGCGCGGGCGGCGAGATTGCCGTCGGCGCAGCGGCCGGATCGGGAACGCCGCAGCTGGGCAACCTGATCCTGGGGCTGGGTGTGGTGCTGGTCGGCGTCGTCGCAGGCTCGCGGATACCGGCAGGTGCGTTGCTCCTGCCGCTGTTGCTGGGGGGCTGCCTGCAACTGGCCGGGGTCCTGCAGGTCAGCATGCCCGGCTGGCTGCTCAGTGCGGCCTACGGTGCCATCGGCTGCTACATCGGCCTGCGTTTCGACCGCGCCACCCTGGCCTACGTGTGGAAGCGCCTGCCGACCATGATCGCTGGCGCCGTGGTGCTGATCATCCTCTGCGCCGCCTGCGCCTGGCCGCTGGCGCGCCTGAGCGGCAGCGACTTCCTCTCCATGTACCTGGCCACCAGCCCCGGCGGCCTGGATGCCATGGCGATCATCGCGGTGGAAACCGACTCGGATGTCGGCCTGGTCCTGGCCATGCAGACCCTGCGCCTGTTCGGGGTGATCCTCACCGGCGCCTTCTGCGCGCGGCAGATCATCCGCCTGACCCAGCGCTGAGCCACGCCCGGTTTGCCGGGGCGCGACCGCCATGCGTATGCTGCGCCGGCATTCACTTCCACAAGGCCCGCCGCGATGTGGCATATCGATCCCGTTTCCCTGCGCCTGTTCATCGCCGTCTGCGAGGAAGGCACCATCGCCCGGGCCAGCGAGCGCGAGTTCATCGCGCCGTCGGCGGTGAGCAAGCGCATCGCCGATATCGAGGCCGCCCTCGGCGTGCCGATGCTGCGCCGCAGCAAGCGCGGAGTGACGCCGACACCGGCGGGCCAGGCCTTGTTGCGCCATGCCCGCCAGCTGATGCGCAGCATGGAGCGGCTGCAAGGCGAGATCAGCGAGTACGCCGAGGGCGCGCGGGGACATGTGAAGGTCCATGCGAACATTTCCTCGATCATGGAGTTCCTGCCTGAGTCGCTGTCGTCGTTCATGATGGCCAACGAACATATCCGCGTGGATGTGGAAGAGCGCTTCAGCTTCGACGTGGTCCGCGGCGTGCTCGAAGGCCAGGCCGACCTGGGCATCTGCCGCAGGACCGTGGCCAACGGCGAGCTGGAGTTCATCCCCTACCGCCGCGACCACCTGGCCCTGGTGGTCAATGCCCGGCATCCCCTGGCCGGGCGCACCAGCATCACCCTGGGGGAAACCCTGGACTACGAGCATATCGGCCACTCGGCGTTCGCCACGCTCAACAGCTTCATGCTCAATACGGCCCAGGAGCTGGGCCGCGAACTGCGCATCCGCGCCCATGTGTCGTCGTTCGACGCCGCCTACCGGCTGGTCCAGGCCGGGCTGGCGCAAACCATCCTGCCGCGGGAGGCAGTGATGCGCTATGCCGACATGTTCGGGCTGAAGGTGATTCCGCTCACCGATGCGTGGGCACGGGGGGAGTTCGTGATCTGCGTGCGTGACCAGGATGGGCTGTCGCCTTCGGCGCGGCGGTTGCTCAATCATCTGTTGGCGGAGATGCCGGTATAGGTCCAGGCCACCGCCGACCTTGTGGGAGCGGGGTCGGACCCCCCACGGCGCGCCTAAAAAAACAAACACACACCCGGGCGACCACGCCCCC